>DATNEH010000235.1:0-35381 GCA_035553015.1 Caulobacteraceae bacterium | reverse complement strand
CCGGCGTCGACGTCGAGCTGCGCCGCCAGCTCTGGGACTACGTGGTCGAGCTGAACCGGCGGGGCGTCACCATCCTCCTCACCACCCACTACCTGGAGGAGGCCGAGGAGCTCTGCGACGAGATCGCGATCGTCAACCACGGCGCGGTGGTGGCCTGCGAGCCGACCTCCAAGCTGCTCACCCGGCTCGACACCCGCTCGGTGGTGATCACCCCCGGCGAGGCGCTGGCGACCCCGCCGCCGGTGCCGCCGTTCGAGACGCGGCTGCGCCCCACCGGCGAGCTGGCGATCAGCTTCCACACCCACCAGGCCAGCGTCGAGCAGGTGCTGGCCGCGGCGAGAGACGCCGGCGTCCACATCAAGGACCTGCGCACCGAGGAGCCCGACCTCGAGGATGTCTTCCTGGCGCTGACCTACGGCGCCGATGCGGCGGCGACGGGGGTTCCGTAGCCTCTGTATCCCTCCCCATCATGGGAGGGAGGCTCGCGTAGCGAGGCGGGTGGGGGAGTCCCGGGATTGCACGGCGCCAACCGGCTTGCGAACGTTGACGCGTGAAACATCCCCACCCGGTCGCTTTGCGACCACCCTCCCCAGGAGGGGAGGGACAACTACGCCTTCACGAACTTCAGCGTCATGCGGTCGCTTTCGCCGATGGCGTCGTACTTCGTGTGGTCGAAGGCGGGGTTGGCGGGCTGGCCGGGCGGGGCGCTGCGGCGGGTGGGGGGCAGGGTCCAGACGCCGAACGGATAGTCCTTGGTGTCCTTCGGGTTGGCGTTGATCTCGGAGCGGGCGGCGAGCCGGAAGCCGGCCTTCTTCGCCTCGCCGATCACCCAGGCCTCGGAGATGTAGCCGTTGGCCAGCTTCGGGTCGGCGCCGTCGGGCGCGCGGTGGTCCTCGACCGCGAGCACGCCGCCGCTCTTCAGCGCCGCGTGGAAGTCGCCGAACGCCTTGTGGGTAAAGCCGTCGACCTGCGCCCAGTCGTGGATCTCGCGCGAGACCAGCACGAGGTCGACCGTGCCGGGCGGCGCCAGCGCGCCCGAATGCGCGCCGAAGCCGACTGTGGTCACCTTGCCGTAGAGCTTCGGATCACCCTCGTACTTGGCCTCGAACGCGGCGCGGCCCTTGCGGGCGCCGTCGCTGACCTTGGGATCGTCGAGGTCGGCCACCGCGGCGATGTAGCGGCCGCCGGTGCGGGCGAGGTAGGGCGCGATGATATCGGTCCACCAGCCGGCGCCAGGCGAGACGTCGACCACCGTCATGCCCGGCTTCAGGCCCCAGAACACCAGCGACTCGTAGGGGTGGCGATACGTGTCGCGCGCCTTGTCAGCCGCCGGGCGCGGCCCGCTGTCGATCACCGCGCGCAGCGTCGGATCATCGCCGGCCGCCGCAGCGACCGCCGTTGGCCATGCCGCGAGCGCCGGGATTGCGAGCCCGAGGGCCGCCGTAAACCCGCGCCGTGTCTGCATCCGCAGCATTCTCATCCTCCCCGAGCCATTCGCGTCCAATAACCCTATTCGTGTGGAACCCACACGCCACGGTCGCGGTTACTGCCGCCGAGGGCGACGGGACGCGCCCGCCAGTCGGAGCTTGCCATGCGCCGCTCTCTCTCCATCGGTCTCATCTTCTCGCTGACCCTGTCCAGCCTCGCGCTCGCTCAGCCGCCACAAGGCGGGGGCGGCGGCGGTCCAGGGGCTGGCCAGGGTGGCGGCCAGGGCGGCCAGCAGGGCCAGCGCCCCGGTGGCGGCGGCGGCCGGCCGGGCGGTCGTCCGGGCGGCGGCGGCGGCCAACCCGGTGGCCCGCCCCCCGGCGGCGGCGGTGGCGCTGGCGGCCGGCCACCCGGCGGTGGCGGCGCCCAGCCAGGTCGCCCAGGCGGAGGCGGCGGCGGCGCCCAGCCGGGTCGCCCAGGTGGCGGCGGCGGCCACCAGCGGCCCCCGCAAGCTGGGACGCGACCGCCGACGGGTCGCCCGCCTTCAGGCCGGCCCCCGACCGGCGGTACGCGACCCCCGGTCACCCGTCCCCCGGCCACCTGGCCCCCGCCGGGCGTCTGGCGGCCGGGGACGCGCCCCAACCCGTGGCGTCGCCCGACCTCGAGCAACTGGTGGTGGCACGGCCGGTCGATGCACCGGATCCGCGGCCCGGCGTGGGTCTGGCCGCATGGCTGGGCCTACCGGCGCTGGACCGTGGGCGGGTTCATGCCCGGCCTCTTCCTGACCAACACCTTCTTCTGGAACGACTGGGCGATGCTCGGCCTGCCCGCGCCGCCGCCCGGCTTCCGCTGGGTGCGCTGGGGTCCTGACCTGGTGCTGGTGCAGCTCAGCAACGGCCGGATCGTCGACATAGCCTACGGCGTGTTCATCTAGGGCGCGCTTTCGGCGGCGGCTGGGCCCTGGCCCGGCCGCAGTCCGCGGTCCCGACTTCCGCGACCGACTCCAACCGCAGGACCTGCCGTCGCAGGGGGCGCCGAAGGGGCGCCGCGGGGCGTTTGCCGCGCCCAGCCGTTTCGGCTAGAGACCGGGCGCCTCAGCCGCACCCGTAGCTCAGCTGGATAGAGCGCTGCCCTCCGAAGGCAGAGGTCACAGGTTCGAATCCTGTCGGGTGCGCCAGCCGCGGCTCAGAGTGTTGGATTGCCGACGGTTTGACTCAGGTTGCACCGTGGTGACTCTCGCCGGGCTCCACGCAACCGGCTTGAACCGCCACCGCCGAATCGCAACCTCCCACAACGGGATCGAGCTCGGTCAGGTGAGGCGCGGCGCCCGCTGAGCGCGGCCATCCTGGTGCGTGACGAGGGCGGCGGCGAAGCCGTCCTCACCCAGCTCGAACGTTACCTGAGCGTCGAAGTGGCGCACGAAGAAGGTGGTCTCGCTCTCCGGGATGAAGGCATGCGAGGCGCGCCCGCCGATGTCGATGCGTAAGTAGCCGGCGATCCGGCTGACGACGAGATCGACCGTAGGCGATAGCCGATAGCGGCCGGCGAGCCGTTCGAGTTGCTCTGGGGCGAGCCGCACGGCGCGACGCTTCACTGGCGGAGGAGCGAGGGGTGCGCCCGCGAGTATATGGAAGCCGATGTCATCGCCGGCGCGCAGCGCGCCCATGTTACCCAGCACAACAACGCCTATCCGCCGGGACAGGTCGGCTCCAATGAAGCCATGGCCACCAATCGTGCGCCCGACGTGCCAAGCGATCTCATGGCCTTCGCGGTGTGAGATCAGCCAGCCTAGCGCCTGTTGGTCACCGTTGGGCCTGCCGGCGGGAACCCGGGCGGCGAGCTGCGCTCGCATCGCATCGCTGAGCGGCGTCGACGTTGGGCCTAGAATTGCCCCCAGGAACGTCAGCAGATCGTTGGCCGTGGACCGGAGCGCGCCTGCGCCAGGTATGGCCGGCATTTCCAGCCATGGTGTCGGCTGTCCCGCGTGATTGTGCCCACGCGCCCCGCGCTGCGCCTGAGCCGGCGTCAGGGCAATTGTCGTATCCACCAGCCCCAGCGGCAAAGAAATTCGTTCGCGCACCAACGCCTCGAAGGTCGATCGTGCGCGCAACGCCAGCAGATGCCCGAGCAGCCCCGCGCCAACATTCGAGTAGGCATAGGCGGCGCCGGGATCGCGATCGAGCCGGTATCGGCCCAGGAAGCCGTACAAGCCTTCCACCGTGAAGTCAGCGAAGGGATTGGCCGGGTCCTTCGGCGCGTAGTTATCCGCGTCGCGTGGTAGTCCCGAGACGTGCGCGGCCAGATGGCGAAGGGTGATCCGACGACCGTTGCGCTCCGGCAAGGTTGCGCCCGGCGGCAGGAATACCGCCGCAGGATCGTCGAGTCCGACCTCGCCCCGCGCCGCCATTTCGGCCAGCAAGAGGGCCGTGAAGACCTTGGTGTTGGAGCCGATCTCGAACAGAGTGTCGCTGCCGGGCGTCATGACGTCGGCGAAACTCGCGGCGCTGTGGGCGACGATCTGGCGGCCTTCCGCGCTCACGATCCCAACAACCAGGCTCGCCCCGTCGTGCTCCGCGTCAAGTCGCTCGACGAGGATGTCGCGGACCTCGGCGTCCGTCGGGGGTGGTCTGCCGTTCACTGCGCCGTCCCTTTTGGCAGCGTGGGGCGGCCCCTTACGCTCGTCGCTGGTCACAAAGCAAAGCACGTTAGGTTGGTTTGCGCGCTCCGGCCGAACATGGCACGCTAGCGCCCACGTTGAGGTCTGGAATGGGCGTCAGACGCCATCCGAGTCCCGAAATGGCTGCCTCGATCGCGAGCTTCGCCCGCTCGAAGAAGCGGCACGATGCGGTGCGCTTCGCACAGGCGATCCGAGACTGGCAAAGCAACCTCGGCTACCTTCACCGCACGTACTATGTTGGACGCTTCGGTTTCGGCTGGCCCACCCACCGCTGACGTCTACCGGAGTCAGTATTGCGAATTCGCAGTCAGACTGGCTGAGAATTCGGAGGCACGCTCCAAGCAATTCCCGTAGCCGACTCGTTACATTTCAATCACTTGCGACGCGACGAAGAGTCAGACCGCAAGCAATCCGGCTCAGAGACCACAGAGGCGGAAGCAGTCGATGAGGGCGCGCGCCACGTAGTCGGCGAGCTGGCCCTGTGGCTCCAGCGCCCATTGCACCACCGCGCCGTGATGCAGCGCGTCGAGCAGGTCGGCGGCGCGCTCGGGCGGGATCGGCATCGGCGGCAGGCGCTGCACGATCGACGCGCGGAACAGCCGGAAGCGCTCGCGCGCCAGTCGGTTCAGCGCCGGGTCGCGGATGTCCTCGCGCAGCCACAGCAGGTGGTCGGCGAGGCTCGGGTTGTCGCCGAACAGCTTGGTCGCCTCGGCGTAGACGGCGATCACCACCTCGGCGCCGACGCCGCCCGGCAGGCCCTCCAGCCAGGCGACGAAACGGGCGTTGTCACGGGCGAAGGCGCGCTCGACCAGCGACTGCTTGTCGCCGAAGCGCTGGTGGAGCGTGGCCGGGGCGACGCCGACCACGCGGGCGACGTCGGCCATGGTGAAGCCGCCAGGACCGGCCTTGGCCATCACCGGCAGGGCGCGGTCGAGGATCTCCTCGTCGCTGATCAGCTTGCGCCGGGGCATCGGCTAGCGACCCGTGGCCGCGACCCAGGCCGCCAGGCAGGCCTCTTTCTGCGCCTTGCGCCACGGCTTGCCCGCCGCCGCGCCCAGCGCCTTCAGCGCGGTCTCGATCTCACCGGCGGACTGGCCCAGCTTCACCGCGGCGGCCTCGATGAGGGTCTTCTCGTCCATTTCGACGATCGGCAGGCCGCGTTCCCGGCAGGCGAAGCGCAACGCCTCGCGCACCGCCAGGCCCTCGATCACCGGCGGATGCGCCGGGTGGGAGAGGGCGTGCGGCAGCAGGTCGGTCATCCAGCCGGCGCGGTTGATCAGCAGGGCCGCGACGCTCGGCCGCTGTCCTGCGGCCGCCAGCGTACCCAGCAGGTTCGCCAACGCTTTGGCCGCCACGTCCGCCTGGCGACGGCGGCCCTCGGCGACGGCGGCCGCGGCTTCCTGGGTGGGTTCGCCGCCCGGGCCGCGCGGCAGCTCGTAGGCCACGTGATAGGGCTCGTAGGCGAGGCGGTCGCCCGCCGCGGCGGTCGCCAGGTAGCTGGAGAGCACCAGCCGCGGCGCGCCGGCGCCCGCCGCGACGGCGACCACCACGGCGCCGCCGCGGCCGGCGCGGAAGCCGAGCGCGGCGGTCATGCGGACACCGGCGCGGGGGCCAGGCCCGGCCCGAGCCCCGCGAGCCCGAGCGCCTGCTGCAGGCGCGTCGCCAGCGCGCGGTGGGCCGGGTCCTGGTGGATCTGACAGTAGCGCGCCCAGAGCAGGTAGCGGTCCTGGTCCGCCAGCGTGGGCGCGGCCGCCATCGCCTCGCAGCGCGCGTCGAACAGCTGCGGGAAGTTCGGCGTGCGGCCGTCGACGTCGGTGAAGCCGTATTCGCGGGCGAGGTCGGAGGCGAAATGGATCAGCCCCGCCTTGCGCCCCACGTCCGGGTCGCTGGCCAGCGCCACGACGGCGCGGCCGGTGAGGGCAGGGCTCTCGGATTCGGCGAAGTAGGGATCCTTGGCGATCGCCTCGCGCCAGGTCTCCTCCGTGACGCCGAAATGCCCGAGCACCGCCTCCGAGCGCAGGAAGCCGGGCGACAGGGCGAGCGCGGTGACATCGGTGCGGACCAGCTCGACCGCCATGCCATAGGCGAGACGCGCCAGCGCCGCCTTGACCAGGTCGTAGAGAATGTGGCCGCGGTAGCCGGCGAAGTGGCCGTCGATCACCTCGACGATCAGGCCGCTTGCGTGCGCCTCGGGGCCGCCCTCGACCATCAGCGGCGCGAGGAGCCGGTTGGTGATCACGTGGCTGACCAGCGTCTGGTCGAGGTAGGCGCGCAGGCCGGCAAGGTCGATCTCCCAGAAGCGCTTGGACCAGTCGACCATCGGGTCGGCGCCCCAGACGCTGTTCACCAGCACGTCGAGCCGCCCGGCCTCGGCGCGGATGCGTTCGGCGAGGGCGGCGACCTCGTCCTCGCGGGTGTGGTCGACGCGCACGGCGACCGCCTGGCCGCCGGCCGCTTCGATCAGCGCCGCGGTCTCGTCGATGGTCTCCGGGCGGTCCATGCCTGTCGGGTGGCCGGCCGAACTGCGGCCCGTGCAGTAGACCCGCGCGCCGGCCGCGCCGAGCGCCCGGGCGACGCCCCGCCCCGCCCCGCGCGTCGCGCCGGCGACCAGCGCGACCTGTCCCGAAAGCGGCTTCTCGGCGAGCGGCTTGTCTGCGGACATCGGCGACCTCCTCGTTTATAACTGATCGATAAGTTATAAACGACCGAAAGGGAAGGCGCCGCGTGGCTCGCCGCGACGGCGGGCCAGCGTGAGGATTTGCCGCCGCCGCCGCGCGCGCGCATTGTCTCCGCTGGCAAGGGAGGATCGGCGATGGAAACGGCCGCGAACGAGATCACCGACTGGGGCGAGGTGGTCGCCGAGCTGGAGCAGCGGCTGAAGCTGCGCTCGATCGTCTTCGCCATGCAACTGTTCGAGAACCGCGCCGACATGGAGGCGATCGCGCGCATCCGCCGGCCGCAGCACGTGCACACGCTGGACCAGGTGGTCGGCCAGGCCTCGCGGCTGGGCTGGACCGTGGGCGTCACCTCCGACGACCTGGTCGGCGCGCAGTGCCGCGCGGTGGTGGGGCTGGGCGCGGCGAAGACCGAGGGCTGGTACGCCGGCGGCCAGATGACCGGCGTCTGGTTCTCCACCCAGGAAGACGCCGCCGCGCACCAGGCCGCGATGACCTGCGTGCCCGACGGGCGCTACGAGGCGCTGGCGGTGGGGCCGCTGGGGGCCGGCAAGCTGACCAACCCCGACATCGCGCTCTTCTATGCAACGCCCGGTGCGATGATCTACTTCATCAACGGCCTGCAGTGGTCGGGCTACAAGCGTTTCGACTGGAGCGTGGTCGGCGAGAGCGCCTGCGCGGACTCATGGGGCCGCGCGCTGACGCGCCGGGAGCCGTCCCTCTCGATCCCCTGCTTCGCCGAGCGCCACTACGGTGGGGTCAACGACGACGAAATGCTGATGGCGCTGCCGCCGGACCAGCTGGTGAAGGCGCTGGAAGGCATGCGCGCGCTCTCCAAGAACGGCTTCCGCTACCCCTTCCCGCAATACGGCGTGCAGCAGGACGTCCGCGCCGGCATGGCGGTCAGCTACGGCGAGCGAGGGTAAGTCGCGTTCTTCCAAGACGCGGCGCGATGACCCAAAGGCGAACCTCCCAGAGGGTCCCCGAGGGGCTCTCCACGCGCCTTCCTGCGTAGGGACCGCAACGGCGGAAAGGGGACTTTCGCGTCGTTACGCAAGCCCTTGGCTCCCGCTGAAGGCCGTTCATCTCCCGCTCATCTGCGTCGCAATAAGCCAGCAACAAAAGCTGCTGGAGACAACGATGCCGGTCGTGAAGTTCCGCCAGTTTGGCAAGCGACCTGAGCCACAACTGATCCGGGTCGCCGTGCCGGGCTGGGCCGGGGACAAGCAGACCCGTGAAGACGGCCGGCACGAGCAGCCCTGGCACTGCATCCCATTTTTCGAAAGCGCGCGTTACGGTCTGGAGCTCCTGTATCCCTACGATGCGGAGCTGCGCGTCACCACGGTGAACGGGCGGGTCCGACTGGACGCCGATTGGGGTCCACCGCCTGAGGACATGGAGGTCTGGCCGCCGTTCCGGACCTTTGGCGACGACTACTACTCCTATCAGCTCTCCCTCGACCTGGAGGCGCCGTCGGGCTTCGCCATACGCACCGAGCCGCACCCGCGCTATTTTACCGACCCGACATATTCGACGCCGCTAGCGGTTCCGGCGCTGATCCGCAGCGACTGGTGGCCGATGATCTTCTTCTGCATCTTCCGGGCCCCGCCGCCGGGAGTGACCCACGTTTTCCGTAAGGGCGAGCCGTTTATCGCTTTCACGGTCTTGCCGGCGGATCCCGACCTGACGGTCGAGCCCATGGATCCCGAGACCGCCGCGCAGCGCGAGTTGCGGGCTCGACGCCTCGCCGCCAACCGCGACCGGCTGGCCGAGGGCACCCGCTGGACCTCGGACACCCAGACCATCTTCGATGGGACGTACCGCAATCTCGCGCGCGCAGCCCGCATGAAAGCCAGGCAGACGGGGCCTGACACGTGACCGCCCGCCTTCGAACGCAGGCGGGCTGATCTTCAGAATGGCGGGGGCCGACCAGGAGGATGAATAGCACCGTGAAGATGAAGAGCATTTGGTTGTCTGGAACCGCAGTGGCCGCCGTCTTGGCGGGGGCCTCGGCGCCGAGCCTCGCCATCGCGAACCCGATTCCGCCGGCGCTCAGCTATGCTGACCTGCTCGAGCCAGTACCTAACGCGACGGCCCGCCTGGCCGCAGACGACGCCATGCGCGAGCAGGCGGCTCGTCTTCAGCCGGCGCAGTACTGGGAGCAGCAGCACCACCACCATCATCACCACCACCATTCCTGGCAGTGGTATCGGAACAACGGCTACTATTGGAACGGCGGCGGCTGGGTGATCATACCCGGGTATCAGCGGTATGCTCCGCGGCAATGGTACTACAACCGCGGCTACTACTGGAACGGCTGGGCATGGGTGGCCCGGCCGCAGCACCACCATCATCACCACCACCACCACCACCACGGGAATTGGTGAAGTCCATACTGAAGCTGGGCGCGGCGGCCGGGACGGCGCCGCGCCTGGCGACCAGCGCTAGCGGTCGGTGCGGGCGCGCCCAGTTGGGCCGCTTTCGGGAAATGCGCCAATGTCCGGGCTGGCGTCGGGTGGTCGGAAGCAGCCTTCGCCGAGACACCCGCAGACAACGTGGCTTCCGCCAAGCGCCGCATCGCAGTTCTCGCGTCGGTAAGGCGAGCGTCGGCCCGGCCGGCCGGGCCTAGCCATGGCCGGCTGCGGTGGCTTTTCCGCTTGTGTTCCGGGGCGTCAGCCGCCGCGTCGTGAGATTGACGAACAACTGTTTTAGGCGTCCAGAATTGGTTTCGGGCCGTCTTCAATCGAACCTGACCGAGAGGAAACTGTGATCAAGACCAAAATCACCGAGATGTTCGGCGTGGAGACGCCGATCGTGATGGGCGGGATGACCGGCGTCGGTTACGGACCGCTGGTGGCGGCGGTCGCCAACGCCGGCGCGCTGGGCTTCATCGTGGCCCACCTGTTCCCCACCGCCGAGGCGCTGACGGAAGAGATCGAGAAGACCCGCAAGCTGACCGACAAGCCGTTCGGGGTGAATCTCACGCTGCTGCCGTCGCTGAACCCGATCCCCTACGACGACTATCGCCGCGCCATCATCGAGAGCGGCATCAAGATCGTCGAGACCGCCGGCCGCAGCCCGATCGACCACCTGCCGGACTTCAAGGCGGCGGGCATCAAGGTGATCCACAAGTGCACCTCGGTGCGTCACTCGGTGACCGCCGAGCGGCTGGGCGTCGACGTGATCTCGATCGACGGCTTCGAGTGCGCCGGTCACCCGGGCGAGGACGACGTGACCCTGATGGTGCTGCTGCCGGCCACGGTCGACGCGGTGAAGATCCCGGTGATCGCCTCGGGCGGCATGGCCGACGGCCGCTCGCTGGTGGCGGCGCTGTCGCTGGGCGCCGAGGGCGTCAACATGGGCACCCGCTTCATGGCGACCCAGGAAGCGGCGATCCACCAGAACGTGAAGGAGCAGATCGTCAAGAACACCGAGCGCGACACCATCCTCACCAACCGCACGCTCCGGAACACCTCGCGGGTGGCGCGCAACGCGATCTCCGAAGAGGTGGTGCGCATCCAGCAGGACGCGACCAAGACCATCGACGACGTGCGCGAGCTGGTCTCCGGCGCGCGCGGCCGCGCCAACGTGCTGCAGGGCGGCGACATCGACGGCGGCATCTGGTCGGCCGGCCAGAGCCAGGGCCTGATTCACGACATCCCGACCTGCAAGGAGCTGGTTGCGCGGATCATGGGCCAGGCCGAAAACATCATCAAAGCCCGCCTCGACCGCATGGCCGGCTCGCTGGTGGCCGCGGAGTAGCCGCAACCCACGTCCCCTTCCCCTTGCGGGGAAGGGAGCGCGGCGGGGACGTTTGCATCCGGTGAAACTTTATTCACTGGCCCGGCGGAGACGCGCGGCTAGCTTCGCATCCGTTTACGTGGGCGCCCTGCCCCACCTCAGCGGAGCGCCTTCCGATGAACGTCCCCAGCGCCATGGCCGGCGCCGTTTCGCTGGCGGCCCTCGCTTGCATCGCGACGCCGCCGGCCGCGATCGCCGGCCCGGCCCGCGACGGCGCGGTGGGGCGCGTCTGCGCCGGCACGCTGGGGCTGGATCCGGGCGAGAAGCACTATGCGGCCTGCGTGCAGAGCCTTTCCGGCTCGCTCGCAAACTCGAGCGCCGGTCAGGGGATGGCGAACGCGCGGCGGGCCTGTGCGGCGCGTGGGCTGAGGCCTGGCGCGGAGGACTTCGACGAATGCGAACTGCGCCTGGCCGATGCTGCGCCGGCGCCGGCGTCCGTCCGGGCCAGCGCCCCCGCCGCGGGCGGCCGCTCCTATTTCGAGAGCTCGCGCGGCGAGGCCTGGAAGCGCGACGAGCTGGCCTGCGCCCGGCTCGGCTTCGATCCGGCCGGGACGGCGTTCCAGGCCTGCGTCGGCAACCTGCGCGGGGCCTTGGCGCGCGCGAGCATGCCCGCCATGTAAGCCGGCGATGGCGCGCATCCTGGTCATCGAGGACGACGCGGCGACCGCCACGGAGATCGCCGCCTGCCTGACCGCGGGCGGCTTCGAGCCCGAGCTGCGCTTCGATGGCGAGTCGGGCCTGGAGGCCGCGACGGAGGGCGGGTTCGACGCCATCACGCTCGACCGCATGCTGCCCGGCTGCGACGGCCTGGAGGTGCTGCGGCGCCTGCGCGAGGCGGCGTGCGAGGCGCCGGTGCTGATGCTGAGCGCGCTCGGCGACGTCGACGCGCGCGTCACCGGCCTCAGAGCCGGCGGCGACGACTACATGGTCAAGCCGTTCGCGCCGGACGAGCTGGTGGCTCGGCTCGAGGTGATCCTGCGCCGCCATCGCCAAGCCGTCCGCCCGGAGCTGCGGCTGAAGGTGGCCGACCTGGAGCTCGATCTCGTCAGGCGCGAGGCCGAGCGCGGCGGGCGGCGCATCGAGCTCTTGCCGATGGAGTTCAAGCTGCTGGAGTTCATGATGCGCAACGCCGGCCAGACCCTGTCCCGGCGCATCATCTTCGAGCAGGTCTGGGAGTACTATTTCGACCCCGGCACCAACCTGATCGACGTGCACGTGGGCCGCCTGAGACGCAAGATCGACGTGGGCGATGCCAAGGCCCTGTTCCGCACCGAGCGTGGCGTGGGATACCTGCTGAATGCAGATTAGGGCGCTGCTGCGGACCGCGACGTTCCGGCTTTCGGCCCTCTACGCCCTGATCTTCGCCCTCGCCCTGGTCTCCCTCCTGGGCCTCGTCTACCTGCGCTCGGCCGTCTACCTGACGCAGCGGGTCGACGGCATCCTGGCGACCGAGGCGAGCGCGCTGTCCGCCTCGCCGCCGTCCGAGGTCGAGCAGCGCATCGAGGAGGCGCTGACCCTCGACGGCAAGAAGAACAACGTCTTCGCGCTGTTCAGCCGGTCCGGCGAGGTGCTGGCCGGCAACCTTGCCGCCATTCCGCCGGAGTTGCGGGCGGACGGCCCGTCCGTGGAGATCGGGCCCACGGCCGCCTTCGCCGCGCCGGCGCGGCTGATCGCCCGGCGCCTGGCGTCGGGCGAGGTGCTGGTGGTGGGGCGCGACGTCGACCAGCTGCAGGAGATGCGCGGCATCATCGCTTCGGCGCTGATCTGGAGCGGCGGCGCCGTGATCCTGGCAGGCCTCGCCTGTGGGGTCGCCTTCAGCGTCAGCCCCTTGCGGCGGCTGCGCGTGCTGCAGGACGCCTGCGCCGAGATCGCCGCCGGCGATTTGACGCGGCGGTTGCCGATCAGCGGGCGGCGCGACGAGCTCGACATGTTCGCGGCCACCGTCAACTACACGATGGGCGAGGTCGAGCGCCTGATGGGCGAGGTGAAGGGCGCGACCGAGACGATCGCGCATGACCTGCGCACGCCGCTGACCCGCGCCCGCGCCCAGCTGCACCGGCTGCAGCAGTCTGGCGTCCCGGAGCAGGCGCCCGAGATCGCCCGCGTCACCGCCGAGCTCGACGAGGTGCTGGAGCGCTTCCGCGCGCTGATGCGGATCACCGAGCTGGAATCGCGCGAGCGGCAGGCCGGCTTCGTGCGCACCGACCTCGCCGACCTCGTCGCCGGCGTCGCCGAGCTCTACGCGCCGCTGGCCGAGGAGAGCGGCGTCGCCTTCGACTGGACCGCGCCACGCGCCGTCCGGGTCGACGCCGACCCGAAGCTGATGTTCGAGGCGGTGAGCAACCTCGTCGACAACGCGATCAAGTTCACCGGTGCGAAGTTCGCGGGCGCCAATGCCTCGGACCAACAAGGCCGGGTGACGCTGCGGCTGACCGCCGCGCCCGGTCGCCCGCGCATCGAGGTGGAGGACAACGGCCCGGGCATCCCGCCGCCGGAGCGCTCGGCCGTGCTGCAGCGCTTTTACCGCGGCGAGCGCGACCGCATGATCCTCGGCTCGGGCCTGGGCCTGAGCATCGCGTCGGCGATCGTGCGCCTGCATCGCTTCGAACTGGAACTGGCGGACGCCGGGCCGGGGCTGAAGGCCGCGATCGTGTGCGGGCCGGCGCCGTACTGACGACGGGCGCCATGGGGTCGACGAGCGCTCTGGGATTGGCGCCTGGGAAGCCAATCACCTCGTTCGGCGCGACCCCTATCCGTTGCGCTTCTCCGTTGGGCTTCGCCCGACACCTCTCCCACAACGGGAGAAGGACCCCCGAGCGCTGCCTCGCTAAGTTGCTGAAAACACAAGACCGGAGCCGTGAAAACTTATTCACTGGCTCCTCGCGACCCCGCGGCTAGGTTCCGCCGCGTCGGCCGCCGCTCATCTCCCCCCGTTCCTACGGGCGGCGCGCCGGCGTTTCCACGTATCGGAGCTGTTCCAACATGCAGGCGATCGTCCGGCTTGCGCTCAGTCGGCCGCTGACGCCGTTCGTGCTGGCGATCCTGATCCTGATCTTCGGCCCGCTGGCGGCGATCAAGACCCCCACCGACATCTTCCCGGACATCCGCATCCCGGTGATCGCGGTGGTGTGGACTTACCGCGGCCTGCCGCCGGACGACATGTCGGGCCGCGTTGTCTACTACTACGAGCGGCAGCTCTCCTCGAGCGTCAACGATATCCAGCACATCGAGAGCCAGTCGCTGCCCGGCCTCGGGATCGTGAAGATCTTCTTCCAGCCCGGCGTCGACATCCGCACCGCCACCGCCCAGGTGACCAGCCTCTCGCAGACGGTGCTGAAGCGGCTGCCGCCGGGCATCACGCCGCCGCTGATCCTGAACTACAACGCCTCGACGGTGCCGATCCTGCAGATGGCGCTATCTGGCCGGGGGCTGAACGAGCAGAAGCTCCGCGACCTTGGTCAGAACTACATCCGGCCGGCGTTGGCCGCCGTCCCGGGCACCGCGATCCCGTCGCCCTACGGCGGCCTCGAGCGCCAGATCCAGGTCGATGTCGATCCGGCGGCGCTGCAGTCCAAGGGCCTGTCGGCCGAGGACGTCGCCAACGCCCTGTCCGCCCAGAACCAGATCATCCCGGCCGGGACCGCCAAGATCGGCCAGTACGAATACGACGTGAAGCTCAACAACAGTCCGGCGGCCGCGGAGGCGCTGAACGACCTGCCGATCAAGACCGTCAACGGCGCGACCATCTACATGCGCGACGTGGCGCACGTGGAAGACGGCGCCCCGCCGCAGGGCAACGAGGTGCGGGTCGACGGACACCGCGCCGTGCTGATGAACGTGCTCAAGAACGGCGCCGTGTCGACGCTCTCGATCATCGACGGCGTGAAGCACGCCCTGCCGAGGATCGAGCAGGCGCTGCCGCCGTCCCTGAAGGTGTCGATGCTCAACGACCAGTCGGTGTTCGTCAGGGCCGCCATCTCCGGCGTCATCAAGGAAGGGACGATCGCCGCGGCGCTGACCTGCCTGATGATCCTGCTGTTCCTCGGCAGCTGGCGCTCCACGCTGATCATCGGCGCTTCGATCCCGCTGGCCGTGCTCTCCGCCGTCGCCCTGCTCGCAGCGTTCGGTCAGACGCTGAACATCATGACACTGGGCGGCCTCGCGCTGGCGGTCGGCATCCTGGTCGACGACGCCACGGTGACCATCGAGAACATCAACTGGCACCTCGAACAGGGCAAGGACGTGAAGACCGCGATCCTGGACGGCGCCCAGCAGATCGTGACGCCCGCGTTCGTCTCGCTCTGCTGCATCTGCATCGTGTTCGTGCCGATGTTCGCGCTGCCCGGCGTCTCCGGCTTCCTGTTCGTGCCGATGGCGCTCGCGGTGATCTTCGCCATGGTCTCCTCGTTCGTGCTGTCGCGCACCCTGGTGCCGGTGATGTCGATGTATCTGCTGAAGCCCCACGACGCCGGCCACGCGCAGTTCGCGCTCGAGACGCACGGCAATGGCGCGGGCGCGCCGACGCATCCCCCCGCCAACGTCTTCGCGCGCTTCCAGCACGGCTTCGAGCGGCGCTTCGCCCAGCTTCGCGAGGGCTATCGCAGCCTCCTGGCGCTCGCCCTGCAGCATCGCGGGCGGTTCGTGATCGGCTTCCTCGCCTTCGTGCTGGTCTCCTTCGCGCTGCTGCCCTTCCTCGGCGCCGACTTCTTTCCCAGCGTCGATGCCGGCGAGATGACGCTGCACGTGCGCGCGCCGGTCGGGACCCGCCTCGAGGACACCGCGGCGCTGTTCGACCACGTCGAGCAGGCGGTCCGCCAGACCATCCCGCCCAACGAACTGTCATCGATCGTCGACAACATTGGCTTGCCGCTCAGCGGCATCAACCGCGCCTATCTCAACACCGGCGGCATCGGACCGATGGACGGCGACATCTACATCACCCTCGGCGAGAAGCATCGGCCGACGGCGATGTACGTGAAGGCGCTGCGCGCCCGCCTGCCGCACGAGTTCCCCGGGTCGACCTTCTCCTTCCTCCCTGCCGACATGGTGAGCCAGATCCTCAACTTCGGCGCGCCGGCTCCGCTCGACGTGCAGGTGGCTGGCCCCAGGGCCACGGACGACGAGGCCTACGCTGAAGAACTGCTTCGCAAGCTCGCAGTGGTGCCAGGCCTGGCCGACGTGCGGCTCGAGCAGTCCATCCGCTACCCTGAGCTGCGGGTGGATCTTAACCGGACCGAGGCCGACCAGCTCGGGATCACCGAGAACGACGCCACCAAGGCGCTGGTGACCACGCTTGCTGGCAGCTTCCAGACCGCGCCCGCCCAGTGGCTCGACACCAAGCAGGGCAACTCATATCCGATCGTCATCCAAAGCCCTCAGCAGGATGTCGACACCCTTTCCAAGCTCGAGAATATCCCGCTGACTTCGGCGAAGTCCGGGGCGATGCAGATCCTCGGCGGCCTGGCGACCATCACCCGGGACAGCTCGGACGCGGTGGTGACGCACTACAACATCCAGCCGTCGTTCGACATCTACGCTTCCCCACAGGGGCGCGATCTCGGCGGCCTCTCGCAGGCGGTCGACAAGGTGCTGGCGCAGACCCGGCAGGACGTGCCGAAGGGCGCCGCCGTGACGGTGCGAGGACAGGTCTCGACCATGAAGAGCGCCTTTGGCGGCCTCGGCTTCGGCCTCGTCGGCGCGATCGTGCTGATCTACCTGATGATCGTGGTCAACTTCCAAAGCTGGGTCGACCCGTTCGTCATCATCACCGCCCTGCCCGCCGCGCTCGCCGGCATCGTCTGGATACTGTTCGCCACCGGCACGCCGTTGTCCGTTCCTGCCCTCACCGGCGCGATCATGTGCATGGGGGTGGCGACCGCCAACTCCATCCTGGTGGTCTCCTTCGCCCGCGAACGCCTCGCAGTGGGCGGCGATCCGCTGGTGGCCGCGCTCGAGGCCGGCTTCACCCGCTTCCGGCCAGTGCTGATGACCGCGCTCGCGATGATCATCGGCATGGCGCCGATGGCGCTCGGCCTCGGCGAGGGCGGCGAGCAGAACGCGCCGCTGGGGCGCGCTGTCATCGGCGGTCTGATCTTCGCCACCGCAGCCACGCTCGTCTTTGTCCCTGTCGTCTTCTCCATCGCCCACGCACGCAGAACCCATGAGCCAGTCCGTACCCAGCGACCACAAGCCGATCCATCCCTCGGACCCGCCCACGCCTAGCCAGGAGGTGCTGCGCCACCGGCCCGTCCGCTGGCTAAAGCCGGCTGGCGTCACAGCGTTGGTGGTCGCCGCCGGCGTCGTCGGCGCGGGCCTGCTGAGCCGCGGCATGGCGAGCCAGAGCCTCGAGCAATGGACCGCCAACCAAGCCGTGCCGACGGTCGAGGTGGTGCGTCCCAACAGCCAGCTCGGCGCGCAGTCCCTGGTGCTGCCAGGCCAGGTGCAGGCCTTCTACACGGCGACCATCCGCGCCCGCGTCGATGGCTATCTGAAGCGCTGGTACGATGACATCGGCGCGAAAGTGTCGGCGGGAACGGTGCTCGCCGACATCGACACCCCCGATCTCGACCAGCAGCTTGCCCAGGGCAAGGCCGACCTCGCCACCGCGATCGCCAACCAGAAGCTCGCCCAGACCACCGCCAGGCGCTGGAACTCCTTGCTTTCCCAGGACGCCGTCTCGCGCCAGGAGGCCGAGGAGAAGAACGGCGACCTCGAGGCCAAGACGGCGCTGGTGAATGCGGCGCAGGCCAACGTCCAGCGGCTCGAGGCGCTGGAGGGCTTCAAGCGGATCGTCGCACCCTTCGCCGGCGTGGTGACCGCGCGCAACACCGACATCGGGGCGCTGATCAACACCGGCAACCCCAACGATCCGGGCCTGTTCACCGTTGCCGACGTGCACCGCTTGCGCGTCTACGTGAGCGTGCCGCAGAACTATGCCGCGCAGATCAATCCCGGCGATACGGTCACCCTGGCCGCGCCGGAATACCCGGGTCGCACGTTTCAGGCGACGCTGGTTTCGACGTCCGCCGCGATCGCCGCACAGTCGGGCGCGCTCACGGCCGAGGCGCAGCTCGACAATCCAGACGGCGCCCTGAAGCCCGGCGACTACGTGCAGGTGGCCTTCAAGCTGCCTTCACCGACCGGGACGGTGCGGCTGCCGGCCAGCGCGCTGGTGTTCGGGCACGACGGCATGACGGTAGCCGTCGTCGGGCCGCGAAATCGCGTCGTGATCCGGAAGGTGACCATCGCCCGCGACTTCGGCTCGTCCGTGGAGATCGCCACCGGCCTCTCGCCGACCGACGCGGTGATCTCCAATCCGCCCGATTCGATCACCACCGGCGAGCTCGTGCGTGTCGCAGCGCCCGCGCCGGGGAAGGCCTGATGCCTTCGAGGAAGTGGCGGGCGCTCGCCGCGGTCAGCCTCATCGCCCTGGCCGGCTGCAACCTTGCACCGGCCTATCAGGTCCCGCCGACGCCCACACCGTCTGCGTTCAAGGAAACCGGCCCCTGGACCGAGGCGGCGCCGGCCGATGCGCTGGGCCGCGGCGACTGGTGGACGTTCTACGGCGACGCGACGCTGACCGGCCTGGAGACGCAGATCGACCAGGCCAACCCGACCCTCGCGGCCGCGGTGGCGCGTCACGACCAGGCCAAGGCGTTCGCCGCTGAAGCCGAGTCCGGCCTCTACCCCGCCGTCGGCAGCTTCGCGCAGGTCACCACCAACCGTCAGTCGGCGAACCGGCCCCTGCGCAGCGCCAGTCAGCCGACCTACTACGGGGGCGACACGCTGGGTGGCGGCATCGCCTACGACCTCGACCTGTGGGGCAAGCTGCGCAACGAGGCGGCCGCCGGCAGGGCCGAGGCCCAGGCGTCGTCCGCGGATCTCGCCTCGATCCGGCTGAGCCTCGAGGCCGAGCTGGCCAACGACTATGTGCGGCTGCGTGGGCTCGACGCGGAGAGCGCGCTGCTGGCCGACGCCGTGAAGGCCTACCAGCGCGCGCTGGCGCTGACCGAGGCGCGCCACAATGGCGGCCTCGCCACCGGTCTCGACGTGGCGCGCGCCCAGACCCAGCTGGAGAGCGCGCAGGCCCAGGTGTCCGACGTCGCCGGACAGCGAGCGCTCTACGAGCACGCGATCGCCAGCCTGGTCGGCACGCCCGCCTCGAGCTTCAGCCTGGCAGTGGCGCAACCGGCGCTGAACCTGCCGACCATCCCGGTCGGCCTGCCCTCGACGCTGCTGCAGCGCCGCCCCGACGTGGCGGCGGCCGAGCGTCGCGCGGCGGCGGCCAACGCCAAGATCGGCGTCGCCAAGGCGGCCTTCTATCCGGACGTGACGCTGCAGGCGCTGGCCGGCTTGCAGGATACGACCGTGGCGAACTGGCTGGCCGCGCCGAACAGCTACTGGACGCTCGGCCCGTCGATGGCGCTGACCATCTTCGACGGCGGCTACCGGCGTGCGGCGCTGGCGGCCTCGAAGGCAAACTACCAGGCCGAGGCGTCGGACTATCGTGGCGTGGTGCTGGGCGCGTTCCAGCAGGTCGAGGACAACCTCGCCCTGCTCAACCATCTCGCCACCGAGGCGCAGAGCCAGGCCGCCGCGGTCGAGGCCGCCGAGCGCACCGAGCAGCTGGCGCTGACCCGCTACCGCCAGGGTGCGGTCAACTACCTCGAGGTCGTCACCGCCGAGACCGCCGACCTCGAGGCCAGACAGGCCGCGCTCAGCGTCCAGACCCGACGCCTGCAGGCGAGCATCGGCCTGATCCGCGCACTCGGCGGGGGATGGTCGCGCGATCAGTTGGGGAATGCGCCGTCGAGCTTGGCCGCGAGATAGCAGCCCTCGCCGCACCGCAGAGGGCTGCTTCGATTGCGGCCGCTCAGGGCGGGATGTTTCACGTGAAACACCCGCCGCGCCCTCACCCCCGCGTCAGCCGCCGGCAGAGGTCGTCCAGCTGCTCCAGGCTCGCGTAGCGGATGCGCAGTTCGCCCGCGCCGCCGGCGTCGCGGATCTCGACCTGGACGCCCAGCACTTCCGAGAGGTCGTTCTCCAGCGCCGCGGTATCGGCGTCCTTCGACTTGCGCGGCGCGGCGGGGCGCCCGCGAGCGAGCGTCTCGGCCTGGCGGACGGTGAGGCCGCGCTCCGCCACCTCCGCCGCCAGCCGCTCCGCGTCCGGCGCGCCAATCAGCGGGCGCGCGTGGCCGGCGGTCAGCCGCCCCTCGCGCACCATGTCCTTCACCGGCTCCGGCAGCTGTAAGAGGCGCAGCGAGTTGGCGACGTGCACCCGGCTCTTGCCGACCACCTGCGCGACCTCGGCCTGGGTGCGGCCGAAGCGGTCGATCAGCGCGCGGTAGCCCTCGGCCTCCTCGATGGCGGAAAGGTCGACGCGCTGCACGTTCTCGATGATGGCGAGCTCCAGCACCTCGGCGTCCGAGAGGCTGCGCACCAGCGCCGGGATGGTCCTGAGGCCGCTGCGCGTCGCCGCGCGCCAGCGCCGCTCGCCTGCGACGATCTCGTACTCGCCGGCGAACACCGCCGGACGCACCAGGATCGGCTGCAGCACGCCCTTCTCGCGGATCGAGGCGGCCAGCTCCTCGATGTCGGCGTCGTCGAAGCGGCGGCGCGGCTGGCTGGGGTTGGCCTTGATCGCCTCGACCGGCAGCTCGGTCACGCCCAGGCGGGGCCCGCCTTCGGCCGGCGCCTCGACCTCGTCGAGCAACGCCGACAACCCCCGCCCCAACCCCCGTCTCGTTTCCACCATGCGCTCCGGTTCCTCTCAGCGGTTGGTCTAGCCCGATTTGCGCCAGCCCCCAAAATCCGCTGTTCCCCGCGGGATCCGGGCGCTCTGCTGTAGCGCCGGGACGCGGTCAGGCGGTCAAGCAGCCCGGGCCCGCGCTTGCGTGTGGAAGAACGGCGGGAGGCGCCGACGCGGCTTTAGCCCGCCTTCAGCCGCTCGCGCTCGCGGCCCACCAGTTCGCGGGCGAGCTTGATGTAGGCCTGCGAGCCGGGGCACTTCAGGTCGTAGATCAACGCGGGCTTGCCGAACGACGGAGCCTCGGAGACGCGCACGTTGCGGGGGATCACCGTCTCGTAGACCTTGGCGCCGAAGTGCTCGCGCACGTCGCGCGCCACCTGCGCCGAGAGGCTGTTGCGGCGGTCGAACATGGTCAGCACGAGGCCCTGGATCTCCAACGCCGGGTTGAGGCTGCCGCGCACCAGCTCGATGGTGCGCAGCAGCTGGGTGAGGCCCTCCAGCGCGAAGAACTCGCACTGCAGCGGCACCAGCACCGCGTCCGAGGCGGTCATCGCGTTGACGGTGAGCAGCGACAGCGCCGGCGGGCAGTCGATCAGCACGTAA
This sequence comes from Caulobacteraceae bacterium, assembly GCA_035553015.1. Lineage (GTDB taxonomy): Bacteria > Pseudomonadota > Alphaproteobacteria > Caulobacterales > Caulobacteraceae > Acaudatibacter. The sequence continues at coordinate 14,452 of DATNEH010000235.1, read as the reverse complement.
TCGTAGACGTGCCCGCCGCGGATCGGCGCCAGCGCATCGCGCAGGCGGTAGGAGCGGCGCGGCGTCTGGCCGATCTCCACCTCGACGCCGGACAGATCCGGATCCGCCGGCAGCAGGTCGAGGCCGGGCAGCGCGGTCTTCACCACCGCCTCCGCCACGGGCAGGCCGTCCATGAGCACGTCGTAGAGCGTGCGCCGGCGCATGGCGCGCCCGATGCCGAGTCCGGTCGAGGCGTTGCCCTGGGGATCGGAATCGAGCAGCAGCACCCGCTCGCCGACCGCGGCCAGCGCGGTGGACAGGTTGATGGCGGTCGTGGTCTTGCCGACGCCGCCCTTCTGGTTGGCGATGGCGAGGATGCGGGTCGCCCTAGACACGCGCGAGGCCCTCCACCTTGACGATCCGCCCGCGGGAATCGCTGACGCTGCGCGAGACATCGTACGTGAAACGCCACGATTTGCGCGCCTCGGCGATCTCGGAATCGACGCCTTCGCTCTTCAGGAAGAGCGCCGTTGCGCCTTTCGCGACGTACGGCCGCGCAAACCCCAGCAAACGCACCAGCGGCGCGACCGCGCGGGCGGTGACGGCGTCGGCCCTGAGCGCGAGATCCTCGGCGCGCGCGTTGTGCACCTCGGCCGGCAGCGACAGCGCGGCGACCGCAGCCTCCAGGAAGCGGCAGCGCTTCGCCTGGCTTTCGACGAGGTGGACTTTCGCGCCCGGCGCGCCCTTCAGCAGGATCGCCAGCACCAGCCCCGGGAATCCCGCGCCGGCGCCGATGTCGACCCAGACGCGCGCGGCGGGCGCGAGCTGGATGAGCTGGGCGCTGTCGTAGACGTGCCGGCCCCAGTAGTCGCCGAGGCTCGCCTCGCTGACCAGGTTCATCCGGCCGTTCCAGTCGATCAGCAGCGTCTTCAGCTGCTCGAGGTCGGCGATTTGCGCGCCCGTCGCGCCGGTGCGCGCGGCGAAGTCAGCGGCGTTCCGCACCGGCGCCTCAAGCTGCGCGGCGACGGACATGCGCCAGCAGTGCGGTGATTGCGCCGGGGGTGACGCCCTCGATGCGGGCGGCCTGGCCGAGCGTCGCCGGCCGCACGGCGGCCAGCCGCTCGCGCGCCTCGTTGGAAAGGCCGCCGACCCGCGCGTAGTCGAGCGCGGCCGGCAGCACGAGCTGCTCGTCGCGGCGGAACGCCTCGACGTCGGCGTCCTGGCGGTCGAGGTAGCCGGCGTAGGTGGCGTCGACCTCGATCTGCTCGCGGACCTCCGGCGCCCAGGCCGCGATCTGCGGCCAGAGCCGCGCCAGGTCGGCAAAGCCGATGTCGCGATAGGCCAGCAGCTGCACCAGGTTACGGCGCTGGCCATCGGGGTTGATGTTGAAGCCGGCGCGCTGCGCCTCGGCCGGCGTCAGCGTCAGTTGGCGCGCGGTCTCGCGGGCGCCGGCCAGCGCGGACTGTTTCACGTGAAACACGCCCGCTCGCGCCGCTCCGACCACGCCGAGCTCGATCCCGCGTCCGGTCAGCCGCTGGTCGGCGTTGTCGGCGCGCAGCCGCAGCCGGAACTCGGCGCGGCTGGTGAACATGCGATAGGGCTCGGTGACCCCGCGCGTGACGAGGTCGTCGATCAGCACGCCGATATAGGCCTCGTCGCGGCCGAAGCTCGCGGCGTCCTGTCCCGCGGCGGCGCGTGCGGCGTTGAGACCGGCCACCAGCCCCTGCGCGCCAGCCTCCTCGTAGCCCGTGGTGCCGTTGATCTGGCCGGCAAGGTAAAGCCCCGGCAGCGCGCGCACCTCCAGCGCCGTCGTCAGCTCGCGCGGATCGACGTAGTCGTACTCGATCGCATAGCCATAGCGCTTCACCCGCACCTGGCCGAGGCCGGGGATGGTGCGCAGGAACGCGTCCTGCGTCGCCTCGGCGACCGAGGTCGAGACGCCGTTCGGGTAGACCGTGTCGTCGTCGATCCCCTCCGGCTCCAGGAAGATCTGGTGGCTGGTACGGTCGGGGAAGCGCACCACCTTGTCCTCGATCGACGGGCAGTACCGTGGACCCTTGCCGCCGAGTCGGCCGCCATAGACCGCCGACTCCGACAGCCGCTCGGCGATGATCCGGTGCGTCTCGGCCGTGGTGTAGGTGACGCCGCACTCGATTTGCGGCGTCGAGATCCGGTCGGTCAGAAACGAGAAGGGCGCCGGCTCGGCGTCGCCGGGCTGCATCTCCAGGCCCGACCAGTCGATCGTCTTGCCATCGAGGCGTGCGGGCGTGCCGGTCTTCAGGCGGCCCATCTTCAGGCCCAGCGCATAGAGCCGGTCGGCGAGCCCGATCGCCGGGGCTTCGCCGATGCGCCCGGCCGCGATGCGCTCGTCGCCACGGCAGATCACGCCCTTCAGGAAGGTGCCCGTAGTCAGCACCACCCAGCCGGCGCGGTAGACCTCGCCGCTCGCGCCGGTCACGCCGGCGACGCGGCCGTCCGCGATGACCAGATCTTCGACCGCGTCTGCGCGCACCTCGAGGTTCGCCGTCGCGGCGAGCTCGGACTGCATCGCGGTGCGATAGCGGGCGCGGTCGATCTGGGCGCGCGGACCACGCACCGCCGGGCCCTTGGAGCGGTTCAGCAGCCGGAACTGGATGCCGGCCACGTCAGCGAGGCGGCCCATCAGGCCGTCGAGCGCGTCGATCTCGCGGACCAGGTGGCCCTTGCCGAGCCCGCCGATCGCCGGGTTGCACGACATCTCGCCGATCGTCTCGATCTTATGGGTGAGCAGCAGCGTGCGTGCGCCGAAGCGTGCAGCCGCGGCCGCCGCTTCGCAGCCGGCGTGCCCGCCGCCGATCACGATCACATCCCAAGTCGAGGACATCGCCCTGCCATACCGGAGTTACGCGCCGAACGCGAGGAGAGCCCCCATGTGGGAGGCGCTCCGTCGCAGGTCAAACAACCGCGACGGCCGGGCGGCCCCGACCATCTGTCGCAGCGCCGCTTCCGCTCTCTCCAGAGAGGCGCAGGGAGCGCAGAGGGATCGGGGCGGCAGCGTGATCGCTTGTGGACCACCAAGCACACGAAGGACACCAAGGGCGCGCCGCGCCAATCTCCGGCGACCGTCTCTGATTGATGGGCGCGCAGCGCCTCTTCGTGCTCTTCGTGTCCTTCGTGGTGACCTGGAGAAACCTCTGCGTCCTCTCCGGGAAGAGCGACGTTGGAGTGGCGCGGATGTTTCACGTGAAACACTCACTTGCCGATGCAGAAGCTCGAGAAGATCACGTCCAGCACATCCTCGGCGCCGATGCGCCCGGTGATGCGCTCCAGGGCGCGGGCGGCGAGGCGGATGTCCTCGGCGGCGAGCTCGGGGGTCTCCAGCGCCTTGTCGGCGCGCTCCAGGTGGGCGAGCGCATCGGCCAGCGCCTTGGCGTGGCGGACGCGGGTCACCGGCGGAAAGTCCGCGCCGCTGAGATCGGCGGCGACGCGGGCGGCGATCATGTCCGACAGCGCCGCCTGCCCCTCGCCGCTTTCGGCGGAGACCCGCGCCAGACTGAGCTGCGCACCGGCGACGCGGGTCTCCGCCTCCGCGCCGTCGCGGCCCGGCGGCAGGTCCGCCTTGTTGAGCACGAGGAAATCGGCGGGGCGCACCAGGTCGCTCGCCTCGCGCCAGACGCCAGCGCCGGAGGCAGCGTCGACGACCCAGAGCCGCAGGTCAGCGTCCGCCGCCCAGGCGCGGGCGCGGCGGACGCCCTCCCCTTCGATCGCCTCGGCCGTCTCGCGCAAGCCAGCCATGTCGGCCAGCAGCACCTTGAAGCCGGCGATCACCAGCGGCGCCTCCAGTACGTCGCGCGTGGTGCCGGGCGTCGCCGTCACGATCGCCGCCTCGCGGGCCAGCAACGCATTGAACAGCCGGCTCTTGCCGGCGTTGGGCGCGCCGATCAGCGCGATGCGGTAGCCCTCGCGCACCCGCTCGCCGCGCCGCGCGTCGGCCTGCGCGCGCTCCAGGTCGTCCCGCAGCCGGGCGATCCGCGGCGCCGCGCGCGCCGCCACGTCCTCGGGCAGCTCCTCGTCCGGGAAGTCGACCGCCGCTTCCAGCATCGCCATCGCCTCGGCGAGCATCGTGCGCCAGCGCTCGTAGCGGCGGCCGAGCGCCCCCTCCAACTGGGCGACTGCCTGGCGGGCCTGCGCGGTGGTCTCCGCATCGATCAGGTCGGCGACGCCCTCGGCCTGGTCGAGGCCGAGCCGGCCCGCCTCGAACGCGCGGCGGGTGAACTCGCCGGGCTCGGCCAGTCGCAACCCCGCCGCCATCAGCGCATCCGTGACCCGCCCGACCACCGCGGCGCCGCCATGCACGTGCAGCTCGGCGACGTCCTCGCCGGTGTAGCTGTCGGGCCCCGGGAACCAGAGCGCGAGCGCCGCGTCGATCGGATCGCCAGCCGCATCGCGCAGCTTGCGCAGCGAGGCGCGGCGCGGCCCCGGCAGCCGGCCGATCAGTCCGCGCAGCGCCGCGGCCGCCGCGGGCCCGGAAATGCGGATCACGGCGACCGCCGCCCGCCCCGGCGCGGTGGCCGGGGCGAAGATCGTGTCCCTCATCGACCGCCCGTCGAACCGCCTCCGCCGCCGCGCGTCCCCGTCCCACCGGACGCCGCCGCCATAAGCTTCATGAACTGCTCGGTCGCCTGGCCGCCGAACGCCATCCAGTTCTTCATCAGCTCCTCGGGCGCGGCCATCGCCAGGTTGGCGTCGAGCCGTTTCTGCATCTCGGCGATCAGGTGCTCGTTGAGGCTGGTCACGTCCGGCAGCCCGAAAAAGGCGCGCGCCTCGGCCGGGGTGCAGTCGATCTCTACGTTCACCTTCATCTGGCGCTCCCCAAACAGATTAACGGACCTCCCTCGCCCGGAGGTCTTCATGCTATGGCGCCAAGGACACGGGACATGGCGGTCGCCCGCCCAATCTGGCGGCGCAGGGCCAAGCACACAAGAGACGACACCAGAGGGGAAGGCCCATGGGCGAGTCGGTGACCATCTCGACGCCGGACGGCGACTTCGCCGCCTATGCCGCGCGCCCGGCTGCGGCCAAGGCGCCGGCGATCGTCGTCATCCAGGAGATCTTCGGGGTGAACGCGGTGATGCGCGGCATCGCCGACGGGCTCGCGGCCGAGGGCTTCCTGGCGATCTGCCCGGACCTGTTCTGGCGGATCGAGCCCGGTGTCGACATCACCGACCGATCCGAGGCCGAGTGGAAGCGGGCCTTCGAGCTCTACAACGCCTTCGACGTCGACCTCGGCGTGAAGGACATCGGGGCGACCATCGCGCACGTACGCGAAGACGCCGGCTGCGCGGGCAAGGTCGGCGCGGTCGGCTTCTGCCTGGGCGGCCTGCTCGCCTTCCTCACCGCGACACGCACCGACATCGACGCCTCGGTCGGCTACTACGGGGTCGGCATCGAGAAACACCTGGCCGAGGCCGACAAGCTGGCCGATCCGCTTCTGCTGCATATCGCCGAGGAGGACCAGTTCGTGCCGAAGGAGGCGCAGAAGCTGATCATCGCCTCGCTGAAGAACCATCCGCAGGTGGAGCTCTTCACCTACCCCGGCCGCGACCACGCCTTCGCCCGCCCCGGCGGCGAACACTATGACGTCGCCGACGCCGGCAAGGCCAACGCGCGGACGCTGGCCCTCTTCAGGAAGGTGCTCGGCTGATGCTGGCGATCCAGGCGAAGGAGGCCGGCGGCCCCGACGTGCTCGAGGCGGTGCAGATCGACCAGCCCGCGCCCCGGCCGGGCCAGGTGCTGGTGCGCAACGCGGCGATCGGGCTCAACTTCATCGACACCTATCAGAGGAGCGGCCTCTATCCGGTGCGGTTCCCCGCCGTGCTCGGCCAGGAGGCCGCCGGCGTGGTTGAGGCCGTCGGCGAGGGCGTCACCCGCTTCAGGGCCGGCGACCGCGTTGCCTACTCCGGCCAGATGGGGGCCTACGCGCAATACCAGGTGGTCGCTGCCGAGCGCGCCGTCGCGCTGCCGGACGCCGTCAGCTTCGAGACGGCCGCCGCGTCCCTGCTCAAGGGCATGACCACCGAGTTCCTGGTGCGGCGCTGCTACCCGCTTCGCGCCGGCGAGACGGTGCTGGTCCACGCCGCCGCCGGCGGGGTCGGCACGCTGCTCGTGCAGTGGGCGAAGGCGCTCGGCGCGCGGGTGATCGGCACGGTCGGCTCGGCGGCGAAGGCGGAACTGGCGCAGCTGCTCGGCTGCGACCACGTGATCCTCTATCGCGACGAGGACGTCGCGGCGCGGGTGCGCGAGATCACCGGCGGCGCCGGCGTGCCGGTGGCCTACGACTCCGTCGGCAAGGACACCTTCGAGGCCACGCTGAAGAGCCTGGCGCGGCGCGGCATGTTCGTCAGCTTCGGCAACGCCTCGGGCGCGGTCCCGGCGTTCGAGCCACTGCGGTTATCGCGGGCCGGCTCGCTCTTCCTCACCCGCCCGACGCTGTACGACTACATCGCCACCCCCGCCGAGCTCGACGGGAGCGCCGCCGCGCTGTTCGAGATGATCGGCTCGGGCAAGGTCAAGGTGGAGATCGGCCAGCGCTTCAAACTCGCCGACGCCCGAGCCGCCCACGAGGCGCTGGAATCGCGCAACACGATCGGCTCCAGCGTGCTGCTGCCTTGACCCCCTGCCCATCCCGGCTTTCGCCGGGAATGTGCGATACTTGGGAAAGCTACCCGGCTGACGGCCGTTAGCCGCGGTTGGTGTCCATCGACTGGAAGAACTCCTCGTTGTTCTTCGTCTGGCGCAGCTTGTCGAGCAGGAACTCGATCGCGTCCTGGGCCCCCATGGGCGTGATGATGCGGCGCAGGATGTAGCCCTTCTGCAGCCACTCCTTCGGCGTGATGAGCTCGTCCTTGCGGGTGCCGGAGCGGATGATGTCGATGGCCGGGTAGACCCGCTTGTCGGCGACCTTCCGATCCAGGATGAGCTCGGAATTGCCGGTGCCCTTGAACTCTTCGAAGATCACCTCGTCCATCCGGCTGCCGGTGTCGATCAGCGCGGTGGCGATGATGGTCAGCGAGCCGCCTTCCTCGATGTTCCGGGCCGCGCCGAAGAAGCGCTTCGGCCGCTGCAGGGCGTTGGCGTCGACGCCGCCGGTCAGCACCTTGCCGGACGACGGCACCGTCGTGTTGTAGGCGCGGCCGAGGCGCGTCACGCTGTCCAGCAGGATGACGACGTCGCGCTTGTGCTCCACCAGGCGCTTGGCCTTCTCGATCACCATCTCGGCCACCGCCACGTGCCGCGTCGCCGGCTCGTCGAAGGTCGAGGAGATCACCTCGCCCTTCACCGTGCGCTGCATATCGGTGACTTCCTCGGGCCGTTCGTCGACCAGGAGGACGATCAGGTAGCACTCGGGGTGGTTGGTCTCGATCGACTTGGCGATGTTCTGCAGCATCACGGTCTTGCCGACCCGGGGCGGCGAGGTGATCAGGCAGCGCTGGCCCTTGCCGAGCGGCGCCACGATGTCGATCACGCGGCCGGTGCGGTCCTTCACGGTCGGATCCGGCAGCTCCATGACCAGGCGCTCGTCGGGATAGAGCGGCGTCAGGTTGTCGAAGAGAACCTTGTGGCGGACGTTGTCCGGGTTCTCGAAGTTGATCTGCTGCACGTTGACCAGCGCGAAGTAGCGCTCGCCCTCCCGCGGCGCGCGGATGGCGCCGTCGACGGTGTCGCCGGTTCTGAGGCCGAACTTCCGGATCTGCGAGGGGCTGACGTAGATGTCGTCCGGGCCGGGCAGGTAGTTGGCCTCGGGGCTGCGCAGGAAGCCGAAGCCGTCCTGGACGACCTCGAGGGTGCCGGAGCCGGAGATCTCGACGCCTTCTTCGGCGAGGATCTTCAGGATCGCGAACATCATGTCCTGCTTGCGCATGGAATTGGCGTTCTCGATGTCGAGCTTCTCGCCAAACTCGAGCAGGTCGGCCGGCGACTTCGCCTTCAGCTCCTGCAGCGACATGCGGGTGAGGCTGAGCTCGACGATCGCCTTGGCGGCGGCGCTCGGCTCGGCAGGTTCGGCCGCGGCTTCCGGCTCGAACGGATCGACGCCTTCGACCTCGGCCTCGGGCGCTTCGATTTCGTTGATATCGGACATTGGGATTCTTCTTAGGGAGGATTCGTGTGGGTTGAAGCAGCCGTCACGCGGAACGCCGCGCGCGGCCTGAAATTCTATTCGGTTGCGCCGCGCTCTCCGCGTGGAGAACGTCCGGGGCGCTGGTTCGATCAGGGAGCCGGCGATCACCGCCCTGGGCGGCCGTCCGGTTGGGAGGCGGGAAAGCCGGCGTCCTCGTCATCCATCGACTTGGACGAGTCGGCTTCGGCCCCCAGGCGAACCACATGCGGCGAGCCTCGTCAAGCGCTCCGTAGCGTCCCGCTCAGAATGCGAACTTGGTCGTGATGGCCAGGATCATGACGATGGCGACCAGGAACGGCAGCTCGTTGGTCATCCGCCAGAACCGCTCGCTGTGGTCCCGCCGGCCCTGAGCGAGGGCGCTTCGCGCACGCCCCAGATAGTGATGCCACCAGGTCAGGAAAAGGACCCCGGCCAGCTTCACCAGCATCCAGGGGGTCAGGAGGAAGCCCCAGCCCCAGCGCTGCTGGGTGGCGTCGAACCAGATCAGGGTGAGGCCCAGGAGGTAAACCGCGAGCATCCCGGTGTTCATGATGATCCGGTAGAGCTTGCGCTCCATCTCCTGGAAGGTCGCGTCCATCTCCGAGCCGACCGGCGCGCGGGTGTGGTAGGCGAAGAGCCGCGGCAGGTAGAGCAGGCCCGCCATCCAGGCGATCACCACGATGATGTGGAGGCCGATCAAGAGGTTGTGCCAGAAGTCCAGGTGGCTCACGCGGCGCGCCTCGCCTCGGCCAGCGGACAGGCCGACGCACCGGCCGGACAACCGCCGCGGCCGGGTTTGACGCCGGCCTCGCTCGCGAGCGCCCGTTCCGTCAGGTCGGCCAGTGCGCCGATGAAGCGCGGGTGCGTCCCCAGCGCGGGCACGCGAATGTAGGGCTGCGCGCCGGCCTGCTTCGCGGCCCCGGCATAGTCGCGGTCGAGCTCGACCAGCGTCTCGACGTGCTCGGAGACGAAGGCGATTGGATCGACGACCACGCCCAGCCCTTCGGCGCCCGCCTCGGCGATCTCCGCCAGCGTCTCGGGGCCGATCCATTTCGTCGGCCCGACCCGGCTCTGGTAGCAGACCCGCCAGTCCCAGCCATCGCCAAGCGCCGCCGCCACCGCCGCGCAGGTCCGCTCCACGTGGCCCCGATAGGGATCGCCGGCGTCGGAGATCCGCTGCGGCAGCCCGTGTGCGGAGAACAGCAGCCGCACCGGCCTCGGCGCGCCCGCCGCCTCCCACGCCTGGCGGATCAATGCAGCGTGCGCGGCGACCAGCTCCGGCTCGTCGTAGTAGCAGCAGACCGTGTGCGCGCGGCCAGCGCCTTTGTAGGCGCCTCGCCAGGCCGCCAGCGACGAGGCGGTCGTCGTCGTCGAGTACTGCGGATAGAGCGGCAGCAGCACCACTTCGTCCGGTCCGAACGTCGCCACCTCGGCCGCCGTCTCCTCCGAAAGCGGCGCCCAGTAGCGCATCGCCACGAACACCTGCGTCTCGTCGCCTGGCCGCCGCCCGGCGAGCTCGCCGGCCAGCGCCTCGGCCTGCGCCCTCGTCTCGGCGTTCAGCGGCGAAGCGCCGCCCATCACCGCATAGTTGGCGATCGCCAGCCGCTCGCGAACGCGGGAGATCAGCTCGGCGATGATCCAGCGCAGCCAGCCGGGCGCGCGGATGATCGCGGGATCGGAGAACAGGTTCTTCAGGAACGGCCGCACGGCTTTCGGACCGTCGGGCCCGCCAAGGTTGAACAGGACCACCGCGATCTTCATGCCGCGATCGCCCGCCTCACGGATTGCGCCACCGGGTCACCTGGTTCACCGCCGCGGCGATATGCTCGATCGGGGTGTCCGGCGGCACGCCGTGGCCGAGGTTGAACACGTAGGGCCCGCCCGACCACGCCTCGAGCAGTTCCTGCACGCGCGCCGACAGCGACGTCCCGCCGGCGCGCAGCAGCTCCGGATCGAGCGCGCCCTGGATCGCCACGCCGCCTCCTTGCAGCCGCCGCCCGAACTCCAGCGGCGTCGCCGTGCCGAGGCTGACGACCTGCACGCCGGTCGCCTGCACGTAGGGTTCGATCAGCGGCAGCGCTGCTTCGCGTGGAAAGCCGATGATCGGCACGTCGACGCCCGCTTCGCGCACGCCCTGGACGATGCGCGCATGCGGCCGGATCACCAGCCGCTCGAACAGCGCCGGTTCCGGCAGCGACTGCGCCCACGACTCGAAGATCTGCAGCGCCTGGGCCCCGGATCTCGCCTGCATCACCAGATAGGGGATGGTCGCCTCGGTCAGCAGGTCGACCAGCGCTTCGACCCGAGCCGGATCGGCCAGCGCCATCGCCTTGGCCTTCGCGCGGCCTTCTTCGCCGCCGTAGCCGACCAGCATGTACGTGGCGAGCGTCCAGGGCCCGCCGGCGAACCCGATCAGCGCCCGTTCCGGCTCGAGCTCGGCCCGCACCCGCTCCAGCGTCTCGCCTACGTAGGCAAGATTGCGCGGCACGGCCTGGGTCGCCTCGCGCATCGCCTCCAGCGACGGCAGCTCGCCGAGCCGCGGTCCCTCGCCGGTCTCGAACCAGACCTCCTGGCCGAGCGCCAGCGTCAGCACGAAGATGTCCGCGAAGACGATCGCGGCGTCGTAGGCGAACCGGCGCATCGGCTGCAGGGTCACCTCGGCCGCCACGCGCGGGTCGGCGCAGAGGGCCAGCATGTCTTTCACGCCGGCGCGCAGCGCCCGGTACTCGGGCAGACAGCGCCCCGCCTGGCGCATGAACCAGACGGGCGGGCGTTCAACGCGCTCACGTGCGATGGCTCGGAGGAAGAGGGGTCGCGGCTGGGTGATGGTCTCGCTCACGCGGTCGTTCATGGGGCCCTTAAACCGGGTCGGACGGCCAGGCTCAAGGTCCCGGCTGGACGCACCCACCCTGTCACTAATCCTTAACAAGAGGTTAAGGGCAGGAAGAGGAAGAGGTAGGGCGGTGGGCGGTGGTGGACGGCCACGCTTACGCCCCGTCGGCGCACGAGTGCAAACAGCCTCTTCGCCGCTCATCCGCCGTCGGCGGCGCGGCCTGTGAATTGCGGTGAGAACCGGGCAAGCTATTGTCGGGCCTGGCCACACGCCCATCTGCAGGCGGGCGCGACTCTGGGAGAACGAGGCTTGTCCACACGCGCGGCGAGGTCGGGCCATTTGCGTTTCCACCGCCCCGGCGAGCTGGGGATGGACGCCCCAGGTTGGTCCCCGGCCATCCCCCGCCATGGGAAAGCAATCGCCGGCGTGGATATCGGTCCACTCCGGAGGGCGCCTTGGCGGGCTCTGGTTAACGAAGCGTTAACGCTCCGTGCACAGCCTTGTTCGCAGGAATATTTTCCCGCCTCGGCGAGCCGGGTCGCGGCGCCATGACCCCGCCCGCGCGCCTCGCGACCTACTTCCACGTCCACCTGGTCTCCGACTCCACTGGCGAGACGTTGAACGCGCTGGCCAGGGCCGCCTGCGCGCGCTTCACCAACGTGCTGCCGATCGAGCACATCTACGCGCTGGTGCGCTCGCCCCGGCAGCTCGACCGGGCGCTGGAGGAGATCGCCAACGCGCCGGGCGTGGTGCTGCACACCATCATCGACCCGGCGCTGCGCGGCGCGCTGGAGGGCGGCTGCCAGAAGCTCGACATGCCCTGCATCCCGGCGCTCGACCCGCTGGTCTCCGCCCTGTCGCGCTATCTCGGCGCGCCGCTCTCAACCCGCGTCGGGGCGCAGTACTCGCTCGACGCCGACTACTTCAACCGCATGGACGCGCTCAACTACGCGATCGGCCACGACGACGGCCACGGCGGCCAGGACCTCGAGCGCGCCGACGTGATCCTGGTCGGCGTCTCGCGCACCTCCAAGACCCCGACCAGCATCTACCTCGCCCACCGCGGCGTGCGCGCCGCCAACGTGCCGCTGGTGCCGACCGGGACGCTGCCGCCGAAGCTGCTGGGGATCAAGGGAGTGCCGATCGTCGCGCTGACCTTGTCGCCCGACCGCCTGCTGGAGATCCGCCGCAATCGCCTGAAGAGCCTGAACGAACAGCGGGACTCCAGCTACGTCGACATCGACGCCGTGCGTCAGGAGGTGATCGACGCGCGGCGGCTTTTCGAGCGCCAGGGCTGGCCGGTGATCGACGTGACCCGCCGCTCGGTCGAGGAGACCGCCGCGGCGGTGATCAACATCCTCTCCGGCGGCCGCGGCCAGGTCGAGGTGTTGGGGTGACCGCGACGATCGTGCTGGCGTCGAAGAGCCGCTCGCGCGCCGCGGTGCTGGCCGGCGCGGGCGTGGCGTTCGAGATGGAGGATTCCGAGGTCGACGAGGGGGCGCTGAAAGCCGGGCTGCTGGCGGCGGGCGCCGGGCCGCGCGAGGTGGCCGAGCGGCTCGGCGAGGCGAAGGCGCTGGCGGTGTCGGCGCGGCGGACGGACGCGCTGGTCATCGGCGCCGACCAGACCCTCGACCTAGGTGGCGCGCTCTACGACAAGCCGGCCGACCTCGCCGAGGCGCGCCGGCATCTGACCGCGATGCGGGGACGCGGCCACGCGCTGCACGGCGGCATCGTCGTGGCCGAGCGCGGCGAGGTGGTCTGGCGCGCCACCGAGACCTCGCGGCTCTGGATGCGCGACTTCTCCGACGCCTTCCTCGAAGCCTACCTGGCGCGCGGCGGGCAGGCGCTGCTGGCGTCGGTGGGCTGCTACCAGCTGGAGGGCGAGGGCGCGCAGCTTTTCGAGCGCATCGAGGGCGACTATTTCGCCATCCTCGGCCTGCCGCTGCTGCCGCTGCTCGCGTTCCTGCGCGAACGGGGCGCTATCGCCGCATGAAGCCGCCCATCTCCGGCGCCACGGTGGTGGCTGGCGTCGCCGGCGCACCGGTCGCCCACTCGCTGAGCCCGCTGATCCACAACGCCTGGCTCGAGGCCGCCGGGATCGACGGGGTCTACGTGGCGTTCTCGCCGCCGGCCGACGGCTTCACGGCGTTCGCCAGGGGGCTGGGCGGCGGCGCGATCCGCGGCCTCAACGTCACGGTGCCGTTCAAGGAGGACGCGCTGCGGCTGGCGGACGCAGTCAGCGCCGCCGCCCGCCGCGCCGGCGCCGCCAACCTGCTGGTCTTCGAGGCGGACGGCCGCATCCGCGCCGACAACACCGACGGCGCCGGGCTCTTGGCCGCGATCGCCGAGCAGGCGCCCGGCTTCGACGTGCGCCGCGGCCCGGTGGTGATCCTGGGCGCGGGCGGCGCGGCGCGCGGCGCGGCCGCGGCGCTGGTCGACGCCGGCGCGCCGGACGTGCGCCTGGTCAACCGCACCCATGCGCGGGCGGTGGCGCGGGCGGCCGAGCTGGGCAGTGGCGTGCGCGCCGTAGAGGCTTCGGTCGGCGCGTTCCGCGACGCATCGCTATCGTCAACGCCACCACGCTGGGCCTCGGCGGCGGTCCCGGTCCGGACGTCCCGCTGGAACAGGCGCCGCCGGACGCGGTGGTCATGGACATGGTCTACAAGCCGCTGCGGACCGGGTTGCTCGAGCGCGCGGCGGCAGCCGGCCGGGTCACGGTCGACGGCCTCGCGATGCTGATCGGCCAGGCGCGGCCCTCGTTCCAGACGTTTTTCGGCGCCCCGCCGCCTGATATCGACGTGCGCGGCCTCTGCCTCGCCGCGCTGGGCGAGTCCTCGGAGAGAAGTGAATGATCATCCTGGGCCTCACCGGCTCGATCGGCATGGGCAAGTCGGCGACGGGCAAGATGTTCGTCGACGAGGGTTGCCCGGTCTACGACGCCGACGCCGAGGTGCATAAAGTCTACGCCAAGGGCGGCTCAGCCGTCGGCCCGGTCGAGGCGGCTTTCCCGGGCGTGGCCGAGGACGGCGCGATCAACCGCGCCAAGCTGTCGGACAAGGTGGTCGGCGACCATGCGGCGATGGACAAGCTGAACAGCATCGTCTGGCCGCTGCTGGGCGCGGCGCGGCGCGAATTCTTCGAGAAGGCCGAGGCCGATGGCGCGCCAATCGTCGTGCTCGACATCCCGCTGCTGTTCGAGACCGGCGGCGAGCGCAACATGGACGCCGTGGTGGTGGTCTCCGCCCCGGCCGCAGTGCAGCGCGAGCGCGTGTTGGCGCGCGAGGGGATGAGCGAGGCCAAGCTCGACGGCATCCTCGCCCGCCAGATGGCCGACGCGGAGAAGCGCGCCCGCGCCCACTTCGTGGTCGACACCTCGCGCGGCCTGGAGCCGGCGCGCCGGCAGGTGACCGAGATCATCGCGGCCATGCGCGATCCGCAACGCCGGCCGTCATCGGCCGAAAAGGTCTTGTCCCCAGGCGAGACAGGCCGCGACCCAGCGCGCA
>DATNEH010000234.1:0-8665 GCA_035553015.1 Caulobacteraceae bacterium | reverse complement strand
GGAGGTGCGCAGGTGGGCGTCGACGAGGACGCCGCGGTCGACCTTCAGGCCGGCGGCCTCGGCCAGCGCCGTGCGCGGCCGCACCCCGCCGCCGACCACCACGAAGTCGGCCTCGATCGCGCCTGAGTCCAGCTTCAGCTGGCGGCCGTCCCAGCCCTCGACCTTGCAGCCGAGATGAAAGACGACGCCGGCCGCCTCGTGCAGGCCGCGGATCCAGGCGCCGACGTCATCGCCCAAGATGCGGCCGAGCGGCACGGCTTCGGGCGCGGCGACATGCACCTCGAGGCCGTGGCGCCGCAGCGACGCGGCGACCTCGAGACCGATGAAGCTGGCGCCGACGATGGCGACGCGCCTGGCGCCCTTGGCGGCGGCCAGGATCGCGTCGGCGTCGGCGAGGCTGCGCAGCACATGGACGGTGGGCGCATCCAGGCCGGGGATCGGCAGGCGCACCGGCTCGGCCCCCAGCGCGAGCACCAGCGCGTCGTAGGGCAGGGGATCGGCGCCCTTCAGCGACAGGGTCTTCGCCGCAGGATCCAGCGCGGTGATCTCCGTGCTCAGCCTAAGGTCGATGCCATTGTCCGCGTACCAACCGCTGGCGCGCAGCGGCATCCATTCGGCCGGCGCCTCGCCTGCGAGGTAGTCCTTCGAGCAGTTCGGGCGGTCGTAGGGCGCGTCACGGTCCGCGCTGAGCATGGTGAGCTGCCCGTCGAAGCCGCGCCGGCGCAGCATCTCGGCCGCCGCGAAGCCCGCCGCGCCGCCGCCGGCGATCACCACCCGCCGCGGTCCCTTGCCAGCGGCGCGCCCCGGCGCCGGCTGCGCGGCCGCCGCGCGTACGGTGATGCGCCCGCCCTTCTCCTCGGCCTCCCAGCGCCCGACCGGGTCGATGCCCGGCGCGGCCAGCGCCTCGCCGGTCCTGAGGCAGAACCGCGCATGGTGCCAGGGGCAGCGCACCTGGTGGCCGACCAGGAGGCCCTCGGCGAGCGGCCCGTGGTAGTGGCTGCAGTGCGCGCCGATCGCGAAGAGCTCGCCGCCGACGCGCGCGACCAGCACCGCGTCCTCGCCGACATGGCCCGCCAGCTTCGCCCCCTCGGCGATGTCGCTCGACGCAATGCCCGCCGCCAGGTCCGGGCCGACCGGCCCCTCCTCGCCTCCGCTCATTGGCTTCCTCCGCTCTCAGGATTGGACGGCCCGCCCGATCGATCCGTTTCACCATGGCCGCACGCGCCGCCGAAAGAAACCACCGACGAACCGCCTCGGGTTGCCGCCTCGTCAGACTCTGCTACGACGACGTCACCTCAAACCCCATTTGGGAGGCTCTTGGCGCCCCAAGGTCCTCGGAGTCGGCTTAGCACCTTGGACCGCGTCGAGAGCGTCGAACAAATCGAGGCGGAGCTGCCGCCGCCCGACAGCCTCGAGGCTGCCGAGGCCGCGTACGACAAGTTCGTCTGGGACAACCTGCCCCGCAACTTCGCCGGCCACTTCATGCACGGCATGCTGGGGATGACGGGCTTTCGCATCTTCAATGCGCCGACCTT
Organism: Caulobacteraceae bacterium; assembly: GCA_035553015.1. Classification (GTDB taxonomy): domain Bacteria; phylum Pseudomonadota; class Alphaproteobacteria; order Caulobacterales; family Caulobacteraceae; genus Acaudatibacter. The sequence goes on along the minus strand of DATNEH010000234.1, from coordinate 7,130 downwards.
CCTGCCCGCCTACCTGCACCTGATCTCGCCGCCGGGACTCTCCAGCCTCATCGTCGGCGGCGGCCAGTCGCTGCAGAACCTCGGCGGCATCCTCTCGCCGATCGTCGGCGCCTCCCAGGTCGAGCACCGCAAGAAGGTGCTGCCGGTCTCGATGTGGATGGGCGCCCTGATGCGGGTGCAGATCGTGCTGATCGCGCTCTGCGCCTGGCTCCTGAGGGGCGCCCCGCTGATCGTCGGCATCCTGGTCTGCCTCTTCCTGCTCGGCGTCTTCCAGGGCGCGCAGGGCGTGGCGTTCCAGATGCTGCTGGCCAAGGTGATCCCCACCCGGCGGCGCGGCATCCTGCAGTCGCTGCGCAATCTCTTCGGCGGGCTGATCTCGGCGGCGCTGGCCTGGGCGGCGGGCACCTTCCTGATCGGCCGCAACGTGTTCGGCAACGGCTACGCCACCACCTTCATCCTGGCGGCGATCCTCACCAGCCTTGGCCTCACTGCGCTCGGCCTCTTGATGCGCGAGCCCGAGCCGCCGACCGTGAAGCCGCGCGCCCGCGCCCTGGACCGGATGCGCGACTTCCCGCAGCTGCTGCGCGCCGACCGCGGCTACTTCTACTTCATGATCGCGCAGACCTGCGCGACGGCCGGGCGGATCGGGGCGCCGTTCTACGTGCTGTTCGCCGCTCACGTGATGCCGCTGACCGGCCCGCACGGCGGCGCCAACCTCGGGCAGATGAGCCTCTTGCTGTTCCTGGGGGACAGCCTCTCCAACATGATCTGGGGCACGCTCGGCGACCGCCTCGGCTTTCGCACCACCTTCATCGGCGCGATGATCCTGTGGGTCGCGGCGACCGTGGTGCTGCTGCTGGCCTCGGCGCCGCTCGGCGTCCTCGCCGCCTTCGCGGGGCTGGGGGCCGCGCAGGCCGGCTTCCAGATGTCCAGCCAGACCATGGTGCTGGAGTTCGGCGCGCGCGACGACGTGCCGATGCGGCTCGGCCTCTCACAGACCGCGCAGGGCGCCATGAACACGCTGGGCCCGCTGATCGGCGGCCTCGTCGCCTGGGGCGCCGGCTATCGGCCGGTGTTCTACATCTCGGTGGCGTTCGAGGTGATGGCGCTGGCGCTGCTGCTGTTCGTCGTCGACGAGCCGCGGTACCGGAAGCGGAGCGCCTAAGCGGCCCGGCCGGCTAGGCCGCATACTCGCCAAACCTCGTGAACGGCCTGGCCGGCAAAGCTACCGGCTCGAACACGCGCTCAGGCCGCCAGCTTGATCTCGTGCCCGACTTCGATGGCGCGCCTCACCAGGCGACGCGCCCGCTAGGCGAAAGCGAGCTTGTTCGCAAGACAGCTCTCGAGCGGCAGGCCGACGTCCAGATGTCCGCTTGTGTCGGCCATCGCGATCAGCGCCACGCAGGGCGCCTCGGCGCTCAGCCTTGGATCGGCGGCTTGAACAGGTTCGCCGGCGAGGCGGTGAAGATCTCGACGCCGGTCTCGGTGACGCCGATCGAGTGCTCGCACTGGGCCGACAGCGACTTGTCGCGGGTGACCGCCGTCCAGCCGTCGGAGAGCAGCTTCACCTGCCACTTGCCGAGGTTCACCATCGGCTCGACCGTGAAGAACATGCCCTTCATCAGCACCGGTCCGGTCCCCGGCTCGCCGTAGTGCAACACGTTCGGGCTGTCGTGAAAGACGCGCCCGACCCCGTGGCCGCAGAAGTCGCGCACCACGCTGCAGCGGTTGGCCTCGACATAGGCCTGGATGGCGTGGCCGACGTCGCCCATCCGCGCGCCCGGCTTCACTTGCGCCAGGCCGCGCGCCAGGCCCTCGTAGGTGACGTCCACCAGGCGCTTGGCCCTCGGGCCCACTTCGCCGACGCCGTACATGCGCGAGGTGTCGCCGTGCCAGCCGTCGACGATCACGGTGACGTCGATGTTGGCGACGTCGCCTTCGCGCAGGGGCCGGTCCGACGGAATGCCGTGGCAGACGATGTGGTTCGGCGAGATGCAGAGGGTGTGCGAGTAGCCCTTGTAGAAGAGGCAGGCCGGCAGCGCGCCGTGGTCGAGGATGAACTCGCGCGCCAGCGTGTCGAGATGCTCGGTGGAGACGCCGGGAACCACGTGCGGGACCAGCATGTCCAGGCACTCGGCGGCGAGGCGCCCGGCGACGCGCATGCCCTCGAAGTCGGCTTCGCCGTGGATCTTGATCTGGCCGGTGCGCGTCTCCGCTTCCAGCACGTCGTCGACAAAGGCCATGGCTCGCTCCTTGGCCCTATGTCGCAAGTGTCGGGGTGGAGTTCAACGGGGCAAGGTGAACCACGGAAAACACGGAAGGCACGGAAAGCACGGACTTGCGGGTTTTCCGTGGTTCTCTCTTCACCTTGCCCAAGGAATGCGCCGCGCGATGGTCACCGCCTCCGGGCTGATGTCGCAGGCGTAGACCAGCACCTCGACGCCGGCGTCTGCCGCCACCTCCAGGCCGGCGGCGTAGGTCGGATCGAAATCGGCGCAGGCAGAGAAGCTTTCGCAGTCGGTGCGCTGCACGACGAAGAGCTGGACGGCGCGGGCGCCCCTCGCCACTTCGCCCGCCAGCTCGCGCAGGTGCTTGGCCGAGCGCGCCGCCACGCAATCCGGAAACTCGGCGAGCGAGCCGCTGCGGCGCAGGTGGACGTTCTTCACCTCCACGTAAGCCGGCGGCCGCTCCGCAGCGGTCAGCATGAAGTCGACCCGGCTCGCCGTCCCGAACTTCACCTCGCGGCGATGGACGTCGTAGCCGGTCAGCTCGGGGATCGCGTCGGCGGCCAGCGCCTCTGCGACCAGCCGGTTGGGGTTCATCGTGTTGACGCCCGCCAGCCCGCCGTCGTCCTCGACCAGCTCCAGCGTCCAGGCGAGCTTGCGCTTGGGCGCATCCGAGCGCGACAGCCAGACGCCCAGCCCGGGCGTATTCAGCCCCAGCATCGAGCCCGGGTTCGGGCAGTGCGCGGTGAGCGCCGTCCCGTCGTCCAGCATCACGTCGGCGAAGAAGCGCTTGTAGCGCTGTACGAGGCGGCCGTGCGCCATCGGTTGCGGCAGGAGCATCGGCGGCCTATGCCGTTCGAGCGTCGCTGAAGTCCAGGGGAAGTCACTTTGGGGAACTCGATGGGAGGTCCAGCGCCTGGGGATCCAGCGCCTGGGGATCGCGTCACCGCCGCCGTGCTGATCATCGGCGACGAGATCCTGTCCGGCCGCACCCAGGACACCAACCTCAACTTCATCGCCAAGTATCTCGGCACGTACGGCGTCGATCTCGCCGAGGCGCGCGTCGTGCCGGACATCAAGGAAGAGATCATCGCGGCGCTGAACGCGCTGCGCGCGAGGTACGACTACGTGATCACCACCGGCGGCATCGGTCCCACCCATGACGACATCACCGCCGACAGCGTCGCCGAGGCGTTCGGCGTGAAGCTCCACGAGCACCCCGATATCATCGAGATGATGAAGAGCCGCTGGAACGGCGTCGACCTGACGCCGGCCCGGCGGCGGATGGCGCGGGTGCCGGAGGGCGGCGATCTGGTGAAGAATGCGGTGCAGGGGCCGCCGGGCTTCACGATCGGCAACGTCTTCGTGCTGGCCGGCGTGCCGATGGTGATGCGCGGCATGATGGACGACGTCGCACCGCGCCTGCGCAAGGGCGTGGTGGTGGTCTCGCGCACGGTGCGGGTGGACGGCGCCGGCGAGGGCGTGATCGCCGAGCCGCTGGAGGCGATCGCCAAGGCCAACCCGGAGCTGTCGCTGGGCAGCTATCCGTTCTACGGCCCGCAGGGCTACGGCTCCAACCTGGTGGTGCGCGGCCGCGACGGCGCGGCGGTGGAGCGAGTGGTGGGCGAGCTGATCGCCTCGCTGGCCGACATCGGCGCCAGGTCGATCACCCGGGTCGAAGCCTGAGCGCCACTGCGGCGATTTAAGCGACGCCTGGAGGCCAGGCCGGATTGCCAGGGCCTTCGAAACGCCGCCAAACCATCGCCAAGGCATCGCACGAACGCCGTCCGTTCAGGACCTCACCCGGATCTCGCCCCCGGATCCACGCTCCGGATCTCGCCCCCAAGGAACCTCCATGCGCCACGCGACCCTCCTCGCCGCCGCCGCCATCGTGCTCACCGCCGTCCAGCCGGCGCTCGCCAAGGCCCCTGCGAAGGCCGCCGCGCCTGCTGCGGCGCCCGCGCCAGCCGGCGCCCCGCCGTCCAGCGATCCCACGGTCAACGACATGCGCTGCATCGTGGTGGCCGGCGCGTTGCTGCAGTCCGACGACGAGCAGATGAAGAGCGTCGGCCGCGCCAGCCTCTTCTACTACCTCGGCCGCCTGCAGGGCCGCGGCGACACCGCCAACATGAACGCCCGCATCGTGGGCGAGGCGGCCAAAATGACCGAGGACGACATCAAGACCCAGTCGAAGACCTGCGGCGCGACGTTCACCGCCGCCGCCCAGGCCCTGCAGGACCTCTCCAACGCCTTCCAGCAACACTTCGGCGGCCAAGGCGCCGGCGCCGCGGCCCCGAAGTAGGCGAAGCTGCGCGCCGCAACGAGGGCAGGGGGACTTAAGTCGCCGCCCGAAGGGCGCTATCCCTCGGGCGCGGATGCGGGCGTGGCGGAACTGGTAGACGCAACGGACTTAAAATCCGTAGGGGCTAATCCCCCGTGCCGGTTCGACCCCGGCCGCCCGCACCAGGCTGAGCGCACCAGGCTGCGCGCACGATCCGAAGGAGGTCGACCACGATGGCGTTGCTGGTTCTGAGCGTGGTTGGGAGCGACCGGCCCGGGCTCACCAAGGCGCTGGCGGCGGCGGTGCTGTCGGCGGGCGGGAACTGGCTGGAAAGTCATCTGAGCCGGCTGGGCGGGCTCTATGTCGGGTCAGTGCTGGTCGAACTGGAGACGGGCGGGGTCGAGGCGCTGAGCGCGGCGGTGCGCGCGGTCGACGCGCAGGGACTGGAGGTGCGGGTCGCGCCGGCGGTCGAGGCGCCCGAGACGGGTGGCGAGGCGCTCGATTTCGACCTGGTCGGCCAGGACCGGGCAGGGATCGTGGACCAGGTGACCGCTGTGCTGAGCGGCCAGGGCGCCAACATCGAGGCCTTCAAGACCTGGGTCAGCCCCGGCCCGCATTCCGGCGTGCCGTTCTTCCACCTGGAAGCCCACGTCCGCCTGCCGTCTGGCGTGCCGGCCAGCCAGGTGCAGGCGGCGCTGCAGGAGATCTCGGCCGAGATCATGGTCGACATCTCGGTGACCGCGGCGCCGTAGCGCCACGCACCGTCTCGTTGGCGACCGGCCGCCGCGATCGTCAGGCCAGCATCGGGGTCATGCCGGGCTCGGCCTTGGCCATGGCGCGCTGGTAGGCGGGGCGCGCGCCGATGCGCTGGAGGTAGGCCTTCAGGTTGGGGAAGCCGTCGAGCGTGGCGCCGCGGAAGGCGCGGCTGGTGGTCAGGCAGTAGACCATCATGATGTCGGCGGTGGTGAGGTTTGCGCCGCCGAAGAACGGCGCCTCGCCGAGCCGCGCCTCGATCATCGCCCAACCGCGCTGGCTGCGGTCGTTCACGAACACGGCGGCTGGATTGCCCTCGGCGCCCATGCCCAGCACCAGCTGCATCATCAGCGTGGTCATGAAGGTCCCGTTGGACCAGTGGAACCAGAACAGGTGGTCAGCGAAGTCGGGATCGTCGGGGCCGGGCTGCAGCCGTCCGCCACCGTAGCGCCCGCAGATGTAGTCGCAGATCGCGCCGCTCTCGCCCAGCACCAGGTCGCCGTCGGTGATCACCGGCGCGATCCCCATCGGGTGCAGCGCCTTGTAGTCGTCAGGCGCGAGGCGGTTGTCGGCGCGCCGGTCGTAGCGCTTGAGCGCATAGTCGAGCTCGAGCTCCTCGCAGAGCCACACGATCCGTTCGGACTGGGAGATCCCCAGGTGGTGAACCGTCAGCATGTCGTCGCGTCTCCTCGCGCGTGGAACCCTGAAGCTAGGTCATTCGCAGGCGCGCCGGTATGAGTTACAGCCGCGGCGCCCGGGCGCGCGTCGTCGTAGTCGCGGTCCCAGCGACGAGCGCCGACGCCAGCCAGCACCGTGCGCTGCACGTCGCGGGCGGAGATGACCGGCGTCTCAGGTCTCGGCGGCGTCCAGACGCAGGCGCCGGGCCTCGGCGACGGCGTCTCGCTGGGTTTGCCAGTGGTAGTCGGCGGCCCATGCCACGAGCTGGGCCGCATCGTCGGCGCCCAGCCCGAGCTTCTCGGCCAGCGCCTGCGGGGTGGGGCTGGCCGGATCGCTGATGAAGAAGAGGCGCAGGGCCTCTGCGTCGGGCGGCGGGAAGCGTTCGTCCTTGTACTTGAAGCCGTACACCGCCGCGTCGGCGCTGCCGTAGAAGCGGCTCGCCCCCATGATCTTGATGCTGGAGAGGATCTCGCCGGGGAACTGCCACTCCGAGGGTTTGCCGCCGGGATACTTGCCGCCGAGCTGCTGCGAGGTCGATCCGTTCTCGAAGGTGAGCCACATGGCGTTCAGGATGTCGTCGCTCAGCACCCTGACCTTCGCCACCTGTCCGGTCTGCGCCAGCTCGAAAGTCCCGCCCCACGGCGGCTTGTCCGACCCGCCGTGGGAATTGCCCATCCGGCCCGTGCTGGTGCGACCGTCCGGACCGCCGCCTTCGGGATAGTCGACCTTGGCGGCGTCGACGCGGTCCCAGCCCCACACGGTGAGCTTGGCGATCGGTTTGGTCGGCGGCCGCGCCGGCAGCGAGACGCCGCTATCGTCGGCCGTGCCGCAAAGCTGCGAGTAGATCTCGCGGGTGACCGGGATCTGGACCGGCTGCGGATACTTGGCCACGTCGAAGTAGGGCCAGGTGAGGGTGAAGTCGCCGACCGTCAGCGTCATCTCGCGCTGGAAGCGATTGACGGTGTTGTAGGGCTCGGTGTGTTTCTTGTTGGACGGCGCGGTGCGCCGCACCTCGGCGAGGCCGGCCTCGTAGGTGGCGCTCGCATAGCGGCCGTACTGGTCGATCCCGTCCTTGAGCTGGGCCTTCACCCGGTCGACGACGGCTGGCGACCAGCCCCACGTGCTGCCGAACAGCGCCCCGTCGCGCAGCAGCGAAAGGTGCATGTTGCCGAACTGGGCGAACAGCGGCAGCA
>DATNEH010000233.1:0-11581 GCA_035553015.1 Caulobacteraceae bacterium | reverse complement strand
AGGCCACGCCAAGGTGGTGGAAGGCCAGGTCCGTCACCGTGTCGGGCGTGGGTTCGGCGGCTGTGCCGGGTGCGGTCATGCAGGCAACCGCACTCAGAGCGCCGCCGCGGCAGGCGCAGACGCACAGGCGGCGCGCACGATCCGCATCGGGGGCGCTGCAATACTGGCCGGGTCAGGCGTCAGCCGATAGGTCGCGCCGCCCTCGCCGTCGGTGGCGACCGTCTCGAAGCCCAGCCGCGGATAGAGGTCCCTGACCAGCCCGTTGCGCGGCGTGGGCCGATAGAGGCCGACGATCTCGCGGACGCCGGCCTGCGCGGCCAGCAGGGTCAGTTGCCCGATGATCGCCGCCTCGACGCCGCGCTCGAGCACCCGGCAGGACATTACCCAACCCTCGATGGTCCAGACGTCGCCGGCCGTCCTCACCACGATGGCGCTGATCATGCCGTGATCGGCGAAGCGGTCCTTAAGCCGCACCTGCCAGGCGACGCAGCCGGCGTCGGTCTCCATCGCCGCAATCTCGGGCTCGGAATAGCGCCGGGTGGTCGGGTTGAACTGGTTGGACTTCTGGATCAGTTGCGCGATCCGGGCCCGGCCGATCGCATCGAAGGGCGCGATCGCCAGCTCCATCTCCAGCGAGGCGAGATACGCGCCGTAGTCGCCGATGCTGGCCTGCAGCGCCTTGGCGTCGGCGCGCGCCTGATAGGCCGCGACGCGGCCCGTGTCGTCGGCGGTCAGCGGCAGGTGCTCGAAGTAGCCCGAGGCCACTGCCAGACGCACGAAGTGGGCCGGGTCCTCGCCCAACTCCGGCACCAACGCCCAGGGCAGCGCCGAGCGCACGCGCTCGCGCTCGGCCGGATTGTCGTCGAGCAGCACGAAGGCGGAGGGATCGAGATCGAGCATGGCCGCCGCGCGGGCGAGGTTGGTCGCCTTGTCGTCGAAGTTGGCCAGGAAGACCGAGAAGTGCTCTTCCCGCAGCAGCATGTCGGGATGCGTGCGGAACGGCTCGCGGGCGATCTCTTCGAGGTTCTTCGAGCAGGCCACCAGCGCCACGCCGCGCCGCCGCAGCTCCAGCGCATACTGCTGCACCGCCAGGAACGCCTCGCCCTCGGGCGAGCCCTGCCCGACGACGATGCCCGCCACGCCGTCGTCGGCGACCACGCCGCCCCAGAGCGTGTTGTCGAGGTCGAGCGCCAGCACGCGCGCCGCGCGCCCGGTCATCGCGGCGATCAGCGCGGTCAGCGCGTCGGCCACCACGCCGCCGGCCTGCAGCGCGAACGGCGTCTTGGCCTGGAAGAAGCGCACCGGGTCGAAGAACCCGGCGGCGCCGATCTGCGCGGCCAGCCCCGCCAGGTCGAACACGACCACGCCGCCGGCCGCGGCGCGCGCGGCGATATGGGCGTTGAGCTGGGCGACCTGGCGAAGCTGGGCGCCGGCGACGGCCATGTCGGCCGACGACAGCCGCAGCTCGGGCGGCGCGGGCACGGTGGCGGCGATCACCGGCGCCTGCAGGCGCGTTCTGAGGCCATCGGCGATGACGTCGTAGTCGGCGCACAGCGCCGCGAACGCCGACGCCTCGCCCGCGTGATCGAGCAGATCGGCGCCGGCCGGGACGAAGCCGGCGTCCAGCATCAGCAGCACGCCGTCGAAGCGGCCGGCCGGCCGCTCGGCCGCGCCCAGCGCCAGCGCACGGACGGCGTCGTAGTCGGTTTCCACCGCCTCGATCATCAGGCCGCGCGCCAGCCCGGCCGCTTCCACGTCGCCCGCCAGGAAGCTCAGCATACGGTTGGAGACCAGCAGCAGCCGGAAGGTCCTGAAGCCCTGGGGCGGCTCAGGCAGCGCGAGCAGCTTGCGGGCGAGCCGGCGCAGCTGCAGCCGCTCGCCGGCGCCGGTGCGCATGCTGGCCAGCCGGCGCAGCCGCCCGGCCTGCTCCGCGTCCAGCGCGGCGCCGGCCGACAGCCGCTCTGCGAGGCGGGAGATCTCGCCCCGCCAGTCCGCCGGCATCGGCTCGCGCCAGGCCTGCAGAGGTTCGAGGCTCATGTCGGCCTACGTGCTGGCCGCCGCCTTGGGCTGCGCCTTTCGCACGACCAGCGCCGCCAGCTCGCCCAGATTGCTCAGGGAGGTGACCTCGGTGGTCGCGAACTTTATGCCGAAGGCGACCTCGACCATCACCATCAGCTGGACGTTGGCGAGGCTGTCCCACTGCTCGACGTCGTTGGCGGTGAGCGCCGCCGTGACCGGACCTTCGTACTCGTCGAACAGATCTCGGAGGATCGGTTCGATCCGCCCGATCACCTCGTCCTGGGTCATGTCGAGTTCCCGCCGCACTGCAACAACTGGTCATCGGCCTAACACAGGAGGCCGACGTTGCGCCACCGGCCTCTGGGCGCCACCGGCTGGGCGCCACCGGCGTCTACCTCGCGCCGTGATACGTTCCGCAAACGGCTTGCGGCGATTTAACTTTCCTCGTCCGCGAGTTTCCGCGACGCTGCTATCGTAGCGAGGGGCGAGCTTGGGTAGTCGGGCGCGAGTGCGACGCCTGGCCCGCGTCCGCACTCAAGGGCGCGGCATGAGTCGGGAAGGCCTCGTCGGTCAGCTGAAGATCGAGCGCGACGGCGAGCCGCCGCGCCGGCGGCGCCGTGGCGAGCCCAGCCGCTGGCCGCTGATCATCGGCCTCGCCGTCGTGGCCGTCGCTGTGGTCGGCGCCGCAATGTGGTTCCTGATCGCGCGCCCGGACCTGCCGACGGTGGAGACGGCGGTCGCCAAGTCGGCATGGAGCGGCGCCGCGCAAGGCGGCGCGCTGCTGGACGCCTCCGGCTACGTGGTGGCGCGGCGCGAGGCGACGGTCTCGGCCAAGGTGACCGGCAAGGTCGAACGGGTGCTGATCGAGGAGGGCCAGCACGTGGCGGACGGCCAGGTGATCGCCACGATTGACGATTCCAACGCCAAAGCCGCCCTCGACCAGGCCACGGCGCAAGCCCGGTCCGCCGACGCCAACATCAAGGTCGCGCAGGTGACGCTGGCCGAGGAGACCCCGAAATACGCGCGCAGCCGCAGCCTGCACGGCGGCGGCTGGCTCAGCGACGATGACTTGGACACCGCACAGGCCGCCTACGATTCGGCCCGCGCGAACCTGGCGCTGGCGCAGCGACAGGCCGCGGCCGCGCACGCCGCGGTCGAGGTCTACCGGCGCGGCGAGGACGACACCGTGGTGCGCGCGCCGTTTGCGGGCGTGGTGACCCAGCTGGCTGCGCAGCCCGGCGAGATCGTCGCGCCGGTGGCCGGCGGCGGCTTCACCCGCACCGGGATCGGCACGATCGTCGACATGGACAGCCTCGAGGTCGACGTCGACGTCGCCGAGAGCTTCATCAGCCGCGTCACGCCCGGCATGCCGGCCAGCGTCAAGCTGAACGCCTATCCGGACTGGGACATCCCCGCCCAGGTGATCACCGTCATCCCCACCGCCGACCGCTCGAAGGCGACGGTGAGCGTGCGGGTCGGCTTCAAGAGCCGCGATCCGCGCATCGTGCCGGAGATGGGCGCGCACGTGGCGTTCCTGAGCCCGACGCCGACCAACTCGGCGGCCGCTTCCCGCGCGGTGATCGTGCCGCCGGACGCCGTGCAGACCGAGGACAACGGCCAGAGCGTGGTGTTCGTCATCGCGAACGGCAAGGCCGAGCGGCGGGCCGTGCGGCTGGGCGACAAGAGCGTCGACGGCCAGATGATCGTCGCCGGTCTCGCGCCGGACGAGACCGTGGCGGTCGAGGGCGCGGAGCACCTGAAGGACGGCGCGGCCGTGAAGGTCGCCAAGCACAAGACCGGCTAGGACCGGTCGCCTAGGGAGAGACGAACATGGCGCTGGTCGAGCTGAGGGGCGTGGTCAAGCGCTACAAGCGCGGGCGCCAGCAGGTGGAAGTGCTGCACAACCTCGACCTTGCGATCGAGGCCGGCGAATTCCTGGCGCTGATGGGGCCGTCGGGCTCCGGCAAGACCACGCTGCTCAACCTGATCGGCGGGCTCGACCGGCCCACCGAGGGCGAGGTGATCGTCGGCGGCGAGCACATCGACGATCTCTCCAGCGGCGAGCTCGCCAGGTGGCGCGCGCGCCACGTCGGCTTCGTCTTCCAGTTCTACAACCTGATGCCGACGCTCTCGGCCGAGAAGAACGTCGAGCTGCCGTTGCTCTTGACCCATCTCTCGGGTGCGCAGCGCCAGAAGAACGTCGCCGCGGCGCTGGAGCTGGTGGGGCTAACCGACCGGCGCAAGCACAAGCCGGCCGAGCTCTCCGGCGGCCAGCAGCAGCGCGTCGCCATCGCCCGGGCGCTGGTCGCCGACCCCACCCTGCTGGTCTGCGACGAGCCCACCGGCGACCTCGACCGCGAGACCGCCGAGGAGATCCTCGGCCTCATCCAGCTGCTCAACCGCGAGCAGGGCAAGACCGTGATCATGGTCACGCACGACCCCAAGGCCGCCGAGTTCGCCAAGCGCACGCTGCACCTCGACAAGGGCGCGCTGGCTGACGCGCCCTCCGAAATGGCGGCCCAGTGAAATACCTGCATCTGGTCTGGGCGGGGATCTGGCGGCGGCCCGGCCGCGCCACGCTGACGCTGCTTTCGATCGTCAACGCCTTCCTGCTTTACGGCCTGCTGCAAGGCTTCGTGTCCGGCCTGGGCGACACCGTCGCCGACACCCACGCCGACGTGCTCATCACGCTCAGCCGGGTCAGCCAGCTCGAACCCCTGCCAATGTCGCATCTGGCCCAGATCCGGGCGACCCCCGGCGTGAAGAGCGCGGCGCCGCTCATCATCTTCTCCGGCGCCTATCACACGGCGCGCCCCGCCAACTTCGGGGGCTTCGCCGTCGATCCGGACTCGTTCGTCGCCACCGACACCGATGAGGCGATCCCGCCGCAGGATATCGTCGCCCTGAAGCGCACGCGCACCGGCGTCATCCTGCCGGCCAGGGTCGCCGCCCAGTTCAATCTCAAGGTGGGCGACCGAATGCCGGTGAAGTCGCTGATGTGGACCAACAAGGACGGCGGCGCCTGGCCGCTCGACGTGGTCGGCGTCTATGCGAGCAACCCCAAGGACCTCTTCTTCGGCTCGTCGATCCTCGCCAACTACGACTACGTCGACCAGGCGCGCACCCAGTCGACCGGCACCGCCAGCCTCTTCGTGGTGCGCGTCGACGACCCGGCCCAGGCCGGCCAGGTGGCCCAGCGCATCGACGCGCAGTTCGCCAACTCGCCCGATGAGACCAAGACGGAGAGCGAGCAGCAACTGGTCGCCGACCAGATCAAGCAGATCGGCGACATCGGCTTCGTCGTGCGCGCCATCGTCGGCGCGGTGTTCTTCGCGCTGCTGTTCTCCGTCGCGGCGGTGATGATGCAGTCGGTGCGCGAGCGGACGCCGGAGCTTGCAGTGCTGAAGACGATCGGGTTCACCGACACGACTGTGCTGGGGCTGATCCTCGCCGAGGCGCTGGTGTTCTGCCTCGTCTCTGCTGCGATCGGGCTGGGACTTTCCGCCCTGGTGTTTCCGCTGGCCAAGACCGCCGTCGGGTTCCGGATCGACGTCGGCCCGGTGCTGCTGGCCGGCCTGGGCCTGGCCCTGTTGCTGGCGTTGATCAGCGGCCTGCCGCCGGCGCTGCGGGGCATGCGACTGTCGATCGTCGACGCGCTGGCTGGACGCTGACGGAGACGCCGCCGTGATGAGCTTCCTGCGTCAGATCTGGGCCGTCTCGGCGATGAGCCTCGCCGCCCTGCCCTCGCGCGCCGGCGCCTCGCTGGTGACGGTGGTCGGCGTCGCCACCGTCGTCGGGGTGATGCTCTCGCTGCTCGGCATCGGGGCGGGTGTGACGGGCGCGCTGCCGCGCAACGACGAACCGGGCGCCGTCATCGTGCTGGCCACCAGCGGCGCCGAGATCATGGGCTCGTTCAGCCAGGCCGACGTCGCGCAGATCGCCGAGGCGCCGGGCGTCGCCCGCGGTCCGGACGGCAAGCCGATGGTGGAGCCGCTGGCTGGCGTGATCGTCGAGCTGGAGAGCAAGGCCGGCGGGACCAACAACATCCTGTTTCGCGGCGTGGGTCCCGCCGCCGATCGGATGAGCAAGCATCCGCTGCACGTCTTCCAGGGCCGCCGCTACCAGGTCGGCCTGCATGAGCTGATCGCCGGTCGGCGGGCGCAGGCCAACTTCAAGCACCTCGACGTCGGCGACACGGTGATGCTGCGCGGCACGCCCTGGAAGGTGGTCGGCGCCTACGACGACAAGGGCGGCGTCGACGAGAACGGCATCGTCACCGACGCGGACACCCTCCTGGCCGCGTTCAACCGCACGACCTACACCAGCGTCATCGTCAAGCTCGACTCGCCGGCTTCGTTCCGCCGCTTCAAGGACGCGCTGACCAGCAATCCGCAGCTGCAGGTGCAGGTGAAGCCGCTCGGCCAGTACTACCACGACCAGCTGGCGGCGCTGAACGGGCTGGTCTCGTTCGTCGGCTACTTCGTCGGCGGCGTGATGGCGGTGGGGGTCGTGTTCGGGGCGCTGAACACGATGTACTCCGCCGTCGACGCCAGAAAGCGCGAGATCGCAACGCTGCGGGCGCTCGGGTTCGGCGGGATCGCCGTGGTGATCTCGGTCGTGCTGGAATCGGTCGCGCTGGCGATCCCGGGCGCGTTGCTGGGCGCGGCGGCCGCCTGGCTCCTGTTCAACAACCACGACGTCCACCTCGGCGGCTCCTCCTTCCCGATGGCCGTGACGCCCGGCCTCGTGGTGCTCGGCCTGGTCTGGGCGCTGATGATCGGGCTGGTCGGCGGCCTGGCGCCGGCGATCCGCGCCGCCCGGCTGCCGGTCGCCGAGGCGCTGCGGGCGACCTGAGGCGTCGGCTTTTCCGTGAAACGTGGCCGCGGGCTTGGCCGTTGAGTCGGTCAGCCTATTGGTTTTACGGAGGAATTAGCAGTGAAACGACTTCTGATTGGATGCGCCGCCGCGCTGGCGCTCGGTTCCATGGGCGTGGCGCCGGCATTCGCAGATCCGGCCAGCGACAATGCCGCGGTGGCCAAGAAGGCCGAAGCCGCCGCAAAGGCCGACAGCGACCGCGCCGCCCACCTCGCAGGCACGGCCGCGGGCCACGCGAAGAGCGCGATCGACGCATCCGCCGAGGCGAGCAAGACGGAGATCGCGCACCGCGCCGATGTCCGCAAGCACCGGCTGGCGAAGAACGACTCGCGTCACCACCACGCGGTGGCGGCCAACGAGCACGCCGTTTCGGCGAGCGCCCATGCGCGCGAGCAGGCGGTCACCAACTCTGCGCACGCCGAGAAGAAGGCGCTGGACCAGCAGCCGCACTGAGCCGCCTCGCGGGGAGGGTCGTCAGCCGGCCGCTGCGTAGAGTTTGAAGCGGGTCGGCGCGAAGCGGATCTGCGCGCCCGGGCTCACCCCCGGGGGCGCGGCGCCCGCCGGCGCGAGCAGCTCGACCGGCGCGCCGGCGACGACGGCGTCGATCTTGAGGTCGGGACCGCGCGCCGCGACGCTGCGCACCTCGGCGGTCAGCGCCGGCTCGCCGCTCGCCGGGAAGACGACCTCGCGCGGGCGGAAGTAGAGCTGGACCGGTCCGATCGGCGCATCGGCAGGCGCTGGCGCCGTGTAGTCGGCAAGACTCACGCGGCCGCCCGAGGCTACGGCTGGGACGTTGTTGGCCGCGCCGAGGAACTCGTAGACGAAGGCGCTGGCCGGGTCGTCGTAGAGCGCCTGCGGCGCGCCCAACTGGATCAGCTCGCCGCCGCGCAGGATCGCCACCCGGTCGGCGAGGTCGAGCGCTTCTTCCTGGTCGTGGGTGACGAACACCGTGGTGACGCCGGCGCGATCGTGCATTTCGCGCAGCCAGCGGCGCAGGTCGCGGCGCACCTGGGCGTCCAGCGCGCCGAACGGCTCGTCGAGCAGCAGCATGCGCGGCTCGATGGCGAGCGCGCGGGCCAGCGCCACGCGCTGCCGCTGGCCGCCCGACAGCTGTGCCGGATAGCGCCTGCCCAGGCCCTCCAGCTGCACGAGGCTCAGGAGGTCGTCGACCCGGCGGCGGATCTCGGCGCCGTCCGGCCGCTCGGCGCGTGGGCGCACCTTCAGCCCGAACGCGATGTTCTCGGCCACCGTCATGTGGCGGAAGAGCGCGTAGTGCTGGAACACCATGCCGGCGCGCCGCCGCCGGGCGGGGATGGCGAGGTAGTCCTCGCCGCCGAAGCGCACCTCGCCGGCGTCGGGAGTCTCCAGCCCCGCCAGCACCCGCAGCAGCGTGGTCTTGCCGGAGCCGGACGGCCCCAGCAGCGCCAGGAACTCGCGGTCGGCCGCCGCGAACGAGACGTCGTTCAAAGCCGGGTAGCGGCCGAACGACTTGGAGACCCCGCTCACCTGCAGCGCGCGAGCGTCGTCGCCAATGAGGCTGGGGGCGGCGGCTTTATTGTCGGCGGCCAGCGGCGAGCTCACCGGAATAGCGCCATTCGAGGCCCTGCTTGACGACAAGGGTGACGACCCCGAGCGAGGCCAGAAGGGAGGCGGCCGCGAAGGCGCCGACGAAGTCATAGTCATTGTAGAGCGCCTCGATGTGCAGCGGCAAAGTGTTGGTCAGCCCCCGGACCTTGCCGGAGACCACGGAGACCGCCCCAAACTCGCCCATCGCGCGGGCGTTGCAGGTGAGGACGCCGTAGAGAAGCGCCCACTTCACGTTTGGGATGGTCACGCGGCGCAGCACGGTGAGGCCTCCGGCGCCCAGCGTCACCGCCGCGGCCTCCTCGTCGGCGCCCTGGTCCTGCATCACCGGGATCAGCTCGCGCGCCACGAACGGCAGCGTGACGGTGACGGTGGCGAGCACGATAGCCGGCAGCGCGAAGATGATCTTGATGTCGTGGTCTTCGAGCCAGCCGCCCATCCAGCCTTGCGCGCCGAACAGCAGCACCCAGACGAGGCCGCTGACCACCGGCGACATCGAGAACGGCAGGTCGATCAGCGCCATCAGCGCAGCCTTGCCGCGGAACTCGAACTTGGCGATCGCCCAGGCGGCGGCGAGGCCGAAGGCGGCGTTCAGCGGCACGGCGATGGCCGCGGCGATCAGCGTGAGCCGGATCGCGGCCAACGCGTCGGGGTCCTTCAGCGCAGCCAGGTACGGGCCGACGCCCTTGGCGAACGCCTCGGCGAAGACGACGCCCAGCGGCATGACCACCAGCACGCCCAGCACGAGGACCGTGGCGGCCAACAGCAGCGGCGCGAGGCCGGAGAAACGCACGGCGCTCATGTCGTTGCGCCCGGGCGGCTGCGCGCGGCGAGCACCGCCTGCAGTGCGTTGACGACGGCCAGCGCCGCCAGCGAGATCACCACCATGGCAAGCCCGATCGCCGCCGCGCCCGCGTAGTCGAACTCCTCGAGCTTGGTGACGATCAGCAGTGGCGCGATCTCGGACTGCATCGGCATGTTGCCGGCGATGAAGATCACCGAGCCGTACTCGCCGACCGCCCGCGCGAATGCGAGGCTCGCGCCGCTGGCCAGCGCCGGCGCCAGGGCCGGCAGCATCACCTGCCAGAAGCGCTGGGCGGACGTCGCGCCGAGCGTCGACGCCGCCTCCTCGACCTCGCGGTCGAACTCGGCCAGCACCGGCTGCGCCTGGCGCACCACGAACGGCAGGCCGATGAAGACCAGCGCCACGAAGATGCCGAGCGGCGTGTAGGCGATCTTGAGCCCCACCCTGGCCGCCAGTTGGCCCAGCGGTCCGTTCGGCGCGCTAAGCGCGGTCAGCGCGATGCCGGCGACGGCGGTCGGCAGCGCGAACGGCAGGTCGACCAGCGCATCCAGCAGGCGACGGCCGGGGAAGGCGTAGCGCTCCAGCGTCCAGGCGACCGTCAACCCGAGAGGCAGGTTAAGCAGCGCCGCGAGCGCCGAGAGGCCGAACGAGAGCCTGAGCGACGCCAGCACCCGAGGGCTGGTGAGCGTCGCCCAGACGCCGCCTAGGCCGGCGTCCCAGGGCCGCAGCGCCAGCGCGGTCAGCGGGATCACCACGATCGCGCCGAGCCAGGCCAGCGTGATCCCCAGCGCCAGCGGGAACCCGGGCAGCACCGAGCGCTCGCGCCAGCGCCCCCTGAGCAGGGCGTTGCGGCGCGGCAGCGGCCGCTCGAGCGGATGTGCGTAGCCGGCAGTCATCCCCTCGCCGCCTCAACCCTTGTGGATCTGATCGAAGACGCCGCCGTCGGCGAAATGGGTCGCCTGCGCCTTGGTCCAGCCGCCGAAGGTGTCGGCGATGGTCACCATCGGGATCTTCGGGAACCGGGCGGCGTACTTGGCGGCGGCCTCGGGATTGCGCGGCCGGTAGAAGTTCTTGCCGATCAGGTCCTGCGCCAGCGGGCTGTAGAGGAAGTTCAGGTAGCCCTGCGCGATGGTGCGCGTGCGCTTGCGGTCGGCCACCTTGTCGACCAGCGCCACCGGCGGCTCGGCCAGGATCGAGATCGGCGGGACCACGATCTCGAACTTGTCCGCGCCGAACTCGGCCTGCGCCAGGTGCGCCTCGTTCTCCCAGCAGACCAGCACGTCGCCGACGCCGCGCTGGGCGAAGGTGACGGTCGAGCCGCGCGCGCCGGCGTCGAGCACCGGGACGCGCTTGTAGAACTCGGTCACGTAGGCCCGCGCCCTGGCCTCGTTGCCGCCCGGCGCCTTCAGCGCCGACGCCCAGGCCGCCAGGTAGGCCCAACGCGCGCCGCCAGAGGTCTTCGGGTTGGGGACCACCGCTGTGATCCCCGGCTTCAGGATGTCCGACCAGTCGCGGATCTTCCACGGGTTGCCGCGGTGCACGAGGAAGACGATCGTCGAGGTGTAGGGCGTCGAGTTCTCCGGCAGGCGCGACTGCCAGGTCTCCGGCAGGAGGTGCGCGCGCCTGGCGATGGAGTCGATGTCGTAGGCGAGCGCGAGCGTCACGACGTCCGCCGCCAGCCCGTCGATCACCGCCCGCGCCTGCGCCCCCGAGCCGCCGTGGCTCTGCAGCACGGTCACGCTCTGGCCGGTGCGCTGCTTCCAGTATGCGGAATAGGCCGCGTCGATGTCTTTGTAGAGCTCGCGGGTCGGGTCGTAGCTGACGTTGAGCAGCTGGACGGGCTTCAGCGCCTGCGCGCGCACCTGCCGCGGGCTCAGCAGCGGCGCAGCCATCGCCACGCCGGCGAGCGCGCTCAGCACGCCGCGCCGCGACGCGCTTCCCGGTGTTCTGGGCATCGATCGTCTCCGTTCAGGTGAGGGTTGGCCGGCTCAGAACGCCGCCTGGGTGCGCACGGCGATCGCCGTGTAGCTCTGGCCGATCTGCGCGCCGGTCGGGGTCTGGAACAGCGCCGCGTTGGGCGACAGCCGGTCGATCCGGACACGGTCGATGTCGAACATCACCCGGAAGACCTGGTTCGGGTACCAGTTCAGGCCGAACGACCAGATCTGCGAGTCGCCGCCGCGGATGGCGTCCGCCATCGGGGCCGCGCCGAGCGGGCCGGCGTTGAAGTTGAGGTCGGCCTCCGAGTAGCGCATCGCCAGCTCCCAGGCGCCGGGGCCGTGGTCCTTCAGCGAGAAC
>DATNEH010000232.1:0-8133 GCA_035553015.1 Caulobacteraceae bacterium | reverse complement strand
TGACCCTGCCGGCCGCGATCTACGTCGATGTCCTGCCTGTGCAACTCACTGGCGCTTTCGCGTTCGGCGTGGCCGGCGCGGTGTTCTACACGACGCTGGAGAGCGTGCTCCTCTCGCTGCGCCCAGGACAGGCGGGCGCGGTGAGCGCGGTCGCCTCGATGGTGGGCATGGCGGAGATCGCCTTTCCGGCCCTGGTCGGCGCGCTCGCCGATGCACGTGGGCTGGGATGGGGCCTGGCGCTCTACGCCGCGGTCCCGCCGGTCATCCTGGCGCTTGCGGCATGGTGGCGTCGAGCACCGCGTCGGCCAGCTCGCGCTGGGTGAACGGCTTGGCGATGCACGGCGCGTCGGCAGTTGCTTCGGCCGGCATCTCTGCGTAGCCGGTGGCGATCAGCACCGGCAGGCCTGGGCGCGCCTCGAGGATCGCATCGCGCAGCTGCAACCCGGTCATGCGCGGCATCACCTGGTCGGTGATCACCAGGTCGACGTCGGGATTCGCCGTTAACGCCGCCAGCGCCTCCTTGCCGGACTTCGCGCAGACAACCTGGTGGCCGAGATCCTCCAGCAGCGCCGCCGTGTTGGTCAGCACCAGCGCGTCGTCGTCGACCGCCAGCACCGTCAGCGGCCGCAGCTCGGCGGAGAAGCCAAGGTCGGTCGGCCGCTCGCTGGCGCGGACCTGCGCGTCGGCGGCCGCGGTCGGCAGCCAGATTTCCACAGTCGTGCCCTCGCCGGGGCGGCTCTTCAGCCGCAGCAGGCCGCCGGACTGGGCGGCCAGGCCATGCACCATGGAGAGGCCGAGCCCGGTGCCCTTGCCGACGCCCTTGGTGGTGAAGAACGGCTCGGTGGCGCGCGACAGGGTCTGCTCGTCCATCCCCTCGCCGGTGTCGGTGACCGCGATGCGCACATAGTCGCCGGGCGCCAGCGCGCCGTCGCCGCTCTCGGCGCTGGCCGAGATGGTGATCAGCCCATGCTCGTCCATCGCGTCGCGTGCGTTGACCACCAGGTTCAGGAGGGCCGCCTCCAGCTGGGCCGGGTCGGTGGTCACCAGGGGCAAGCCGGGCGGGAAGCGAACCTCCTGCCGGTAGGTCGGCCCGATCGAGCGCTGCAGGAAGCCCGACATGCCGCGGATCAGCGCGGTCACGTCGACCGGCTCCAGCTTCAGCGCCTGGCGCCGCGCGAAGGCCAGCATGCGCTGGGTCAGCGTCGCGCCGCGCTGGGCGCCCTGCATGGCGTTCTCCAGCAGCGTCGCATACCGCGGATCGTAGGGCAGGCGCTTGCGCAGCAGCTCCAGCGAGCCCAGCACGGCCATCAAGAGGTTGTTGAAGTCGTGCGCGATGCCGCCGGTCAGCTGGCCGAGCGCCTCCATCTTCTGCGATTGGAACAGCGCTTCGCGCGCCTGCTCGAGCTGGCGTTGCGTCTCCTTGCGCTCGGTGACGTCACGCGTGACCTTGGCGAAGCCGATCACCGTGCCGTCTTCGTCGCGGATCGCGTCGATGATCACGTGGGCCCAGAACAGAGAGCCGTCCTTGCGCATGCGCTGGCCTTCGCTCTCCCAGCGGCCCTCGGCGATCGCTGTCGCCAGGCCCTGGGCCGGCAGGCCGGCGTCGCGGTCGGCCTCGGTATAGAAGCGAGAGAAATGCTGGCCGATGATCTCGTCCGGCAGGTAGCCCTTGATACGCTGGGCCCCGGGGTTCCAGTTCGCGACCCGGCCCTCGCGGTCCAGCATGAAGATCGCGTAGTCGGTGACGCCCTGCACCAGCAGCCGGAAGCGCTCCTCGCTGCGGCGCAGCGCCTCCTCGGCCTTCTTCCGCTCGGAGAGGTCGCGGGTGATCTTGGCGAACCCAACCAGCTCGCCGTCATCGCCGCGGATCGGGTCGATGACCACATGCGCCCAGAAGCGGGCGCCGTCCTTGCGCACCCGCCAGCCCTCGTCTTCGAAGCGGCCCTCGCACTCGGCGCTCTCCAGCGCCCGTTGCGGCGCGCCGGACGCCCGCTCCTCATCGGTGTAGAAGCGCGAGAAGTGCTGCCCGATGATCTCTTGCGCGGCGTAACCCTTGATCCACTGCGCGCCGGCGTTCCAGCTGGTCACGATCCCGTGCGGATCGAGCATATAGATCGCGTAGTCGGTGATCGCGTTGACCAGCAGTTCGTAGCGGCGATCGTCTGGGCGGCGATCGTCTGGGCGGCGATCGTCTGGGCGGCCGTCGTCGATGTCCTCGCCGCGCTTTGAGCTGGCGTCGATCATGAAACTCTCGCGGGGGCTGGCGCCCGGATGCGTCGACGACTCAGCGCGCAGGCCCGACGGAGGTTTCGTCACCGTCACGCTCGCCCTCGTTGATGAAGACACGGAGGCCCCAGCCGAGCCCGGTGCGGCCTCCGTTCGAGCCCGAATACGACGGGCGGTCAAAGCCTTGACGGGAACGGCCCCCTCCCCTTACCGACGCGGCCATCGCCACCAGCCTGGCCTCGAGTCGCTCTGGCGGCTGATGATTGAACAGCCTCGCGCGCGCTTGGTTCCAGCGGGCCCCCCGCGCTAGTGTCGCACCGATGATGCACGTCGAAATCCACGGCGATGGCCGCGCGCCGCACGTGCTGCTCGTTCATGGCATCTGCTCCAGCCGCGCCCAGTGGCGACCGAACCTCGCGGCGCTGGCGCAGGTGGCGACGCCGGTCGTGATCGAGCTGCTCGGCCACGGGCGTTCCGAGGCGCCCGACGATCCGGCCGCCTATTCGGTGGCCGCCTACATCGACCGCTTCGAGGCGATCCGCGCGGATCTCGGGGCCGAGCGCTGGGCCGTGTGCGGACAATCGTTCGGCGCGGGGCTCACGATGAACTATGCGCTCGTCCACCCCGAGCGGATCTCCGCGCAGGTGTTCACCAACTCCAACTCGGCGCTGCGCGAGACCCGCTCGGCGCCTGCGCCCACGCCCGAGCAACTCGCGGCCTACGCCGCCGCAAGGGAGGCGCAGGGCCGGGGACCGTTGGAGGCCATGCCGTTCTTTCCGAAACGTAGCGGCCGCCTCGCGCCCGAGGTCGAGGACGAGTTGGTGAGCGATGCGGCCCTGATCTCGGTGCGCGGGATGGCGCTGGGCCTGAGCTACACCACACCCGACCTCTCGGTGCGCGATCGCCTGGCCAAGATCGCCACGCCGACGCTGCTCGTGAACGGCCGCCGCGAGCGGGGTTTTCAGGCCGTGCGCGATCTGGCGGCGGGCGAGATCGTCGGCCTCGAGGTGGTCGACCTGGAGGGTGGCCACCCGGTCAACCTCGACTGCGCCGACGGCTTCAACGCCGCCGTCGCCGACTTCCTGGCGCGCCATCCATGAGCGCCTCATCCGCGGGCGCGCCGCCCGAAGTGCGCGGCCTCGAGCTCGATCCGCAGTCGCGATGCGCGCACTGGCACAGCCCGCTCGACATCGTGGCGCTGAAGATGCGCTGCTGCGGCGTCTACTGGGCCTGCCGCGACTGCCACGACGCGCAGGCCGATCACCCGGCCCAGGTGTGGCCGAAGGCGCAGTGGGATACGCCCGCCATGCTCTGCGGCGCCTGCCGGACCGAGCTCAGCATCGCTGCCTACCTCGCCTGCGACGATCGCTGCCCGACCTGCGCCGCGCCGTTCAATCCGGGCTGCAAGCGGCACCGGCACCTGTACTTCGAGGGCTGACGACTGCCTCCCCGCGCTCTAGCGTGGCTGCAAAAGGACGGGAGGAAGCCGCATGAAGCTTGGCGTGTTGCAGTTCTTCGGCTGGGCGAACCGGCGCATTCCGCTGGAGAGCGTCTATGCCGGCGCCATCGAGCGCTTCGAGATCATGGACGAGGCCGGCTACGACGCGGTGTGGCTGGCCGAACACCACTTCTCCGGCTTCTCGGTCTGCCCGTCGGTGCACATGATGGCGACGGTGGCCGCGACCCGCACCCGCCGCATGCGGATCGGCACCGCTGTCTCGCTGGCCCCGTTCTACCACCCCCTGCGCCTCGCCGAGGAGGTGGCGCTGCTCGACATGATCTCCGGCGGCCGGGTGAACTGGGGCGCCGGGCGCGGCTTCTCCCGTGTCGAGTTCGACGCCTTCGGCATTCCCGTCGAGGAGAGCGGGCCGCGCTTCCACGAGGCTGTGGACGTGGTGCTGAACGCCTGGACCAACGAGCGGCTGACCCACCACGGCCAGTTCTTCGACTTCGAGGGCGTCGAGGTGCTGCCCAAGCCCCTGCAGGGCCCGCACCCGCCGGTCTGGATGGCCGCCACCTCCGAGGGCGCGATCGACTGGGCGGCCAGCCGCGGCTTTTCGATCCTGATGGACCCGCACTGCACCTGTGCGGACCTGGGCGCCAAGCGCGCCCGCTACGGCGAGCAGATGACTGCCGCCGGCCACTCGGCGGCCGGCCGCGACATCCCGATGGCGCGCCTCCTCGCCATCGCCGAAACCGCCGAGCAGGCCGAGGCCATCG
Organism: Caulobacteraceae bacterium; assembly: GCA_035553015.1. Lineage (GTDB taxonomy): Bacteria > Pseudomonadota > Alphaproteobacteria > Caulobacterales > Caulobacteraceae > Acaudatibacter. The sequence goes on along the minus strand of DATNEH010000232.1, from coordinate 3,687 downwards.
CTCGGCGCGGGGCCGAGTGGACGGTCGGCTCCTACATCGGCGGCCAGCACCGCCCGGCGCACCAGGCCCCGAGCGCGGTCGAGACGGCCGACCCGGTGCAGCGCTACGTCGACGAGGTGATCCTGCACGGCACGCCCGAATCCGTGCTCGACCAGATCCAGGCCCTGCAGGAGACCGCCCAGCTCAACTACCTGCTCGCCGCGCCGCTCAGCCAGCTGTCGTTCAACCTCTTGACCGAGAAGGTGCTGCCGAAGGTGGCGGCTTGACCACCCGCGGCAGCTGACGGCGATCAGGCTGCCGGGCGCATGCGGGCGAAGAGGACCTGCATGCGCTCGCGCAGCGCCACCGCGACCCCCATGTCGGAGAGGCGCAGGCGGCCGGTCATTATCGCCGACGTCGGGGATAGCTTGCCCTGGCCGAGGGCGGCGAGGTCGTCGATCGTGGCGGTCAGCGTCAGGTCGGCCGGCCGGTCCTCGTTGGTGACGGCCGTGCCGTCGATGAAGATGATCCCCTCGCCCTTCAGGTTGAACTTCAGGGTCTTGCCGAGCCCGCCTGCGGCCAGGGCCGCCTCGCGCATGCGCTCGGTCAGTTCCTCCAGTCGCGACGCTGACGGGTTGGCGGCAGCCGCTGCGGCTGGCGGCGCGCCGGGTCGCTGGCTCGCCACTTCTGCGGGCTGCGACGGCGCCGCGGCCGTGACAGCGCCGCCGCGACGCCGGGCAGCCGCCTCCGCCGTGTGCAGGTAGGTCGTCAGCCCGTCGGTCGGCGGCGTCACGCCCTGCTCCAGCATCATCCAGCCGACCTGTCCGCGATGGCCGCAGCCGTGGGTGATGAGATGCATCAGCATCTCCTCGCGCGACATGCGGCCGGGCGCGCCGTCGGTGAAGGTGAAGTCGATCGCCTCGGCCAGTTGCGGCGCCGCAAGATGCGCCACGTAGTCGACGAACCACGCGTCGCTCGCGGCGACGTCGGCGCAGAGCGTCGCGAGGCTGGGCGCCTCAGCCTGGTTCGCCGCGCCAAACCCGTGCGGCGTGCCGCTGAGGTGCCCGGCGAAGATCCGATCGACCACCCAGGTGTGGCTGATGGTGCGCAGCGCGACTTCCTGCGCCGGCGATCCGTCCTCGAACCCGGCCATTGCGGCCAGCATCTCGCGGTTGGCCTGCGCCTTGTGGCGGAACAGGCGCTCGAGCGTGCTGACGTGATCCATGACTTCTCTCCTCGACTTGGGTTGGCGGCCCTCCGCTCGGAAAGAATGCGAGCTTATGCTCGCTCCGAAAACTCGCATTGTGGACCCAGTGCGGCGGCGAGCGCTCAAGCACGCGAGAAGTCCATCGTCGCCCACCAATGAGGAAGGTCCAGGTCGAGGTCCCCGCGCCGCACCCCGCGGACCACCGCTCGCATTCGCCCATGCTTGAGGCCAGGCGTGTCTGAATGTAAGCTATCGCTCATAATCGATGCCCCGTCGCCCACAGACCAGCCCCAGGAAGATCGCCTCGCAGCAACGCTCGCGCGCGACCGTCGACGCGCTCGTCGAAGCGACCGCGCGCGTGCTGGTCGAAGAAGGCTATGAGCGGGCCAGCACCAACCGGATCGCCCAGGTGGCCGGCGTCAGCATCGGCTCGCTCTACCAGTACTTCCCGAGCAAGGAGGCCCTGGTCGCCGCCGCCGCCGAGCGCCATCAACAGGAGCTGGCGCGGGTCGCCTTCGGCGCCGTCTTCAAGGTCGCCGCGCAACCGATCGAGACCGGCGCGCGCGAACTGGTCGCCGCCGCCATCGACGCCCACCGGGTCGACCCGAAGCTGCACCGGGTGCTGGCCGAACAGGCGCCGCGCGTCGGCCGGCTAGAGGACATCGACGCCATCGAGCGCCGCAGCGGGACGTTCCTGCGCGCCTATCTCGACGCACATCGTGACGAGATCGAGGTCGCCGACCCCGACCTCGCCGCCTTCGTGCTGACCACCACCGTCGAGGCCCTCACCCACGCCGCCGTCCTGCGCCGCCCCGACCTGCTCGACGACGATGACAAGGCCGCCGCGTTCGTCGACGAAGTGGCGGGCCTGGTGCTGCGCTACCTGCGCGCGCCGGCGACGAAGGACGCTGCGGCGCCGGGGCCTTAGCGCCCGACAATCTCGGCAGTCGACCCTATTGGGCGCGCTTGCCGGCGCCTACATCTCTTGGGCGCCGGCCGCTTGCGGCTGGCCAGCCTGAGGATTGGACGATGAAGACCGCGTGCCTGGCGCTGCTCGCAGCGACCACCTTGCTCACCGCGCCGCTCGCCGACGCTGCGCAGTACGTCTATCCCCTCAAAGGCCAGGACCTGGCCAAACAGTCCGGCGACGAAGCCGACTGCTCGACCCTGGCCAGGCAACAGAGCGGGTTCGACCCGTCCAAGTCAGCGCAATTCGAGGCGTACGCGCCGACCGGCACGGCGACAGACACCGTGGCGACGGGCGTCTCGCTCGGAGCGATCGCGGGCGGCCAGCAAGGCGGCGCGGCCGGCGCGCTGGGCGGCGTCGGGCCTGGCCAGGTCGGCTCGGAGGTGACCAATATGACCGGGGCAGTCGGCCCGTCGCTTGGTGTCGTCGACGAACTGACCGGCGCGCCGTCGCCGGACGTTGGCGTACTGCAGCCGAACGTGCGGCGGCCGCCCCAGGCGCCCGGCCAGGCCGAGTACGACCACGCCCGCGCCGCCTGCCTGAGCGATCGCGGATATTCGGTGCGGTAGCGCGGCTCAGCTGCAGCCGCCTCGTCTTACGGCAACGACCGCACCTTCGCCCACGACGGCCGCGACGTGCAGCGGCTCAGCCAATCGGCCAGCGCCCGCAACCCATGCTCGGCCGGATCGAGGTCGCCGTCGATGCGGCCGTTCTCCCACGGCTCGGCCAGGCAGGCGGCCACGCTCACGTCGGCGAGCGTGAAGGCCTCGCCCAGCAGGTACGGGCGGTCCGCCAGCGCGCGGTCGAGGATGGCGAGCGCGGCGAGGCGCTCGGCCTGCCCGCGCGCCTTGGTCCCCGGGTCCTGGCTGAAGCGGGCGCGGTGGCGCGCCATCACGTCGATCGAGGTCTGCGTCCAGACGCTCCACTGGTAGAGCAGCGCGCGCTGGCGCGGCTCGGCCGGCCAGAGCGGGCCGCCGTAGCGGTCGCCGAGATAGAGGTTGATCGCCATCGACTCCCAGACCACGAGGCCATCGTCGTCCAGCACCGGCACGCGGGCGTTGGGGTTGAGCGCGGCGAGCCGCTCGGCGTCTGCGGCGTTGTTCCACGGCTTCATCGGGACCTGGGTATAGGCGAGGCCCAGTTCCTCCAGCGCGATCAGGCTGCGGCTGGGGCGTCCCTGCGATGAGCCGTATAGCGTGAGCATGTCCGCGTGTTTGAACCCAGAGTCAGCGGTCTACGAAGATTTCGCCAACACGTCCAAGCCGAGGAGACGCAGCGTGGAGCGATTCACCGGCGGCTGCCTGTGCGGCGCCGCGCGGCTCGTGGCTTCGGGGCGGCCCTATCGGGTGGGGCTGCCTCGACTGCCGCAAGCATCACGGCGCCCTGTTCAGCGCCTCCGCGGTGGTTCCCGCAGGACGCGGTGACGATCGATGGCGAGACGCGCGACTACGCCGGTCGACACTTCTGCCCGCGCTGCGGCTCGTCGGTTTTCGCCCGCACGGCGGACGAGATCGAGGTGCATCTGGGCGCGCTG
>DATNEH010000231.1:0-23600 GCA_035553015.1 Caulobacteraceae bacterium | reverse complement strand
GCCGGCCCAGTACGCCTGGCTCGACCGCGGCGAGGCCAGCCACCCCGCCCGCGACCTGCCGCCCGCCCGCTACGAGCTGCCCCCGGGCCGCACGCTGGTGCTGCCGGCGATGTCGCTGACGGTGGTCAGTGGCGGGGGCCTGGCGGTCCCGCAGCAGCGCGTTTCCGCGGTCCATTGAGCCGCCGCCGCGCCGCGCACTTGCCCCAGCCGCCGGGCGGTTCCTATAAGGCCCAGCCTTCCCTCAGAGACCCAGGACTTCCATGAACATCCACGAGCATCAGGCCAAGGCGGTCCTCGCCGAGTTCGGCGTCCCGGTTCCGCGCGGCTTTCCCGCCTTCTCGGTCGACGAGGCGGTGGCGGCGGCCGAGAAGCTAGGCGGACCGGTCTGGGTGGTGAAGGCGCAGATCCACGCGGGCGGGCGCGGCAAAGGCGGCGGCGTCAAGCTGGCGCGCTCGATCGAAGAGGTGCGCGACATCGCCGGCAAGATGCTGGGCATGACGCTGGTCACCCACCAGACCGGCCCGCATGGCCGCGTCGTGCGCCGGCTCTACATTGAGGAAGGCGCCTCGATCGCCAAGGAATACTACCTGTCGCTGCTGGTCGACCGCGAGACCAGCCGCGTCGCGGTCGTCGCCTCCACCGAGGGCGGCATGGACATCGAGGAGGTCGCCCACGCGACTCCAGAGCGCATCCACACCTTCACCATCGATCCGGCGACCGGCGCCTGGCCGCACCACGGCCTGCAGCTGGCCACGTCGCTCGGGTTGAAGGGCGACACCGCCAAGCAAGCCCGCGCCTTGCTGCCCAAGCTCTACAAGGCGTTCGTCGACAAGGACATGAGCCTCCTGGAGATCAATCCGCTGATCGCCACCGAGTCCGGCGACATCAAGGTGCTCGACGCCAAGGTGGGCTTCGACGACAACGCCCTCTATCGCCACCCGGACATCGTCGCGCTGCGCGACACCACCGAGGAAGACGCCAAGGAGATCGAGGCCTCCAAGCACGACCTCTCCTACATCGCGCTCGAGGGCGACATCGGCTGCATGGTGAACGGCGCGGGCCTGGCCATGGCGACCATGGACATCATCAAGCTCTACGGGGCGGCCCCCGCCAACTTCCTCGACGTCGGCGGCGGCGCCAGCAAGGAGAAGGTGACCGCGGCGTTCAAGATCATCACCGCCGACCCCAACGTGAAGGGCATCCTGGTCAACATCTTCGGCGGCATCATGCGCTGCGACATCATCGCCGAGGGCGTAGTCGCGGCGGTGAAGGAAGTCGGCCTGAAGGTGCCGCTGGTGGTGCGGCTGGAGGGCACCAACGTCGAGCTCGGCAAGAAGATCATTTCCGAGAGCGGCCTCAACGTGATCGCCGCCAACGACCTCGCCGACGGGGCGGAAAAGATCGTCGCGGCGGTCAAGGCCGCCGGCTGAAGCGGCGCCGGTGCGGCGAGAGGCGCCTTGCCTCCGCCCCATCGCGCGGCCAAAGGGAATTCAACTGACAATGAAGACAACGAAAGCTCAGGGCCCTCTATGAAACGCCTCCTCTCGCTCGCCGCGGCCGCCGCCGCGCTCGCCGTCCCGATGTCCGTCTCCGCGCAAGGCGCCGACCCGGCCTTCGCGTCGTTCCAGAAGGTCTGCTGGGCCACCAACGGCGACTATGTGGCGTCGCTGAAGGCGGCGACGGACGACGGCTGGACGGACACCCAGGTGGTCGCCGACACGGCCGGCCCGGTCTCGATCACCGACAAGGCCGCGAAGTCGAAGATCATCGACGGCTCGAACCTGACGCTGCTCGTCACCCGCGGCCTGCAGCACACCAAGGGCGGCGACGTGAAGGTCGACACCTGCAAGCTGACCATCAGCAAGGCCGACGCCGCCCTGATCGGCGAGGGCAAGAGCTGGCTCGGCGGCGCCGCGCCGGACGGCGGCGACCCGACGATGGCTGTCTACTATGCGAAGCTGGCGACCGGCTCGCCGAGTCATATCTCGCAGGCCGAACTCAACGACGCGCTCAACAAGGGCGGCTTCGTCATCCTGAAGTTCCAGCAGGACAACGACGCCGGCATCATGGTCTACACGGCCTACTCGAAGTAACCGGCCGCTTTCCAGGCGGCCGCCGGAGCTGACGAGCCGATGGCTCTGCTTAAGGCTTTCGCGGCGCTCGGCGCCGTTGCTGTCGTCATCGTCGCGGGGGCCCCGGCCTTCGCCGACGAGGCGGACGTGCTGGCCTGGAGCAAGACCACCGCGCGCGGCCTCTTCGAGCTCTGCCGCGCCGACGCGCCCGACGCCGCCGCCGTCGCCGAGCACGGCGAGGTGTGGGGCTGGCCGAGGTTCATGGGCTACCTCGAGCATCCCGACGGCTACAAGCGCGAGGCGGGCGGCGAGAGCCGCATGACGCACCAGGACCATGACCTTTCGGCCTACGTCGAGGCGACGATCCAGAGCGGCGTCGTCACCACCGCCAAGCCTGACCCGGTGCGCTACTTCCGCTGCAACATGGCGTCCGACCACGAGGTCGGGGCCGATCTCGCCGCCTATTTCACCGACCTCTATGGCGCGCCGGCCTCCAAGACCGACGCCGGCACGGTCTGGCTGAGCGGCGCGGCGAAGGGCGCGACGCCGGACAGCGACGATGCGGCGCTGAAGGCGGTCGAGGCGGGCGGCGCCGACGCGCAAGGTCTGCGGATCGAGCTCACCCGCGAGCGGGGCCTGGACCGCGCCAAGCTGACGATGTTCGAGAAGTCGCCGCAATAAGGCGGCCCGGCGAGTCGCGCCCCGCCGGGCCCTGGGCCGTCCGCCGTTTCCTTGGGGAGGTTGGCGGCGGACTAGAAGACAAACGCGTCTAGCCCAGGCCCACCATCACGCCGTGACCCGCATTGGCAACGCCAAATTGTGCCGCAACGCGCGGTGAGCCCAAGGTTGCGTGCAAATGCCGCGCCGCTGGCGCAGCGGGGTTTGCTCCAAAGCGGCGCATCGCCTATGGGATGGCCGCCGCCGGCGCTCTCGCGAGCGCGGCGTTCGGGAAATCAAAGCAAAGAGCCTCATGTCCATTCTCGTCGGCGCGGAGACGCGCGTGATCTGCCAAGGGTTCACGGGCGAACAGGGAACCTTCCACTCCGAGCAGGCGATCGCCTACGGCACCAAGATGCTGGGTGGCGTCACCCCGGGCAAAGGCGGCACGACGCACCTGGGGTTGCCGGTGTTCGATACGGTCGGCGAGGCGATGGCGAAGACCGGCGCCACCGCGAGCGCCGTCTACGTGCCGCCCGCCTTCGCCGCCGATGCGTTGCTCGAGGCGATCGACGCCGAGGTGCCGCTGATCGTCTGCATCACCGAGAACATCCCGGTCGAGGACATGATCAAGGTGAAGCGCGCGCTCTCGGGCTCGAAGTCGCGCCTGATCGGGCCGAACTGCCCGGGCGTCCTGACGCCGAACGAGTGCAAGATCGGCATCATGCCGGGCAACATCTTCAAGAAAGGCTCGGTCGGCGTCGTCAGCCGCTCCGGCACGCTCACCTACGAGGCGGTGTTCCAGACCACCCAGGCGGGCCTTGGACAGACAACCGCGGTCGGGATTGGCGGCGATCCGGTCAAAGGCACCGAATTCATCGAAATCCTGGAGATGTTCCTTGCGGACCCCGAGACCCAGTCGATCATCATGATCGGCGAGATCGGAGGCTCTGCCGAGGAGGACGCGGCCCAGTTCATTAAATCTTCAAAAACCAAGAAGCCAATGGTCGGCTTCATCGCCGGACGCACCGCGCCCCCTGGCCGCCGCATGGGCCACGCGGGCGCGATCATCTCCGGCGGCAAGGGAGGGGCCGAGGACAAGATCGAGGCGATGGAGTCCGCGGGCATCCGCGTCTCGCCGTCGCCGGCGGCCTTGGGCACGACTTTGCTCGAGGTGCTGAAAAGCGCCTGAAGGTAACTATCTAACGGGCCGCGCCCGGACCTCGCCGAAGGCTCTGGGCGGCCCAAGCGAGAGAAATATGGCGGACGACGCTGGACGGCTGAACGAGGTTCTGGCCGAGACTTCCTTCCTTTACGGCGGCAACGCCGGATTCGTCGAAGACCTGCATGCCAAATGGGCGGCCGACCCGAGTTCGGTCGAGCCGTCGTGGCGCGCCTTCTTCGAGCAGTTGCGCGACCAGGCCCGCGACGTGATCGCGGCGAACGCGCCGCCGCCCTGGACGCCGCAGCCGATCGCCGAGCCGCGGCCCGACTGGCTCTCGGCGATCGACGGCCTGTGGCCGGCGCTCGACGCCAAGTTCGAGGCCCGCATCGTCCAGGCGCAGCCCACCGCCAGCCCCGACGAGATCCGCGCCCGCACGCTGGATTCGCTGCGCGCGATCATGATGATCCGCGCCTACCGCATGCGCGGCCACCTGCGCGCCAACCTCGACCCGCTGGGCCTGGCGGTGATCCAGGGCGACGCCTCCGAGCTCGATCCGGCCCGCTACGGCTTCGCAGAGAGCGACTACGACCGGCCGATCTTCCTCGACTACGTGCTGGGGCTCGAGACCGGGACGCTGCGCGAGATCCTGGCGATCCTGAAGCGCACCTACTGCGGCAACATCGGCGTGCAGTACATGCACATCTCCGACCCGGCCGAGAAGGCCTGGCTGCAGCAGCGCATCGAGGGTCCGGACAAGGAGATCACCTTCACTCGCGAAGGCAAGATCGCCATCCTGAAGAAGCTGATCGAGGCCGAGGGGTTCGAGCGCTTCCTGCACAAGCGCTTCCCCGGCACCAAGCGGTTCGGCCTCGACGGCGCGGAATCGATGGTCCCGGCGCTGGAGCAGATCATCAAGCGCGGCGGTGCGCTCGGCGTGCGCGACATCGTCATCGGCATGCCGCACCGCGGCCGCCTCAACACGCTCGCCGCGGTGATGGGCAAGCCCTACCAGGTGATCTTCCACGAGTTCCAGGGCGGCTCGTCGCTGCCGTCCGACGTCGAGGGCTCGGGCGACGTGAAGTACCACCTGGGCGCCAGCTCCGACCGCGCCTTCGACGGCAACAGCGTGCACCTGTCGCTGACCGCCAATCCCAGCCACCTGGAGATCGTCAACCCGGTGGTGCTCGGCAAGGCGCGCGCCAAGCAGGCGTTCACGCTCCGCGACACGCCCACCGCCGGCCGCGGCCACGTGCTGCCGCTGCTGCTGCACGGCGACGCCGCGTTTGCCGGCCAGGGCGTGATCGCCGAGTGCTTCAACCTCAGCGGGGTCAAGGGCTACCGCACGGGCGGCGCGATCCACTTCATCGTCAACAACCAGATCGGCTTCACCACCAGCCCGCGCTACTCGCGCACCAGCCCCTATCCGTCCGACACCGCGCTGATGGTCGAGGCGCCGATCTTCCACGCCAACGGCGACGACCCGGAGGCGGTGACGCACGCCGCCAAGATCGCCACCGAGTACCGTCAGCAGTTCGGCAAGGACGTCGTCATCGACATGTTCTGCTACCGCCGCTTCGGACACAACGAAGGCGACGACCCGACGATGACCTCGCCCCTGATGTACCGGGTCATCAAGGACCACCCGGCGGTGCGCGAGCTCTACGGCAAGCGGCTGATCGAGGAAGGCGTCATCACCCAGAAGGAGTTCGAGGGCTTCATCGCCGATTTCGACGCCTACCTCGACAAGGAGTTCGATGCCGGCAAGACCTACCACGCAGACCGCGCCGACTGGCTGGACGGCAAGTGGGCGGGCCTCGCTCCCGAGCACGAGGAGCTGCGCGGCAACACCGCCGTGCCGTTGCAGAAGCTGCGCGACCTCGGCCTGAAGTTCACCACCCTGCCGGGCCGGCTCGACGTCCACAAGACCGTGCGCCGGGTGATTGAGCACCGCAGGGCCGCCATCGAGTCGGGCGACAACATCGACTGGTCGACCGGCGAGCACCTCGCCTTCGCCTCGCTGCTCGACCAGGGCTATCCGGTGCGGCTCTCCGGGCAGGACTCGGTGCGCGGCACCTTCAGCCAGCGCCACAGCGACATCGTCGACCAGATCACCGAGGAGCATTACCAGCCGCTCTCCAACCTGCGCCCCAGCCAGGCGCACTTCGAGGTGCTGGACTCGGCGCTCTCGGAAGAGGCGGTGCTGGGCTTCGAGTACGGCTTCTCGCTCGCCGATCCCAACACGCTGACGCTCTGGGAGGCGCAGTTCGGCGACTTCGCCAACGGCGCGCAGGTGCTGATCGACCAGTTCATCTCGTCCGGCGAGCGCAAGTGGCTCAGGATGAGCGGGCTCGTGATGCTGCTGCCGCACGGCTACGAGGGGCAGGGTCCGGAGCACTCGTCGGCCAGGCTCGAGCGCTACCTGCAGCTCTGCGCCGAGGACAACATCCAGGTCGCCAACTGCACGACGCCGGCCAACTACTTCCACATCCTGCGCCGCCAGTTGCTGCGCGACTACCGCAAGCCGCTCATCCTGATGACCCCGAAGTCGCTGCTGCGGCACAAGAAGGCGGTCTCGGCGCTAGCCGACTTCGCCGAGGGCTCGGCGTTCCACCGCGTGCTGCACGACGACGCCCAGCATGGACGCCACACCACGATCCGGCTGGCGCCGGACGCCGATATCCGCCGCGTCGTGCTCTGCTCCGGCAAGGTCTACTACGACCTCTTGGATCACCGCGAAGAGCTGGGCATCGACGACGTCTATCTGATGCGGCTCGAGCAGTTCTATCCGTGGCCGGTGAAGTCGCTGACCACCGAGCTCTCCCGGTTCATCAACGCCGAGCTGGTGTGGTGTCAGGAAGAGCCGAAGAACATGGGCGGCTGGACTTTCGTCGACCCATGGCTGGAGCTCACGCTGGCGCGGATGAAGATCTCGGCCAAGCGCGCCCGCTACGTGGGCCGGCCAGCCTCCGCCTCCACCGCCGCGGGCCTGATGAGCCGGCACATGAAGGAGCTACAGACGTTCCTCGGTCAGGCGTTCGCCGCCTGAGCGAGTTCGCCTGAAAGCGTTCGCCCGAGTCGTTCGCCCGAGTCGTTCGCCCGAGTCGTTCGCCTCTCGGGCGAAATCCGCTAGAAGCCCGGTCCTACCGAAGGAGCCCGTCTCAATGGCCGATATCACCACCCCGACCCTCGGCGAATCCGTCACCGAGGCCACCGTCGCGCGCTGGGCGAAGAAGCCCGGCGAGGCGGTGAAGAAGGACGAGGTGCTGGTCGAACTGGAGACCGACAAGGTCAGCCTCGAGGTCGCCGCGTCCGAGGATGGCGTGCTGGCCGACATCGCCGCCGAGGAGGGCGCGACGGTCGAGCCCGGCCAGGTGCTGGGCCACATCAGCGCCGCTGGCGCCGCGCCAGCCAAGGCGCCCGCCCAGCCGGCCGCGGCGGAAGCGAAGGCTCCCGAGCCGGCGCTTGCCGCGGCCGCCGTAGCACGCGCCGCGCCGCCGCCGGCCGCGCCGCCGCAGGCTCCGGCCAAGCCGGCCGAGCCCGACCGCCCCCTCGCGCCGTCGGTCCAGCGCATCGTCGCCGAGAACAAGCTCGATCCTGCCGCGGTCGCCGGCTCTGGCAAGGATGGCCGCATCACCAAGGGCCACGCACTCGCCGCCCTCGAGGCGCGCGCCCAGGCGCCTGCTCAGCCGCCTGCCCAGGCGCCTGCCCAGGCGCCTGCTCAGCCGTCGACCCAGGCGACTGCGCGGACCGCCCGGCCCGCGCCACCGGCCGCGCCGCGCCCAGATCAGCCGCGCGAAGAGCGCGTGCGGATGACCCGCCTGCGCCAGACCATCGCCCGGCGCCTGAAGGAGGCGCAGGAAACCGCCGCCATGCTGACGACCTTCAACGAGGTCGACATGGGCGCGGTGATGGCGCTGCGCAGCCGCTACAAGGACGTGTTCGAGAAGCGCCACGGCGTGAAGCTCGGCTTCATGAGCTTCTTCGTGAGGGCCTGCGTCGCGGCCCTGAAGGACGTGCCCGCCGTCAACGCCGAGATCGACGGGACCGACCTGATCTACAAGAACCACTACGACATCGGCGTGGCGGTCGGCAGCGAGCGCGGCCTGGTGGTGCCGGTGGTGCGCGACGCCGACGCCAAGAGCCTCGCCGAGATCGAGAAGACCATCGCCGAGCTGGGAGCCAAGGCGCGCGATGGCTCGCTCGCTCTGGACGACCTGCAGGGCGGCACCTTCACGATCTCGAACGGCGGGGTCTACGGCTCGTTGATGTCGACGCCGATCCTCAACCAGCCGCAGTCCGGCATCCTCGGGATGCACAAGATCCAGGACCGGCCGATGGCCGTGGCGGGCCAGGTGGTGATCCGCCCGATGATGTACCTGGCGCTCTCCTACGACCACCGCGTGGTCGACGGGCAAGGCGCGGTCACCTTCCTGGTCAAGGTGAAGGAATACATCGAGGACCCGCAGCGCCTGCTGCTCGACGTCTGAGCCGCCGGGGGCGCATCGAGAGCAGCCTCGGGGAAAGCTTCGGCTGGCTCGCAGGTTTGCGCCCGGGCCCCGCGGCGACCATGTTGGGCTTTGCCGGCCGCAAGCCGGGCGGAGACCCCTTGGCATGGGCCTGGCCCTCGTCACCCGTATTCCCAGCCTCGTCGAAGCGCAGATCGCCGCCGGCGCGCTGCGCTCGGCCGGCATCGACGCGCAGGTGTTCGACGCGGCCTTCGGGGCGATGGAATCGCCGGTGATCGAGCAGCTCGGCGGCCTTCGCATCATGGCGCCGGAGGAGCAGCTTGCCGCCGCCCGCGACGCCCTGAACCTGCTGCGCGCCAGCCCCGGCCTCGGCGAGCCCGACGAGCTCGGCCCCTGGGCCACGCAGGCGCGCGACGCCGCCCGCACCCGCGGCCGCGGCATGCGGCTGGTCGCCTTCCTGCTGCTGTCCGCGCCGTTCCTGCTGTGGATGGTCGTACGCCTGGCCGGCTGGCTCGCGCCGCCCGAGATCGGTCCCTGATCCTGCGCGCCGATCCTTGCGCTGGCGCGACCAGATAGATCTACGCCGTATAGCTACGAGAGTCGCGATGCCTGACGATGCCAAGCTCGCAGCGACGCGCCGCCGCGCCGAGCTCTTCACCCACGGTGGGAGTCAGGCGGTGCGGCTGCCGAAGGATGGCCAGGCCATGGCCCGAGGTTGGGCGATCGCCACGGCGAACGTGCACGAATTCGGTCGCGTGCAGGGATTGCAGGTCATCGATTGGACCGCGCCGACCGGCGCCCCCTGACCTTCGCCTGACAAGCGACTATATCCGGCCCTCGCACTTCAAGCGGAGGCTGAGCTGAGCGCATGGCGCAGTACGATGTCGTGATCATCGGGGGCGGCCCCGGCGGCTACAACGCGGCGATCCGCGCCGGTCAGCTTGGGCTGAAGGCCGCCTGCGTCGAGAAGCGGGCGACGCTGGGCGGCGTCTGCCTCAACGTCGGCTGCATCCCTTCGAAGGCGCTGCTGCACGCCTCCGAGCTCTATGAGCTGGCCGCCAAGGACTTCGCCGGCTTCGGCATCGAGGTGACGCCGCGGCTGAACCTGCCGGCGATGATGGCCCAGAAGGACGCCTCGGTCGGTCAGCTGACCAAGGGCGTCGAGTTCCTGTTCAAGAAGAACAAGGTCGACTGGGTCAGGGGCGCCGGCAAGATCGCCGGGCTGGGCAAGGTCGAGGTGACCGGCGAGGACGGCGCGGTCACTACGTTGGAGACCGCCAACATCGTCATCGCCGCCGGATCGGAGCCTGCGCCGCTGCCCGGCGTGACGATCGATGGCAAGCGCATCGTCGATTCCACCGGCGCGCTGGCGCTGCCTGAGGTCCCGAAGACGCTGATCGTGATCGGCGCCGGCGTCATCGGCCTGGAGCTGGGCTCTGTCTGGCGGCGGCTGGGCGCGCAGGTGACCGTGGTCGAGTTCCTGCCGCGCATCACGCCCGGGGTCGACGAGGAGACCGCCCGCACCTTCCAGCGCGCGCTCGCCAAGCAGGGCATCGTCTTCAAGCTCGGCTCGAAGGTGACCACCGCGAAGGCGAGCGCCAGGCAGGTCGAGCTCACCGTCGAGCCGGTCGCCGGCGGCGCGCCGGAGAGCCTGATCGCCGACTATGTGCTCGTCGCGATTGGCCGCCGTCCGTACACGGAGGGCCTGGGGCTGGAGAGCATCGGCGTCAAGCCGGACGCGCGCGGCTTCATTGAGACCGACCACTTCAGGACGAGCGCGGCGGGCGTCTGGGCGATCGGCGACGTCACCCACGGCCCGATGCTGGCTCACAAGGCCGAGGACGAGGCGGTCGCCTGCATCGAGATCATCGCGGGCAGGGCAGGCCACGTGAACTACGACGTGATCCCGTCGGTGGTTTACACGTATCCAGAGGTGGCCTCGGTCGGCAAGACCGAGGAGGAGCTGAAGGCGGCCGGCGTCCAATACAAGGTCGGCAAGTTCCCGTTCACCGCCAACGCCCGCGCCCGCGTCAACCACGAGACCGAGGGGTTCGTGAAGGTGCTGGCCGACGCCAAGACCGACCGGGTGCTCGGCGTCCACATGGTCGGCCCCGACGTCGGCGAGCTGATCGCCGAATACTGCGTGGCCATGGAATTCGCCGCGTCGTCGGAGGACGTGGCGCGCACCTGCCATCCGCACCCCACCCGCTCGGAGGCCTCGCGGCAGGCGGCGATGGGGGTCGAAGGCTGGACGATGCAGGCCTAGTGACCCCAGGCGCCAAGCAAACCACCTTGACCGCCGCAGCGTGAGGCCCTCCCACTGGCGCAAAACGGACGCCGGAGGAGCGCAGATGCCCACGTGGAGAGACCCTGAAGTCGCGGCGATGCGCGAGATGTTCGTCGCGATGCAGCCGCAGCCCGGCGCGCCGGCGCCGACTTGGCCCGAACGGCGGATGCAGATCGACGCCATGGGCGCGGCCGCGCCGCTGCCGGAGGGCGTCAAGGTCGAGGCGCTGAGCCTGGGCGGCGTGCCGGCCGAACGGCTCACTCCGAACAATGCCGACGCGTCGCGGGCGATCTTCTGGCTGCACGGCGGCGGCTACTGCATCGGCGGCTGCGCCAGCCATCGTGGCTGGGCGGCGCGCATGGCGGCGGCGGCGGCCGCCACCGCCTACACCGTCGATTACCGCCTCGCGCCCGAGCACCCGTATCCGGCCGCCGTCGACGACGCGGTCGCCGCCTGGCGCGCCTTCCTGGCCGAGGGCCATGATCCGAGCCGCACGGTGATCGGCGGCGATTCCGCCGGCGGCGGGCTCACCGTCGCGACAGCCGTCGCGGCGCGCGACGCGGGCCTGGCGCTGCCCGCCGGCCTGCACCTGGTCAGCCCCTGGGCCAACCTCACCAACAAGAGCCCGGCCTATCAGGCCAAGGGCGAGACCGACTTCATCATCACCCAGGCCGGTATCGACGATTTCGCCACCAACTATCTGCTGGGCGGGCTCGACCCGCACGCGCCGCTCGCCTCGCCGATCTTCGCCAACCTTTCCGGCCTGCCGCCGATGCTGATCCAGGTCGGCTCGGAAGAGGTGCTGATGAGCGACTCGATCCAGCTCGCCGAGCGCGCCGGCTTCGCCGAGGTGGACGTCACGCTGCGCATCTGGCCCGGCATGGTCCACATCTGGCCGTTCTTCGCCCAACTCGGCGCCGCCGCGAGGGCGACTGCCGAGTCCGCCGCGTGGGTCCGGTCGCAGGTTCCGTGACCTATCGGTGAGAGCGGGGCGGCGGCGGCGCCGCCGCCGGGTTCAACGCAGACAACGCCTGCGGCGCGCCCGTAGCCGGCCGCGTCTACCCTTTCGGGTGCGCCTTCGAATAGGCGGCCAGCAGGCCCGCCGCATCCACCGCCGTGTAGCGCTGGGTGGTGGAGAGGGAGGCGTGGCCCAGGAGCTCCTGGATCGAGCGCAGGTCGGCGCCCGCGCCCAGCAGGTGGGTGGCGAACGAGTGGCGCAGCGCGTGCGGCGTCGCGCGCTCAGAGAGCCCCAGCCGGCCGCGCAGGCGCGCCATCAGCTCCTGCACGCGACGGGGCGGCAGCGGCCCGCCGCGGGCGGCGCGGAACAGCGGCTCGTCTGGGTCGAGCGCGAAGGGCAGGGCGGCGAGGTATGCGTCGACCGCCGCCTTCACCTGCGGCAGCACCGGCGCGATCCGCACCTTGGAGCCCTTGCCGAGGATGCGCAATGAAGCGCCCAGCGGCGCGTCGGCGCGCTTCAGCGACAGCGCCTCGGAGATCCGCAGGCCGCAGCCGTAGAGCAGCGCCAGCACCGCCGCGTCACGGGCGTTCTCCCACTCTTCCCGGTCCGGATCGTCGCCGGCCTCGGCGAGCAGGCCGATCGCCTGGTCTTCGCTGACCGGCCGCGGCGCGCCGGGAACCACCTTCGGCCCGCGCACCAGGCTGAGCGCCGCGCAGGGCACGCCTAGGCGGCGGTCGAGGAAGCGGTGGAAGGTGCGGATCGCCGACAGCGTCTGCGAGAGCGAGCGGGCCGAGAGCCGATCGCGCCGGTGGGCGAGGAAGGCGCGGATGTCGCCGGCGCTCAACGCGCCGAGGTCGCCCAGCTTCAGCTCGCCGCCGAAGTGACCCTCGAGGAAGGCCAGGTAGGCGAGGCCGGCGGCGCGGTAGGCGTCGATGGTGCGCGGGCTGGCGCGGCGCTCGTGCGCCAGATGGTCAAGGAACGCGAGAAGGGCCTCGCGCGGCGTCACGGCAGCGCCCAGCGCTCGGCGGTGCGCTCCACCACGCGGGCGATGAAGTCGATCAGCTCGTGGCCCATCTCGGGCGAGAAGGTATCGGGGCTTTCGGCGCCGAACGCCAGCACGCCGGCTCGCGCCGGATCGCCGATGGTCAGCCGCACCAGCGCCACCGAGCCGACGCTGTCGGCCGCGGGGCCGAAGAGGCCGAGCGCGGTCGGCGCGACGCCGAGCCGCGCGGGCCTGCCGGCGCCCAGCGTCAGGTCGACCTGGCCCTCCACCAGCACCCGCCAGCCGGCCGGCACCCGCTCGGGGCCCTCCAGCCCGATCACTGCCGTGGAAAGGCCGAAGAGATGGCGCGCCAGGTCCTCGAGCTTCAACGCGAGGTCGGCGTGGCAACGGGTGCCGATCAGCTCCAGCACCGCCTCGTGGGTGCGGCCCTGCGCCTCGAAATTGTCGCGCGCCGTCGCTTCCAGGCGCTGGCGCACATTGCTCTCCTCGCGGTGGGCGCGGGTGACGCGTGACAGCGCCTCGGGCCCGAAATCAACTACGTTGGCGGCGTCGGGCCGGACGCCCAGCGCTTGCATGAGCTCCGAATCGTCACGCAGAAAATCCGGACGAGCCTTCAGGAAGGCGCGGATCGCCTCGTCCCTCGCCCATTCGTGAGTCTCTGAACGCAGAACCTCGGTCACGTCGCGGCCCCCGCCATAGCCGCGGCCGCCCGTCCCTGGCCGGCCGTCATAGAACATACCAAGACCCTCACCCGTTAACGCTGCCTTGCGGCGCGGCTCGACGCGGGCGCAATTCCGGGCGATGAGCCTTGGGACTCCGATGAGAATCGCCCAGGTCCTCATTCCCCTGCCGCTGCCGGAAGCGTTCGACTACGCCGAGCCCGAGGCGATGGCCCTCCAGGTCGGCGACGTGGTCGCCGCGCCGCTCGGGCCACGGCTGGTGCGCGGCGTGGTGATCGGATTGCGGGACGGCGCCGGCGTCAACCGCGCGCTGAAGCCGGTGGCCGGGCGCATCGAAACGCCGCCGCTGCCGCCGCAAAGCCTGGCCTTCATCGAGTGGGCGGCGCGCTATGCGGTCGATCAGCCCGGCCAGCCGCTGGCGATCGCACTGCGCGGCTCGACGGCGCCGAAGGAACGGCCTGAGCGGATCACCCGCCTCGCCGGCAAGCTGCCCAAGCGGATGACGCCGGCGCGCGAGAAGGTGCTGGCCGCAGCCGCCGCGGCGGAGCTGTCGCCGGTTGCACTGGCGCGCGCCGCCGGGGTGAGCTCCGGCGTCGTCCACGCGCTGATCGCCGACGGCGTGCTGGCCGAGGCGCTGCGCGAGGCCCCGGTCGACTTCGCCCCACCCGATCCGGACCACGCCCAACCGACGCTCAACGCCAGCCAGGCCGCCGCGCTCGCCGAACTCGAGCACCTGATCGGCGCCGGCGGCTTCGGCGTCGCGCTGCTCGACGGCGTCACCGGCTCCGGCAAGACCGAGGTCTACCTCGAGGCGGTCGCCGAGGTGCTCAGGCGCGATCCGCTGGCGCAGGCGCTGATCCTGTTGCCGGAGATCGCGCTCACCGAGGCGGTGGTCGCGCGCATCGCCGCCCGTTTCGGCGCCGAGCCGGCCGCCTGGCACTCCGGCCTGCCGCCGCCGCGCCGCCGCCGGGTCTGGGAAGCCGTCGCACGCGGCCGATGCCGCATCGTGGTCGGCGCCCGCTCGGCGCTCTTCCTGCCGTTTTCGAAGCTGCGGCTCATCGTGGTCGATGAGGAGCACGACGGCTCCTACAAGCAGGAGGACGGTTTCATCTACCAGGCGCGCGACCTGGCGGTGGCCAGAGCCAAGCTCGGCGACGCGCCGGTGGTGCTGGCCTCGGCGACGCCGTCGCTCGAGACGCTCTGGAACGCCGAGACCGGCCGCTACCGCTGGCTGCGGCTGGCGAGCCGGCACGGCGGCGCGGTGCTGCCCGAGATCGCACTGGTGGACCTGAAGGAGACGCCGCCGGAGCCCGGTCGCTGGCTCTCGCCGCCGCTGGTCGGCGCGATGCGCGAAACGCTCGGCCGCGGCGAGCAGGCGCTGCTCTTCCTGAACCGCCGCGGGTACGCGCCGGTGGTGCTCTGCCGCGCCTGCGGCGAGCGGCTCCGCGCGCCGGACACCGAGTCGTGGCTGGTCGAGCATCGCTATTCCGGGAGGCTGGTCTGCCACCTGACCGGCTTTTCGATGCCGAAGCCCGAACGCTGTCCCGAGTGCGGCGCCAAGCAGAGCCTGGTTTCGGTGGGGCCCGGGGTGGAGCGGGTCGAGGAGGAGGCGCGCGAGCTCTTCCCCGACGCGCGGATCGCCGTCTTCTCGTCCGACACTGTCCCCGGCGCTGAGGCCGCGCGCGAGCTGATCGCGGCGATGACCGCCGGCGAGATCGACATCCTGGTGGCGACGCAGGGCGCGGCCAAGGGGCACAACTTCCCGAACCTGACGCTGGTCGGCGTGGTCGATGCGGACCTCGGCCTGCGCGGCGGCGATCTGCGCGCCGCCGAGCGCACCTTCCAGCTGCTGGTGCAGGTGGCCGGCCGCGCCGGGCGCTGGCAGAAACCCGGGCGCGCGCTGCTGCAGACCTGGGCGCCGGAGCATCCGGTGATGCAGGCGCTCCGGGCGCAGGATCGCGACGCCTTCGTCGCGCTGGAGATGGCCGAGCGCGAGGCCGCCGGGCTGCCCCCGTTCGGCCGCCTGGCCGCGGTGATCGTCTCGGGCGCCGACCCCGCGCAGCTCGAGCAGTTCGTGCAGGGCTTCGCCGCCGCCGCGCCCAACGCCGAGGGCGTCGACGTGTTCGGCCCGGCCGACGCGCCGTTCAGCCTGGTGCGTGGGCGCCGGCGCAAGCGCTTCCTGATCCGCGCCGACCGCGGCGTCGACCTGCAGGCCTACCTTGCCGCCTGGCGCGCCCGCGCCAAGGTCCCCGGCTCGGTGCGGGTGACCATCGACGTCGATCCCTACAGCTTCCTCTGACGGCCTCGCGTTAACGGCCCGGCAATGATCTGGCCCGCCGTTTGCTCGGAGGGACGCCGTGGCGCGCCGCAGTGGCCCGCCCGGGGACAGACAAGCGCCATGGCGAACGCCGCGCACATCAAGCCGCTGACCTCGCTGAGGTTCTTCGCGGCGCTCTGGGTGGTGGTGTTCCACTATTGGCCACACCTGGCCGTGGCGGGCGACATGCCGGCGCTCGTCGCCAAGGGCTATCTCGGCGTCGAGCTGTTCTTCGTGCTCTCGGGCTTCATCCTCTGCCACGTCTACCTGCCGCAGGTGGAGGAAGGCCGCTTCCATTATGGCGACTTCCTCTGGGCGCGGCTGGCGCGGATCTACCCAATGCACCTCGTCACGCTGATCGCCATGGGGCTGATGGCGGGCGGCGCGCTAGCGATCGGGCTCGCGGTCGACCCCAACGTGCTGTCGTTCGCCTCGCTGCCGGCCAACCTCACGCTCACCCAGGCCTGGGGCCTGGCGCCGACCTCCGGCTGGAACCATCCCTCGTGGTCGATCTCGGCCGAATGGTTCGCCTACCTCTCGTTCCCGGCCTTCGCTGCGCTGACCCTCTCGCTGCGCCGCTGGCCCGGCGTCGCGGTCGCTGCGGCGCTCGCCCTCGTCGCGGTGCTCTATCCGGCTTTCCAGGCGATCGCCGGCTTTCCGCTGACCAAGGCCACGACGGCCTGGGGCGCGCTGCGAATCGTTCCCTGCTTCGCGCTCGGCTGCGCGCTCTATCTGGCCTGGCGGAACAGTGTGGCCGATAGCCGCAAAGCGCTCGCCGGCGCCTGCTTTTTCACCATCGCCGTGATCGCGGCCGCCGCGCTGCGGGCGCCCGACGCGCTGATCGTCTCAGGGTTTGGCGGGCTCATTATTACGCTAGCGCAAGTTTCGAAGTCAGGCTCGCAACGCTTCTCGCATCCGTTTTTCGTGTACTTGGGCGAGATCAGCTACTCGGTTTATATGGTTTGCATCCCTTGGGAGGTGTTGTTCGTCAATGTAGCTGTGAAGATCGGTCATTTCAGCGGCAAGCAGCTGCCGCCACTGCTCTGGCTGGTCTTCCTCGTTACGCTGGTTCCGTTGGCCGCCATGACCCATCACCTGATCGAAAAGCCGGCCCGCGAGCGCGTGAAACTGTGGCGGCGCTCGCGGACACCTCACGATTTCGCGACCGCTACCGCGCGGTAAAGACTCTTTTCATCCGGCGAAGCCAGGGTTATGCCCTAGCGCGTAACGGGCGGGAGACATCCTTAGTATGGTCGGACGAACGAGAGCTTCTCTCGGCGCCCTCTTCATGGCCGTGGTCGTTTTGCTCGCGCCGGGTGGCGCTTTCGCAGACGACTACTGGCAGTGCGTCCCCTTCGCCCGACTGATGTCCGGAATCCAGATTTTCGGCGACGCGTGGACCTGGTGGAGCCAGGCCGCGGGCCGCTACGCGACCGGCTACGTGCCGAAAACCGGCGCCGTGCTTTGCTTCCGTCCCAACGGCAAGATGCGGCTCGGCCACGTCGCGGTGGTGAGCCAGGTGCTGACCGACCGCGTCATCCAGATCACCCACGCCAACTGGTCGCTGATCGACGGCGACCGCGGCCACGTCGAGCGCAACGTCACCGTCGTCGACGTCTCGCCGCGAGGTGACTGGAGCCTGGTGAAGGTGTGGAACGATCCGTCCCGCAACCTCGGCTCGACCACCTATCCGACCTACGGCTTCATCTATCAGGACCCCGCCGCCGCAGCGACCGCCAAGATCGCCGCCGCCAAGGACGCCGCCATCGCGATGGCCCAGTCCGCCGCCAGCCAGGTGGTCGACGCGGTGCGTCCGGGCTCGGCGCCGATGCAGATGCTGAACCAGGCCGCCGATTCGACCGATCGCATCGCCGCGCTGATCCAGGCGGCGACCTCGGGCGACCAGCATCCTCAGGCGCAGGCGGCGGCTCCGGCGCCGGTTCAGGCCAAGCCGGCGGCTCCCGCCGCCCAGCAGCCGGCGCCCGCCGCCCACTAGCGGTTTGGGCCTAGATCGCGATGGGTTCAGCTCGAACGCTGAATCGCCATCTAGCCTTTTGAATCAGAGCAGGATTCAGGTTTCAGGCGATTGCGCCTGAAACCATCCTGTTCTCAGGCTTCAGGTCCTCGACCTCGAAGGCGAATTGCCCGGCCAGACACTCGGCGACGATGCGCCGGTGGCAATGCGCCGCCTCGGCCTCGTAGCAGAGCAGCGCCGCCGGCCTTTCCCTTGCGATATCCAGCGCCTCGGCGAGCTCGAACTGCGCCTGCGGCTCGGCGAGGTGCGCTTCGTAGATCCGCGCCATCTCGGCGTGGCGACCGGCGCGCGCGGCCTGCCGGCCGGGCTTCGGCGTGCCCAGTGCGCGCAGGTGCACGTAGTCGATGCCGGCCTCGGCAAGACTGGCCGCCAGCAGCTTCTTGGAGAAGCCCGCGCGGCGCGACGAGGGCACGGCGCGCACGTCGATCAGCACCTCGACGCCGGCGCCTTGCAGCGCTGCGATCACCGCGCCTTGCGTGGCCGCCTCGTAGCCGATGGTCCGCAGCTTCATCGTCGCGCCCAGATCTGGAGTGGGAGCGCGTTCGGACGCAAAAGGCAGTTCCCACTTTTGCTGAACGCGCTCAATGCCGGCATGGACTTACCCGGCGATGCTGTCCTACGTCGATGACCAGCCACCGTCAGGAGCCAGCCGTTGGACGACATCGGGCACGACCTTCCGCGTGATCTTGGGGCCGCCACGACCGAGCCGCGCCAGCGCTACGTGACCCTGCCAGCCCCGTCCGGACCCGGCGAGATGGCGTTCCTCGACTACGGCCCGCCCGAGCGGGCACCGGACCTCGTCTTCCTGCATGCCAACGGCTTCAACGCCAGGGCCTACCGCACGATCCTCAGCCCCTTGGCCGGCGCCTTGCGCATCCTGGCGCCTGACCAGCGCGGCCATGGCGCGACGCGGCTGGCGACCGATCGGCCGCGCACCTCCTGGCTCGACCTGAAGGACGACCTGCTGGCCTTCCTCGATGCGATGCAGATCGGCCGCGTGGCGCTGGCGGGCCACTCGATGGGCGGCACCGCCTCGCTGCTGGCGGCGGCCGAGGCGCCCGGGCGGGTGCGTGCGCTCGCTCTGCTCGACCCGGTGATCCGGCCGCTGACGCCCGTGCAGTTCTCGCCCGAGCAGGTTGGCGCGTCCGGCATGGTGCAGGGCGCGACGAAGCGCCGGCGCGTGTTCCCGAGCCGGGCGGTCGCCGTCGAGGGCTATCGCGGCCGCGGCGCCTTCCGCACCTGGACCGAGGCGCAACTCACCGACTACGTCGAGGCCGGGTTCCTCGATCTGCCCGACGGCACGGTGACGCTCGCCTGCACGCCCGAGTGGGAGGTCTCCAACTACGTCAACCAGGACCACGACAGCTGGGCCGCGTTCGAGGCCACGCGCTGCCCGATCCATATCCTGCGGGCCGAGCGCGAGTCGCCGGGCCGGCTGGACGAGGGCCTGGAGCGGCTCGAGGCGACCGGGCGCATCCGTATCGAGACCGTGCCGGACACCACCCACTTCCTGCCGATGGAGCGGCCCGACCTGGTGCGCGCCGCGATCCTGGAGGCGGTCGCCGCGCCCTGAGGCGCAGGTGCGGCTACCAGCGCAGCAGCCAGCGGCCGAGGCCGGCGCCCAGGCCAGCGCAGATCACGATGCCCAGCGTGTACCAGACCACGACGAAGGCCGCGGCGCTCTCCTGGCAGTAGAGGCCGTAGGTCGCCGCGCCCATCGCCCCGGCGAAGAACCCCGCCGCCGCGCCGGCCAGCGCCGGGCGGGTCGGCGCCATCCGCCGCAGCAGCCAGAACGCCGCCACGAACATCGGCGCGCCGACCACCAGGATCCGCACCGGGCAGATCGCCCAGGTCTGGCCGAGCCACAGCGGGACGACCTCGCCGGGCGCAGCGCGCATGGTCTCGCGCATCGCCATCATCGCCAGCGCGGCGACCGCCGCCAGCGCGATCCAGGCGATCCAGCCGACGCGGCCACCGGGCCGGGCCAGCCGCACCACGGCGACGAGGCCGACCAGCGCCAGCACCAGGCTGTAGGTGTTCTTCATCCAGAACCAGCCGTGCGGCGCGGCCGTCGCCGGCATGCCGTAGATCGGGATCAGGAGCGCCAGCCACACGACCACCGCGGCAGCGGTCGCCAACAGTAGCCGCGGGGTCAGGGAGCGTGGCGCAACCGAGGTGGTGTCGGCCGCCAGCGTGTGGACAAGCTCGTCGGTCTTCACGAGCGCACCTTGCGGGCCAGGCGCTGCAGCGCGCGGTGGATCGCCACCTTGGCGGCGCCCGGCGTCATCGACTGGCGGCCGGCGGCCTCCTCGATCGAGTAGCCGTTGATCTTCACGTCCTCGATCAGCGCCCGCTGGCGGTCCGGCAGCTCGCTCATCAGCTGCGCCAGATCGCGCCGCGTCGCGCCTTCCTCGGCGGTCTCGGCGGCGATCAGCACGCCGGCGTCCTCCAGCGGCACCGCCTTGCGCACGCCGCGGCGGCGGAAGTGGTCCAAGAGCTTGTAGCGTCCGATCGCATAGGCCCACGGCGTGAACGGCTGGCGTGGATCGTAGGTGTCGCGCTTCAGGTGGATGGCCAGCAAGGTCTCCTGCACGAGGTCTTCCGTCTCCGCGGCCCCCGGCCCGAGCCGGCGCGCGAAATAGGCGCGCAGATGCCCGCCCAGCGCGCCCAGCAACTGGGCGTGCGCCCCCGCATCGCCGGCCAGTCCGCGCAGCATCATCTCCTTCAGCCCGGATTCGGTGTCGGTCACGCCGTCGTCCGTACTTCGTGCGCCCCAGACCGATGGTTACGGATGGGCCGTTGGTTAGGAGTGTGGGGTAACCGGCCGCCCCGACGGCGCGAACTACCTACCCGAAGATGCGGCGCCGATGAAGAGCGGCCGCGCCGGCGACGCGGGCTTTGCGCTAAGCTCGGGGGCCGGACGATTATCCGAGGAGCCATCGCTTTGAGCCTCGCTGGGTCGCAGAGCCTTCCGACGGCGCCGCCCGCCGCCGCGCGCCGGAAGCCGAACAGGGTGCTGGTCGCACGCCACAGCGTGGCCGTGCGCGTCACCCATTGGATAAACGCGGCAAGCCTGGCGTTCCTGCTGCTGTCGGGCTTGCAGATCTTCAACGCGCACCCGGCGCTCTACTGGGGCCAGGCGTCCGACTTCGGCCACGCGTGGCTGGCGATGGGCGCCTACTCGTCGGGGGGGACGCTGCATGGCGTGACCAAGGTCGGCCCGGCGCTCTTCCACACCACGGGCGTGCTCGGCGCATCGCAGGAGCACGGCGTCTGGACCGCGCGGGGCTTTCCGGACTGGCTGACCATCCCGCCTCAGCGCTTCCTGGCGCTGGGCCGTCGCTGGCACTTCTTCTTCGCCTGGGTGTTCGCGATCAACGGGGCGATCTTCGTCGCCACCGCCGTCGTCTCCGGCCACCTGCGCCGCGACCTCGCGCCGACGCTGGACCAGCTGAAGCCGGGCCACGTGCTCGAGGAGATCTGGGATCACTTGCGCCTCAAGTTCCCGAAGGGCGAGGCGGCGCGGCGCTACAACGTGCTGCAGAAGCTGGCTTACCTGGCGGTGCTGCTGGTCCTGCTGCCGCTGATGGTGCTGACCGGCATGACCATGTCGCCGAGCCTCGACGCGATCTTCCCGTTCCTGGTCGAGCTCTTCGGCGGGCGCCAGTCGGCGCGCTCGATCCACTTCATCGTCGCCAGCCTGATCGTGCTGTTCTTCGTCGTGCACATCGTGATGGTGGTGCTGTCGGGGACCTGGAACAACGTCCGCTCGATGATTACCGGCCGCTACGCGATCGAGGTCGAGCCGCCCAAGCCTGTTCTAGCGGCCCACGCGCCTGCCAAAGCCGGAGATGCGCCGTGAGCCTGAACCGACGTGGATGGCTGGCCGGCGCTGGCGCGACGCTGAGCGCGCTGCTGCTCTCCGGCTGCGAGAAGGTGACGACCAACCCGGACGTGGTGAAGGTGCTCTCCAGCGCCGAGGTGCTGAACCGGCGTGTGCAGCGCCTGCTGGGCCGCGGGGCGCTCGCCCGCGAGTTCACGGAGGCCGACATCAGCCCCAGCTTCAAGGCCAACGGCACCATCAATCCGCCCGACGCCGACTACCAGGCGCTGGCCGCGAACGGTTTCGCCGACTGGAAGCTGGTGGTCGATGGGCTGGTCGAGCGGCCGCTGTCGCTCAGCCTCGACGAGATCAAGGCGCTGCCCGCCCGCACCCAGATCACTCGCCACGACTGTGTCGAGGGCTGGAGCTGCATCGGCGAGTGGACCGGCGCCAGGCTCGGCGCGCTGATCGACATGGCTGGCCTGAAGCCGGAGGCGAAGCACATCGTGCTGCACTGCGCCGATACGCTAGGCGGCGCGAAATACTACGAGACGCTCGACGTCTTCGACGTCCATCATCCGCAGACCATCCTCGCCTACGCGATGAACGGCGCCCCGCTCACCATCCCGCACGGCGCGCCCTTGCGCCTGCGGGCTGAGCGCTACCTCGGCTACAAGCAGGCCAAGTACGTGATGCGCCTGGAAGCCGTCGCCAGCTACGCCCACATCGCCGGCGGCCAGGGCGGCTACTGGGAAGACCAGGGCTACGACCGCTACGGGGGGATCTAGCGCCCGTTCTCACGATCCGGCTGCGACCGTCTCACCTTCCAGCGTTCAACCTGCCGGAGGGCTTGGTCGAGCGCGGACTCGAGCTCTGTCGCCTGTACCGTCCAAGACCGCGCAAGCTCTCGATCGTCGAGCGTTTCGACAGACCAGGCGTAGACCGTCACCGACGATCCTTCGGGCCGCTCGACAGAGATCTGGAAACACTCGCCTTCCGGGCTGGACGAGTAACAGAACCGACGCTCCTGGCCTGCAAACTCGTTGAAGAGTGTAAGGCCGCGGGCTCGGCGCCAGAGTTGAATGACGTGGTCGACTGCCGCGTAGCTCATCCAGCGCGATGATACCGAGCTTGCCCTTAACTGCCGCTTTCTCCCTTCCCGGATTTCCGCAAGCAGTCTGGGTAGGGCAAGGGCATGGCGAGTTGGGGAGCGGGTTGCCGATTGCCCGACGGACGACTATCTTAGCTAATTCTGGCTAAGGAAGCCCGTCGTGACCGTCGTCAACATGCTCGAAGCGAAGAGCAATCTATCCAAGCTGGTCGAGGCGGTCGAGAGCGGCGCCGAGAAGGAAGTGATCATCGCGCGCAACGGCAAGCCGGCGGCAAGATTGGTACCCTTGGAACAGAAGAAGGGCGCGCTTATAGGCATTGCGAAAGGCGAATTCGAGGTTCCGGACGACATCGACGAGCTCAACGACGAGATCGCGCGAATGTTCTACGGCGACGACGAAGAGTGAGGGTCCTTCTCGATACACACGTCGCGCTGTGGGCCGTCACCGGCGATCAGCGCCTGTCGCGCACCGCAAGATCGAGCATCGACGGCAATGACCAAGTTCATGTCAGCGTTGTGAGTCTCTGGGAGATCGCCATCAAGTTCGCGCTTCGAAAGGGACGACCTAACGACATGCCGGTGTCGCCCCAGCGTGCGCTTGAACTCTTCACTTCGTCCCAGTTCGTGATCTTGCCCTTGTTCGAGAGGCACGTTTTGGCTGTGGCTGGGCTGCCTCCGGCGCGGAGCGACCCATTTGATCGCATGTTGATCGCGCAAGCACGTAGCGAGCCGCTCCAACTACTTACATCCGACACGGCCGTCGCCGCATATGGCGAGGGGATCGAGCTGGTCTGAGCGCTAACCCCGCTCGAACAGCTTCGCCCACCTGCGCTTCTCGCGCTGTCCCCACGCCCCGCGGTGGTAGGCGTCGGAGGCGATCAGCGGGACGACGGTGGTGGCCTCGGCGAACACCATCTGCTCGTGGGTGGTCTGCACCTTGCCCCAGGAGGCGGCCTCCTGCAGCGTCGAGGACGAGCAGGCGCCGTCGCGCACGTCGGCTACGGTGATCTGCACGGCGTAGCGGTG
>DATNEH010000230.1:0-15434 GCA_035553015.1 Caulobacteraceae bacterium | reverse complement strand
GTGACCTATCCGTACAATCCGCTGGATGCGGTGGGCTGGCACGGCGAGCTCTCCGTCGTGCGCCTCAACGTGCGCGACATCCGGCCGGTCTCGTCGCACCGCTACCACATCCCGCCGTCGGTCCACTCGACCTTCGTCTCGGACCGGTTCGTGGTCTGCACCTTCACGCCGCGTCCGTTCGAGACCGATCCCGGCGCGCTGAAGGTGCCGTTCTTCCACAACAACGACGACTACGACGAGGTGATCTTCTACCACGCCGGCGACTTCTTCAGCCGCGACGACATCAAGCCGGGGATGCTCACCTTCCACCCGTCCGGCTTCACGCACGGCCCGCACCCGAAGGCGCTGAAGAACATGCTGGTGCAGGCCAAGCCCGCCACCGACGAGATCGCGGTGATGATCGACGCGCGCGACCCGCTCGACGTGGCGGACGCGGCCAAGGCGGTCGAGCAGCCGCGCTACGTCGAGAGCTGGAAGGGCGGGTAGGGCTGCCCCGCCGCCCCCGTCCGAGGGCGGGCGCACCGTCAGCCCAGCGTGATCCGGCGGGTGGCGAGGCGGTCGCGCCAGGCGGTCGCGTCTTCCACCAGGAGCTGGGCGCTGCGACGCACGAGGCGCTGCAGGTGCGGCAGCGATGCCGTCGGGTCGGGGGCCAGCCGCGCCTTCATCAGCTCGAACTCGTGCTCCATCTGCTCGCTGCGCTGGGTCAGCTCGCTGAAGCCCAGCGTGGCGTTGAGCGCCAGGCAGGCGGCGCCGATGGCGGGGGCCACGGCGCTCACCATGATCAGCGCCCCGTCCATCCAGGGCGGGGGCGTCCAGTGCGTCCAATGCCGCGTGTTCTCCGCCACCAGGAAGGCGGCGAGCACGACGATGAGGAAGCCGAACGCGAAGTTGCCGACCAGCTCGATGCCGCGCTCGATGCGGCGCGCCGCGCGCCAGAGATCGGCGTGATAGACGCGCTGACCCTCCACCAGGTTGGAGGTCACCCAGCCGACTTCTTCGTTCAGCAGCGCGCGCGTGATCCAGCCGCCGCGCGGGCCGGCGGCGCGCACCAGCGCCCGCGCCCGCCACTCGGTCCAGGTCTGCGGCGGGGCGACCTCGCCGTCGGCGATGTCGACGCACAGCGGCCAGGTCGCGCGGGCCGCGCGCAGCCGCTCGGCCAGGCGCCGCGCGTCGCTCCAGCGCCGGTGCCGGTGCGAGTGCCAGGCGAGGCGGACGATCGAGAAGGCGATGACGCCCAGCGCGAACTCCACGCGCGCCGCCGCCACGTGGGCGTCGCGCCCAAGCAACGCCGGCAGCGTGCTCACGAACACCGACAGCGTTGCGACCACGACAAGGACGACCTGCTGCGACCGGTGGATGGCGCCGAGGTTGCTCGCGCGCCGCTCGGCCTGGTCGTACATCGCATCGAGGAAGCGAAAGCCCGCCTGCCTCCGCAGCGAATCCGGCGCCGGGAGGTCCCAGGTCGCGACCGGCTGGCTTTTGCGCCCGCCGGCGAACTTCTCGAACAGCGCGTAGCTGCGCCACACCGTGTGATCCATCAGGGTTTGGATCGGTCCGAGCGGCCAGCCGTAGCGCCGCAGGGGGTCGGCGCTGGCGTAGTCGCGCCGTCCGATGACCTCGGGGTCGTGCGCGCCGCGCACACCGCTCGGCGGCGCCAGCGAAGAGACCAGCAGCGCACACAGATGCGCCGCCGTCAGCGCGCCGGCTGTCTCGATCGCATATTGCGCCGCCGGCCCGCGGCCGCGCCGGTGCACGGCGTCCGGATCGATCAGCTTGATCTGCGGCGCGTCCGGACGCACCCAGATCACCGGCACGCCGCGCTCCAGCGCGGCGGTCAGCGTCGCGCCAGTGCCGCCGGTCTTGTCGACCGCCGCGCCGTCCCAGACCGCGATCAGCACGTCGGCGTTGCGGATGATCCAGTGGGCGACCTCGAGGTGGCCCAGGTCGCGCGCGAGGTCGAGGTCGCAGGAGTCGAACCCGGTCCACGCGGCCGGGTCGGCCGGCGGCTGCACGCGCGTCTCGGCCGTCGCATAGTCCGGATGGTCGGTCAGCGCCGCATCCGTGCCCGGCTCGCGAAACGGATAGATGCGGTGTGTCTCGCCGAGGCCGGCCGCCGCCCAGCGCGCGATGGCCAGGCGATCGCTGCCGGGCGCCTCGCCACTGACCAGGCGCAGCCGCGCCCGGCTCGAGAACGCGTCCGCCAGCGTCTCGTCCGCATGCAGCGGCTGGGCCTCCATGCTGGCCACCGCGTCCTTCAGGATCGTCAGCGCCTCGTCGAGCCGGCCGGCCACCGCCTCGCCCAGTCCGTGCAGCTCGCGATGGCCGCTGAAGCCGATGGTTAGGACGAGCGGCGGGCGGCCGTCCGCCGCGGCCGCCGAGCCGCGCCGACCCTGACGACCGCTGTTCGCGCCAGCCCCCATGCGGGCGATTGTATTGGAGCTTGGCTGGTGCGTTAAGATCGCCGGCGACGCATCTGCAGCCTGCGTGGCCGAGGCGACCTGGGCGGGACGTAGCGCCGGAAAGGGCGCGAAGCGGCCATCTGCGCCGGGCGGTTGCCGGGACAGGCATCAGCCGCCGGCTGAGCTGCCCGCCACCACGCGTGCAGGATCGAGAAGGCGAAGCACGGACGTTTTCCTGCACGACGTGTCGGCGGCGGGTCCTGTCGTTCGTCCATGAATGACGGCGCGTCGCCCGCCTGACGGGCACAGGAGAACGACCATGACGCCCACCATCACCGCCTTCGCAGCGTCGCCCGACCGGGGGCGGGGACAGGCGCGGGACATGCGCGTGCGCTGGGCGCTCGAGGAGGTGGGCCAGCCGTACGACGTCCGCCTGCTGTCGTTCGCCGAGATGAAGGAGCCCGCGCACCTGGCGCTGCAGCCGTTCGGGCAGATCCCGACCTACGAGGAAGGCGGGCTTCGCCTCTTCGAGACGGGGGCGATCCTCCTGCACATCGGCCAGCGCCATCGCGGCCTGCTGCCGGAGGCCGTAGACGCCCGCGCGCGGGCTATCGCCTGGATGTTCGCCGCGCTCAGCACCGTCGAGCCGCCGATCGTCGAGCGCAGCGGCGCCACGCTCATGGAACGCGACCAGCCCTGGTTCGAGGCGCGCATGCCGCTGCTCGACGAGCGCGTCCGCGTCCGGCTGGGACAGCTGGCCCGCCACCTCGGCGAGGCCGAGTGGCTCGATGGCGACTTCAGCGCCGCCGACATCATGATGGTGACGGTGCTGCGCCGGCTGAACGGATCGGGCCTGGTGGAGGAGCATCCGAACCTCGCCGCCTACGTCGCCCGCGGCGAAGCGCGGCCGGCCTACCAGCGAGCGTTCGCCGATCAGCTGGCGGTCTTCACCGCCGCATCCACCGGCTGAATTCCTGGCCGAGATCCGGCAATCGTATCGGCGGGCCCTTCGAGATCGACGCGGCCGGGAAGGGCGCACGGCCGCAGGCGCAGTCGGCGCGGCTCACCTTCGATATCTAGGACCAAGCGCCAACAGGTCGCAGGTCTGCGCTGCGAGACGCCGACAGGCGGCGCTTGTTGTTGCGCAAAAGTACACAATTTGGAAGATGAGCCTTCAACCGCGAGTGTGAAATGAGCACCATCCTCTACGTCGCCCTGGCCACCGCCGACCCGAGCGGCGGCTATCGCGCGACATTCCCCGATCTGTCGGACTGCACGGTGAGTGCGCCCGACCTCGCCCAGCTGCTGCTGACCGCGCGCCAGACGGTATCGACTCACCTGCAGCGCCTGGCCGACGCCGGCGACACCTGGCCGCAGCCGACCCCGATCGAGAAGATCAGCCTGACGCCGGGGCTCTTTCCGGTGCTGGTCGATGTCGCGGTGGAGGACACGCCGGTGCGCGTGAACATCTCGCTGGGCGAGCGCCTGCTGCAGCGGCTGGACGCCGCCGCCGAGGCGAAGGGCATGACCCGCTCGGGCTTCATCGCCCAGGCCGTGCGCGTCAGCCTCGGCGAGCGCGGGCCGGCGCCGGAGTTCGAGGCGGCGACGCGCCGGCTGCAGGAAGAGCTGCGGACGGTGGCGCGCAAGATCAACGACAGCCTGGGTCCCAACTCGGCGTTCAGCCGCCGGATGACCGAGCTCGACGAGCAGATCCACGAGGGCGTCCGCAACGCCGCCGACAGCGTGGCCGCCGCCATGGCGCGCCGGCGCGAGGCCAACCGAGCGGCCGCCGCTGGGTCCGCTGCGCCGCAGCCACCGCCCGAAGCCTAGCCGAAGCTTCGTAGTTCCATTTGTGACGGCGCGGCTCGGTGGGTCGCGCTCCGGGGAGATTTCTCGATGATCCGCACCGACGCCGAGCTCAGGTCCATCCGCAACACCGTCAACCTGATCGGGCGGCTGTCCGACAACATCGTCAGGCTGGGTCCGCTCAGCCTTGGCGTCGACGGCGTGCTCAGCTGGATTCCGGCGGTGGGCGAAGCCTACAGCTTCGGCGCGGGCGCCTTCATCCTGGTGCAGGGCGCCCGGGCGGGCGTGCCGGCGAGCGTGCTGGCGCGCGCGGCGTTGATCCTCGGCGTGCGGACGCTGGGCGACGTCGTGCCGCTTGCGGGACCGGTGTTCGCCGACCTGTTCACCGCGCACAAGTGGGCCGCCGGCATGATCGTCGCCGCCATCGACCGCCAGCTCGGCGAGCCCGTCGCGCCGCCCCGCCGCCGCTGGTGGAGCGCACGCTCGGCAGTGGTCGCCTAAGTCCAGTGCGCCGATGACCGCCCGGGGTTTGACGGCCGGCGAATGGTCGGAGCTGAGCCCCGGCCTTGCGGCCGCCCTGGGCGCAGGCGATGTGGCCCCGCAGATCGAAGACCGGCCGCATTTCGCCGCTCACCTGGTGCGATGGCGGTTTCGCGGGCCGCCGATCATCGCCGTCGGACAGACCATCTGGTGGCCGCAGGCTCGCGCTGACTTAGCCGGCACGGCGCAGGTGGGCGTGCTGCAGCACGAGTTGCAGCACCTGCTCGATTTCGCCGAAGGCCGCCTCACGGTCGCCGGCTACCTGGCGCTTCCGCGCAACTGGACCTACCGCTGGACGCTCTCCGAGCGCCTCGACTGGCGCGGGCTGGGCGCCGAGCAGCGGGCCAGCGTCGCCGAGGCGCTGTGGCGCGCGGAACGCTTCGGCGACAGCCACACCGCCGACCGGCTGCGGGATGTGATCCCGTGGTCGCGGGCGGCGGCCCGGTAGGCGAAGTTTCGCGGACGCTCTCTGCGATTTGCGCGCCTTCCCACAAAATTAGAGTTCGTTATAAAAGTGCTGTCGCGCGTCAGCGGCGGTGGAGACGGCGATGCTGCTCAGTGATGTCCCGGTGGTGGCCGCCCATCATGCCCCGGATCAGGTGGCGATCCGCTTCCAGGAGCGGGCGCTGACCTACACCCAGCTTCGAGACCGCTGCTGGCGGCTGTCGAACGCGCTGGCCGCGACCGGCGAAGCGGGCGACCGGGTGGCGATCCTGGCGGAGAACTGCCCGGAGTATGTCGAGTGCTACTACGGCGTCCCCGGCGCAGCGATGGCGCTGACGCTGCTGAACTATCGGCTTTCGGCGCGCGAGCTCGCCTACATCATCGGCAACGCCGAGCCGCGCGTGCTGGTGGTCGAGCCGAAGTACCTGCCGACCATCCGCCAGATCCGCGCCGACATCCCCTCGGTGGAGCGCATCCTGCTGATCGGCGGCGACGCGGCGGAGGATTGCGGGGACTACGACGCCTTCGTCGCCACCGGCGCGCCCGAACCGCCGGCAAGGCGCGCCGAGGAGACCGACCTCTGCTGGCTGCTCTACACGTCGGGCACCACCGGCCTGCCCAAGGGCGCGATGCTGTCGCACCGGAACCTGATGGCGGCGGTGGTGAACTCGATGTGCGCCTGGGAGGCGGCGCCCGACGAGGTCTGCATGTTCACCTTCCCGCAGTTCCACGTCGCCGGCTACGTGATGCCGATGTACCACCTGCGCGGCTGGGAGGTGGTGCTGCTGCGCAGCTTCGATCCCGAGACGCTGCTGCGCAACGTGGAGACCTATGGCGTCACCAACACCGCGATGGCGCCGACCATGATCGCCATGCTGCTCGAGGATTCGGGCACGGACCGGTTCGATCTCTCCTCGCTGCGGCGTATCGGCTATGGCGCCTCGTCGATGCCCGCCGAGGTGCTGCGCAAGGCGCGCGCCCGCTGGCCCCAGGTGGGCTTCTCGACCGGCTTCGGGATGACCGAGCTCGCCGGCAACGTGATGTTCATGAGCCCGGCCGACCACGAGCGGGCCGCCGAGCACGGGCTGCCGATCCTGCGCTCGGTCGGTCGGCAGATGCCGATGGCGCAGGTGCGGGTGGTGGACGAGGAGGGCCGCGACACGGCGCCGGGCGAGCCGGGCGAGATCGTGGTCAAGGGCGACCAGGTGCTCAGCGGCTACTGGCGCAATCCCGACGCCACCAGGGCGTCCTTCACGGATGGCTGGTTCCGCAGCGGCGACGTCGGCGTCTGGGACGAGGACGGCTACCTCTACATCGTCGACCGCAAGAAGGACATGATCCTGACCGGCGGCGAGAACGTCTACCCGCGCGAGGTCGAAGAGATCCTCTACGAGCATCCCGCGGTGGTGGAGGCCGCCGTGGTCGGGGCGCCGGATCCGCGGTGGGGCGAGAAGGTGGTGGCGGTGGTCTGCGCACGCGAAACCGTCACCGGCGCCGACCTCGTGGCGTTCATCCGCGAGCGCATCGCCAGCTACAAGAAGCCGCGACACGTGGTGTTCATCGACGAGTTGCCGAAGAACGCCTCGGGCAAGGTGCTGAAGCGCGAACTGCGCGAACGCATCGCCCGGGGCGAGTTGGAGCTCGGAGACCTCTAGCGAGGTCGCGGCCGGGTCAGAGCCCTTCAGTGATGAAACAGCGATAGTCGGCGGCGGCGAAGCGGTGCGCCTTCGCCTCGGCGTAGGCCGGGCTCTCGTACCAGGCCTTCGCGGCTTCGAGGGTCGGAAACTCCAGGATCACCGCCCCTTCGATCGGCGCGCCTTCCAGGGTCTCGGACCTCCCGTAGGCGACGAGCGGCTTGACCGAGTGACCGGCCAGCGACGGCCCCGCCTTGCCCGAGTAAGTCTTGAACTCGGCCTCGTCGCGCATCCGCTCGCGGGTGAAGACGATGTAGGCGGCCATGTGTCCCTCCTGATGCTTTCCTGGTGCTTCTTGTCGACCGGGTCGGCGCCCCTGTTACCGGCCGGACCGGGACCAGCCAAGCAGAACGCGCCGCTAGACCGGGATGGGCGGCGGGTCGAAGGCGTCCGGGAAGTGCTCGGGCTTCACCAGCTTCTCGCCGACCTTCAGGCCGATCTCGTAGAGCGCCGGGACCTGGCGGTCGTCGTCGAGCCGCGCGAGCTTCGGCAGCAGGCCGGCCGGCGGCGGCGTCTTCATGTGCTCGGCGAGCCAGCGCGCCTCGAGCGGCGCGTCGTAGCGGACGAAGGTCCAGAGCGGCGCCGCGGGCGACTCGCCCTGCAGCGAGCCGATCTCGCCATTGATGCGCCACGGCTGCGGCGAGGTCCCCAGCCACTGCAGCATCGCGATGGCCAGCTGGCTGGTGTCGTAGGTGAGCGAGGTCAGCGCGTGGATCGCCTTCCAGATCGCCAGCCGCGCCGGACGCCTGGCCCACTCCGGCCGCATCGGGCGGTGCTGGCCGGTGCCGACCGAGACGATCATCAGCTTGTCGGCGGCCGCTTCCCAGCCCATCCCGTAGGCGGGGGCCACCGCCGTCATCGCCAGCTGCAGGGCGGGGTTGCCGTGCGGGGTCACGGCGCCGTCGAAGAAGGCGCCGGCGTCGCCGCGGTTCACCTCGATGCGCACCATGTCGAAATAGAACGGCGCGGCGGCGCTGGCCTGCACGACCTTGGCCAGCGGATAGTCGCGGTTGGGGACCGTGGTGCGCTTGGCCGGGTCGGGCTCGCGGGCGTTCTCGTCGGGATCGCCGTCCCAGTATTTGGCGTTCGGGCAGTTGGTCAGAATCCACGACGAGCCGGTGTCGACCCGCTTGGCGATGGCCGCGAAGCCGGTCTTCCAGTCGGCGGTCCCCAGCGTCGCCTGCCCCAGCTCCTCGGTGATGACTTGCTCGAGCTTCCTGGGGTCGAACCTCGGTTGGATCAGCGGAACGCGGAAGCCGCCGCCGTGGAACACCCGCGGGCCCAGCGTCCGATAGAGCTCGGCCAACTGGTCGGCGCTGCGGCCGAGCGCCAGGCCGGCGGCGATGATCGCGCCGGTCGAGGTGCCGCCGATCAGGTCGAAGTAGTCGGCGAGCACCAGGTCCTTGCGCCCCAGCTTGTGGCGCAGCGCGCGCTCGATGTTGTCGATCAGGCCGACGGCGAGCGCGCCGCGGACGCCGCCGCCGTCGATCGCGAGGATGCGCTTGGGCCCGGTCCTGGTCTCGTAGCTGCGCAGCATCACCACCCCCAGGGCGCCCGGCCGGTTTAGGTTAAGCGCCCAGGGACGTCTATCGGGGGGTCCATCGGACTTCCCCCATGTGCGCAGCCAAGGGCGCGCCGCCTTGACTTGGCAAATGGCGATGGGAAAGCTCGGCGGTGGGGTGTCCCGATGACCGCAGCGACGAGACCCGCATCCCTGAGCGCGAGGCCGCCAGAGCGCTTGCGTCACGACCGGCTGCGCCACGACTGGCCGCGCGCGTTTCGTGCGCTGCGGCGCCTGTTCAAGAACAAGGAAGACACCGCCGAAGTCTTCGAGATCATGTTCGCGCTGAACGGCCGCGCCTACGCCCGCGACTTCACCCGCCTGCTGGCCAGCGACGAGGGCGGACGCATCGCCTACGAGCGGGTGGAGTTCGCCGAACGGCTGGAAGACCCTGCCTGGGTCGCGAGCTTTCCGCCCGCCAGCGTCGGCGCGGCCTACCGCGAGTTCCAGGCGACCGAGCACCTCTCGGTGATGGGGCTGATCGATGAGAGCCACAAGGGCGTGCCGGCCGAGGAGCTCGACGAGCGGCATCCCTACGCCTGGTGGTTCCGCCGCGTGCGCGACCTGCACGACGTCTGGCACGTGCTGACCGGTTACGGCCGCGACGCGCTGGGGGAGATGTGCCTGGCGGCGTTCGCCTACCAGGAGGTGCGCGGGGCGGGCTGGGGGCTGATCGTCGCCGGCGGCTTCCTGCGCTGCCACGGGCCGGCGGCCGGCCAGGCGCGCCGGGCGATCCTCGAGGCGCAGGGGCGTGCGCGGCGCGCCGCCTGGCTGCCCGGCGAGGACTACGAGCAGTTGATG
The DNA here is from genome assembly GCA_035553015.1 of Caulobacteraceae bacterium. Lineage (GTDB taxonomy): Bacteria > Pseudomonadota > Alphaproteobacteria > Caulobacterales > Caulobacteraceae > Acaudatibacter. The sequence goes on along the minus strand of DATNEH010000230.1, from coordinate 6,189 downwards.
TTCGAGCCGCTGGACGCGGCGCGCGCCCGTCTGCGGCTGACGCCGCCGCCGCGCGCCTACGAGGCCGTGGCCCCGGAGTTCCGCGACCTGACGATCGCCTGACTGGCGCCGCGATCCGCCTACTGCAGCAGAACGGCCTGCGGCGTCGGCAGATCTCCCGGCGACTGCTTCAACGCGATCAGCGAGATCAGGATGTTGAACACGTCCTTGGTCATATCGAGCTCGCGGCCGCCGTTAGGCACACAATAGCGCCTGTTCGCGTAGGCGACCGCCGTGAAGCAGGCCGCGAGCGAGCCGCCGCCGGGTTGCACCCGGAAGAGCGGTCCGATCGGCGTCGGCGTGTCGGGCGTCGTGAAGTCGCAAATCGTCGGCGCAGCATGGACAGACTGGTTGGCGCAATCGCCCGCGCCGCTCGCCGCCGGCTCGTTCATGAGTGCGCCGAGGTAGCGGAAGATCTCATACGTGGATCGGAACACGATCTCGATCTGCTGGGCTTCGGGTTTGCCGTTGCTGTCGCGCCAGAACACGACGTTTTTCTGGGGTCCCGTCGCGGGCTCTCCGCAGAGGCGCACGGGCTGATGCTGGGCTTTCAGCGCGCCGACGAAGGCGTGTCCCTGCGTCGACTGCAGCGCTTCGTCGAGGCACTCCACGACTTTCGGGCTTGGCTTTGCCTCGCCCTTGACGACGAACTCGACGCCGCCGCCCTTCCCGCCAGCCGACGGCGGCGCCGGCGCCGCTGCGATCACCTTGTCGGCCGAGCCCGCGTCATCGGTCCCGGGCTCGGCGGCGACGTCGGTGGTGAGCCCGGCCTCCATGGCGAGTCTGATGTGGCCGACGAACTCCGCGTAGTTGGCCGGCTCGCCGTCCGGGTCATTGTAGATGTAGTAGGGCGGGCGGCTCGGATCCGGCTTGAAGTCCGGTCCCAGCGGCGTGATCTTGGCTTTCACGATCGTCAGGTAGAACAGCAACTGCCGCTGATAGCCCTGGTGCAGCAGGAGATTGATCTCCTCGAGGCTCAGCGGCGACATCAGCCCCTGATAGAAGTCGTGGGTGCTGTACACGTTCATCTGAGTGTTCGTGTACGTCTGGTTATCCCAGTAGGTCGATCCGCCAGGACTGAACGTGTAGGCGTGCAGCGTGGGCGTAAGCTTGGGACCCTCTTCGAAGCTTGGCATGCTGGCCCGGAAGTCCGACAGGCCCTGAGCGTTGGTGGCGCCGACGGAGACGAAATACATCGGCTCCCTTTGGCTGGCGCGTGCGAGGTTGAGCAGGATCGCGCGGTTCTGGAACGACCCCACGCCCTGGTCGAACGACGTCGCACGGTTGTCGATGTCGCCGAACGCCAGGCAGCCGCTAAGCAGCGAGGCGCAGAAGCAGACTGTCGCAAATTCGGCGAACAACCGACGCATCGCTCCCCCCGGAACACTGCCTATTCAGAAGAAGACATTGAAAAGCGGCGCCAGACAACCGCGAAGTCTGTCGCGGCCTTGCGGGCGCGCGCCTGGGATCGGTGAAGACGGGGTGGTCGCCTTCAGGCAGCTCAGACGACGCCGGGATCGAGCGCGCCGTGCTCCGGAAGCGACGCGCCGCGCGCCTGCGCCGCCGCGCGCTGGGCGACGAGCGTGTCGCGTGCTTCCAGCTCCGCGCGGATCTGCGCGTGCTTCTGGGCGTCGAGCTTCCAGCCGAGGAAGCAGAGGCCGCCCGCCACGCACCAGAATATCGGCCCGGTGATGAAGACGATCGTCAGGCCGTCAAGCGCGGCCTGCGTGTTGTGCGCGCCGAGCGTCGGCTGGTAGCCGATCGCGGCAAGCAACGGATAGGCGATGATCACCGCGCCGGCGGCCGCCAGCTTCCCGGCCAGGCCAGTCACCGCGTAGAGCAGCGCCATGCGCTCCTTGCCCTGCTCGAGACGCACCTGGTCGCCGACGTCGGCCATCATCGCGCCGGTCATCAGGTCGAAGCCGTTGGCCATGAAGCCGCACCAGATCATGATCGGGATGCCAACCAGCATGTTGGCCTTGGGCGCCACGACCACCGTGCAGAGGCCGATCGAGTAGAGGATCGTCGATACGATCAGGGTCCGGTGCTTGCCGAACCTGCCGCCGACGTAGCCGATCACCGGCGCGCCGACGACGCCTGCCAAGATGTAGGTGATCAGCAGGATCGAGGCCTGGCCCTGCGTGAAGAGCCGGGCGTTAGTGAAGAAGAAGATGTAGAGGTTGGCCATCCACCCCGGCCCGAGCGTCAGGCAGAACTGCGAGAAGAACAGCCGCACCACCTCCGGCTTGGTGGCGATCGACCAGTAGTCGCGCAGGGCGAAATGCGGGTGCTGGGCGGCCGCATCCGCGTTGATCGGCTCGCGCACGAGCGCGGTGATCGCCGTCGCGATGGGGATCAACGCCAGCATCGCCCAGCCCATCAGGTGCACGTTGTTGGGGTGCTTGACGAGCCGCTCGGAGATTACCGGCGTCAGCAATATGAACAGCGCGCCGAACACCGTGATGAAGCCGAGGTAGCCGTAGAAGCGCGCCCGCTGGTCGTACTTGGTGACTAGGTTGGCGGACCAGGCCGCGCGCGCCAGCCCCACCATCGAGGAAGCCAGCGCGTAGACCAGGTACCAGACGATCAGATACGCGATCCCGATCCCCTTGGGCGCCATGAACAGCTCCCAGACGCCCAGCATCAGGATCGGCGCACCCGCCAGCATCCAGGCGCGATAGCGGCCGATTGGCGTCTTGGTGCGGTCCATGACGATGGCGAGGATCGGGTCGACCCCCATGTCGATGATGCGGATCCAAAAGAGCGCCACGGCGATCGGGATCAGGCCGACGCCCAGGTCCTGGGCGAAGTACGGCTGGACGTAGATGCTCATCGCCGTGCCGATGCCGCTCAGGGGCAGGGCGCCGGCCGCGAACATCAGGATGGTCGGCAGCGAAATTCGACGGGCGGCGTCGGCGGCCTTGTTCAAAGCGGGTTCGCTCCGGAATCGTGACGGGGGCGTCGCGGACCCTAGTTGAGGGACATTCCAGGCGGCGAAATCAAGTCCTTCCGACTGCTAAACCCATGAATTTTCAGCAACCTTCGCGTAACGGTAGGTTTTCTCTCGCGCCTTACGTCGGGGAGCGGTTGTCAACCGCCGGACCGGGTATAAGTTTGCGGCCGCAAGCGCCCCCGCCTTTCGATAGGCGGTCGCCGCGCGCCCAAGTTAGGAGTTCCGAGGAAGCCGATGCCGGAAGCCGAGACCGCCACCAAGCCGTTGCCCGTCGTGCCCTACCTGAAGATCCCCGAAGGCGGCGAGCCCTACCTGGAAGGGCAGAAATGCGGCCATTGCGGCGCGATCTTCCTGGGCGAACGCATGGTCTGCGCGTCCTGCGGGACCCGCAACCAGATGAGCGCGGTGAAGCTCTCCAACCAGGGCAAGCTCTACAACTACACCGTCGTGCACCGGAACTTCCCGGGCGTGCCGGTGCCGTTCATCTCGGCCATCGTGGACCTGGAAGGCGGCGGTTGCCTGAAAGGCAACCTCGTCGACATGCTGCCCTCGCCCGAGGCCATCAAGTTCGACATGCCCGTCAAGGTCGTCTTCCGCGACGCCGGCCGGAAGGACAAGGACGGCAACTCGTATCTCTCCTATTTCTTCGTTCCGGCCTGAGGAGCGCAAAGCCATGACCGAAGTCTACGTCGTCGGAACCGACATGATTAAGTTCGGCCGGTTCCCGGACCGGACCGTTCCCAACCTGGGCGCCGAAGCGGCGCTGATGGCCCTCGACGATGCGGGCCTGACCATCAAGGACATGCAGGCGCTGTTCTGCGGCAACCTCGGCCAGGCCAGCGGCATGGTCGGCCAGCGGGTGCTGCAGGAGATCGGCCAGACCGGCATTCCGGTGGTCAACGTCGCCAACGCCTGCGCCACCGGCGCGACCGCCTTCCGCGAAGGTTTCATGTCGATCAAGGCCGGCCAGTACGACGTGGTGCTCTGTGTCGGCGTCGAGCAGATGGGCAAGGGCCTTCTGGGCGGCGGTGGCGGCGGCGCCGGCATCCCGACCGAGGGCCTTCTGGGCTCCGGCACGATGCCGTCGGTGTTCGCCCACGTCGGCATGGAGCACACCCGCCAGTACGGCACCACCTTCGAGCAGTTCGCCAAGGTTTCGGTGAAGAACCACCACCACTCCACCCTGAACCCGAAGGCGATGTACCAGATCGAAACCCCGCTCCAGGAAGTGATGGGCGCGGAGATGATCTCGTATCCGAACACCAAGCTGATGTGCTCGGTGAACGTCGACGGCTCGGCCGCCGCGGTGATCTGCTCCGAGGAGTACGCCAAGAAGAAGGGCCTGATGAAGCGGGCGGTGCGGGTGCGCGCCTCGGCGATGACCTCCGATCCCTACACCCCGCGCAACCTGGTGATGCCCGACTTCAACGCGGTGACCCGCATGGCGGCGAAGGCGGCCTACGAGCAGGCCGGCGTCGGCCCCGAGGACATCAACCTCGTCGAGCTGCACGACTGCTTCGCCACCGCCGAGATCGTCCACTACGAGAACCTCGGGCTCTGCGCCGACGGCGAGGCGGGCCGGCTGATCGACAGCGGCGAGACGGCGCTCGGCGGCCGTATCCCGGTGAACGTGTCGGGCGGCCTGCTCTCCAAGGGCCACCCGCTCGGCGCCACCGGGATCGCCAACATCTACGAGGTGACCACCCACCTGCGCGGCGAAGCCGGCAAGCGCCAGGTCGAAGGCGCCCGCCTGGGCCTCACCCACGTGGTCGGCATGGGCTCGGCCTGCGCCATCCATGTGCTGGAAAAGGTGAACTGAGCACGGCGACCGAGGCGCTTCCGGGCGCCTGACGGACTTTCAGCCCCGCTCTCCGACCAGGGAGCGGGGCTTTCGTTTGCATCGCAGTAATTTCACTGCTTCCGAAATCACGACTGAGTCGAATTCACTCTTGCTCACGTCGCTGCGCCGCTAGCCTTGGCGCGTCCAAGGCAGGAGGCGGCAATGGGCGAGGCGATCGATCAGCGGCATCAGTGGTTCGACCGGATGCGGGCAGAGCACCCGGTCTGGTTCGACGAGGCCAGCCGCACCTTCCTGCTGACCCGGCTGGCGGATGCGCGCGCCTGGCTCGCCGATCCGGCGCAGTGGAAGGACGCCGACCGCGCCGAGGAAGGCGCGTTGGTGCGCTCGTTCAAGCCGGCCGACATGAACCGGCCGGGCGAGCGCGACGCCGCCATCCTCTGGATGGACGAGCCCGACCATTCGCGCGTCCGCAAGCCGATCCAGGCGGCGCTGATGAAGCGCGTGGCGGCGATGAAGGCCGACGTGCAGGCGATCGTGCGCGATCAACTCGACGGGCTGCCGGCCGGCGGCTTCGACGTGATCGCCGACTACGCCATGCCGATCCCCACCGTCGTGATGGGGCGGGTGCTCGGCGTCGACACGAGCGACGCGCCGCGCTTTCGCGCCCTATCGGAAGCCATGCTCAACGTCTTCGAGCCCAATCCCACCGAGGCGCAACAGCGCGAGAACAAGGCCGCGGCCGTCGCCATGCTCGACTACTTCGACGACGCCGTCGCCGAGCGGCGGGCGCGCCCGCGCGACGACCTGATCACCGACCTGATCGACGTGCAGGCCAAGACCGGCGCGCTCAGCGACGCCGAGATCCGGGTGAACTGCCTGAACCTGCTGCTGGGCGGCAACGTCACCACCGCCGACCTGATCGCCAACGGGATCAACCTGCTGCTGTGCCACCCGGCCGAGATGGCGAAGCTGCGCGCCGACCCTTCGCTGATCGGCGCGGCGGTGGAGGAGATCCTGCGCTTCGAGTCACCGGTCGAGGGCGCCCAGCGGGTAGCTGCGCGCGATCTGGAGTTGGGCGGCTGCCCGGTGCGCGCCCGCCAGGTGGCGGCGGTGATGACGCCGGCCGCCATCCGCGATCCGGCCGCGTTCACCGACCCGCACCGCTTCGACGTCGCCCGCCGCGAGGCCCCGCACGTCAGCTTCGGCGCCGGCGCCCACATCTGCATTGGCGCGCCCCTGGCCCGGCTGGAGGCGCGCGAGGCGATCTGGGGGCTGGTCGAGCGGTTCCCCGCACTGGCGCTGGCGGACCCGAATGCGCCGGCCGAGTGGCGGCCGACGGGGTCGTCGTTCCACGGGCTGGTGCGGTTGCAAGTGCGGACGTAGCGTGCGCGCGATT
>DATNEH010000229.1:0-23275 GCA_035553015.1 Caulobacteraceae bacterium | reverse complement strand
AACAGCCGCACAAACGGACCGACCGCGCAGGAGGCATTGTTGTCCTTGGCTTTCGAGAGCAGCAGCGCGCTACGCCCTTCGAAGTCGCGCAGGTTGACGTCGTTGCCGAGCGTCGCGCCGACAATGTCGCCGCGCGAGGAGACCGCCAGCACGATCTCCGGCTCGGGGTTGTTCCACTCGGACTTCGGATGCAGGCCGACCGCCGCGCAGCAGCCCACCGCCGACATCGGCTGGGCCTTGGTGAACACCTCGGCGTCCGGGCCGATGCCGACCTCCAGGTACTGCGACCAGAGCCGGCGCTCCACCAGCGCGGCCTTCAGCGCCATCGCCGCCTCCGATCCCGGCCGCACGCCCTTCAGGTCGCCGCCCAAGAGCGCGCCGAACTCGGCCCGCAACGCCTCGGCCGCGCGCGGATCGCCCTTGGCGCGCTCCTCGATCACCCGCTCGACCAGGCTGTCGGCGAAGGTGACGCCGGCGGCCTTGATCGCGGCGAGATCGCAGGGCGCCAGCAGCGCCTCGTTGGCGAGCGCCTGATCGAGGCTCATCAGCCGCGGGCCGGCATGGGAGCGCACCTGCACCGCCGCGCCCGGCAGGTCGATCAGGTCGCTCATCGTCGGCGCCAGCGCCGAGAGGTCGAAGAGCCCGTCCTCGCGCGCCGCCACCACGTGCGGGCCGTCGTCCAGCCACACGCGGCCGACCAGCACGCCGCCGTAGCGGTCGGCGGGCAGGATGTCGGCGGCGGAGAGCCTCATGCGGCGATCCCCCTCATACGGCTAGGCCATAGAAGGCGGCGGCGGTCCCGCCGAAGATCAGCGCGCGGTCGCCGTCCGTCAGGTGCGCGGTCAGCGCCTCGGCCGCCGCGCGCCAGGCCGCGTAGCCGCCGGCCTCGTTCACCACCGGCCAGTCGCTGCCCCACATCAGCCGCGCCGGCCCGAATGCGTCGAGCAGCACGTCGACGAAGGGCTCGAGGTCGTCCGCACGCCAGCCGGCCCTGGCCTCGCTCGCCAGCCCCGACAGCTTGCAGAAAGCCCCCGAGCCGCGGCCGATGGCCAGCATCTGCTCGGCCCAGCCGCCCAGCCCGCCGGCGGCGATATCGGGCTTGGCGCCGTGGTCGATGACCAGGCGCAAGGACGCCCGCGACTCGATCAGCCGGGCGATGTGCGGCAGGTGACGCGGCTTGATCAGCGCATCGAACGTCAGTCCCGTGCGCTCCATCGCATCGAGCGCCGCGCCGACGCGCGGATGCAGGATCCAGGCGTCGTCACACTCGTCCTGCAGCATCGGACGCAATCCGAGCAGGTTCGGGCGCGACGCCAGCGCCTCGATCCTGGCTGGCGCGTCGGGCGCCGCCAGATCCGTCCAGCCGACGACGCCGGCGACGAACGGGGTGGCGGTCGCGATCTCCAGCAGGAACGCCGTCTCAGCTTCGGTCGGCGCGGCCTGGACCAGGACCGTGCGCTCGACGCCGGCGGCGCCGAGCAGCGGGGCGAGATCGTCCGGGCCGAAGTCGCGGCAGATGGCGGGATGCGCGTCCGGAGTCAGCCAGCCGTAGTCGCCGCGGCTCACGCGCCAGAAATGCTGGTGGGCGTCGATGCGCATCAGGCGGGGTCGCCCGGCGCAGCCTCGGGCGGGATCGCGCCCTTCTTCAGGATCAGGTTGCCCCAGTAGCGCCGCTCGCCGGTGGCGACGATCGCGTAGGCGGCGCGGGTGCGCTCGTAGTAGGGGAAGCGCTCCAGCGCGGCGATCGGGCCGTCGTAGCCCACCGCCTTCAGCAGTTGCTCGAACTCGCCGATCACCGGCGGCAGCTCGTCCGGCGCGCCGTCGACCGCCATGCGGAAGGCGGCGACCGGCTCGAACTGCTCCAGCGGCAGCACCGAGAGGATCGCCTGCACCATCCGCGTCGCGGTGACGCCCTCGGCGCGGATCAGCCGCTTCGCATTGGCCGCGGCCGGGAAGTTGGCGTCGACGATGGCGATCTCGTCGGCGTGCCCCATGGCGCGCAGCGTGGCGAGGAGCTCGGGTCCCAGGATCGGATCGATGCCCTTCAGCATGGCGTCAGGCGACCCGCGGGCGTCGGCGCGGCCGGATCGATCAGCCGCTCGGCCTTCAGCGCGTCCCAGAGCGCCGGCGGGATCGCCACCTCCATCAGCGCCACGTTCGCCTCCACCTCCGCCGCGGATTGCGCGCCCGGGATCACGCTGACCACCGCCGGGTGCGCGGCCGCGAACTGCAGCGCGGCGGCCGGCAGCGGAACGCCGAAGCGGTCGCAGGCCGCCGCCAGCCGCTCGACCCGCGCCAGCACGTCCCGAGGCGCGTCGGCGTAGTCGTAGGAGCCGTCGGCGCGCGCCAGCACACCGGAATTGAACGGTCCGCCGATCACGATCCCCACCCCGCGCCGCTCGCAATCGGGCAATAGATGCGCCAACGGCGCCTGCTCCAGCAACGTGTATCGGCCGGCCAGCAGGAAGAGGTCGGGATCGAGCTCCGCCAGGAACCGCTCGCAGGCCGCCGTCTCGTTGACGCCCAGTCCGATCGCCGAGAGGGTCCCGGCGGCGCGCAGCTCGGACAGCGCCCGCCAGCCGCCGCCGTCCGTCAGCTCGCGCCAGCGCGCTGCGTAAGCCCCAGCGGAGCCGTGCGTGCGCTGCTCCAGGTCGTGCACGTAGACGATGTCGACGCGATCCAGCCCCAGCCGCGCCAGGCTGGCTTCCAGCGAGCGCAGCACGCCGTCGCGCGTGTAGTCGTACTCGACGCGTAACTGCGGCACGCCCTTGTAGATGCCGCCCCCCTCGTCGCCCGGCGCGCACGGCTCGAGCCGGCGGCCGACCTTGGTAGAGACCAGGAACTCCGCTCGCGGACGGCCGGCCAGCGCGCGGCCGATGCGCTGCTCGGAGAGGCCGTGCCCGTAGAGCGGCGCGGTGTCGAAGTAGCGCAGGCCCGCATCCCATGCGGCAGTTGTCGTGCCAATACCCTCGTCTTCCGCGAGAATGCGGTGCATGTTGCCGAGCGGGGCGCCGCCGAAGCCCAGCTGCGTGAACGCCAGCGCCCGTCCTGACGGGGTGGCGAACGTGCGGCGACGGGCGGCGGCGCAGGGCATAACTGGCATGTCAGCGAGTGGAGAATTGCCGCAGCATCCTAGAAAGCCATGCCGCGAACGTCTATGCTGATATTTCAATGACCACCCCCCCGAACGTCCTGCGCCTCAATGCGGCCGACAATGTCGTGGTCGCGATGCGCCATCTGGCGGCGGGCGAGCCGGTCGCCGGCGAGGCCCTGGCGGCGGCCGAGGCCATCCCCAGCGGCCACAAGGTGGCGACGCAGGCGATCCGCGCCGGCGAGATCGTCCGCAAGTACGGCCAGGTGATCGGCGCGGCGACCGCCGACATCGCGCCGGGCGGCCACGTCCACACCCAGAACCTCGCGATGAGCGCGCTGCGGGAAGACGCCGGCCGCGGCGCCGCCGCCCAGCGCCAGGAGCCGACGCGCAGCTTCCAGGGCTATCGGCGCGCCACCGGCAAGGTTGGCGTGCGCAACTACCTCGGCGTGCTCACCAGCGTGAACTGCTCGGCGACCGTCGCGCGCCACATCGCTGAGGCGGCCGAGCGCTCCGGCCTCCTGGACGACTATCCGGACATCGACGGCATCGTGCCGATCACCCACGCCAGTGGCTGCGGTATGGCCGGCTCGGGCGAAGGCTTCGAGATCCTGCGCCGCACGCTCTGGGGCACCGCGGCCAACCCCAACTTCGGCGGCGTGCTGCTGGTGGGCCTGGGGTGCGAGGTGGTGCAGATAGGGCGACTGAAGAGCGACTACGGCCTTCCCGACGACTCCACGTTCCAGTCTTTCACCATTCAGGAAACCGGTGGCACGCGCCGCGCGATCGAGGCGGGCCTCGACCGGCTGAAGGCCATGCTGCCGCTGGTGGGCGCCGCGCGCCGCGAGGCTGTGCCCGCCTCCGAGCTCAGCCTCGGCCTGCAGTGCGGCGGCTCCGACGCCTGGTCGGGCGTCACCTCCAACCCGGCGCTGGGCGTCGCTTCCGACCGGCTGGTCGGCCTCGGCGGCACGGTGATCCTCTCCGAGACGCCGGAGATCTACGGCGCCGAACATCTCTTGATCGCGCGCGCCACGTCGAGCGCCGTCGCCGACAAGCTGCGCGCACGCCTCGCCTGGTGGGAGGACTACACGCGCCGCAACGGCGCCGAGATGGACAACAACCCGTCGCCCGGCAACAAGGCCGGCGGCCTGACCACCATCCTGGAGAAGTCGCTGGGCGCTGTCGCCAAGGCGGGCAACTCGGTGCTGGCCGACGTCGTCGAGTACGCGCAACCGATCGGCCAGCGCGGCCTCGTCTTCATGGACAGCCCCGGCTTCGATCCCTGCTCGGCGACCGGCCAGGTGGCCTCGGGCGCGACGATGATCGCGTTCACCACCGGCCGCGGCTCGGCGTTCGGCTGCAAGCCGTCGCCCTCGATCAAGCTGTCGTCCAACTCCGAGATCTATCGGCGCATGGAGGACGACATCGACATCGACTGCGGCCCGATCGCGACGGGCGACGCATCGATCGAGGAAAAGGGCGCCGAGATCCTCGACTACCTGCTTGAGGTCGCCTCTGGGCGGAAGACCAAGAGCGAGCTGCTGGGCTATGGCGGGGCCGAGTTCGTGCCTTGGCAGGTCGGGGCGGTGATGTAGGCCCGCAAGTCGCAAGTCCGAACGTCCAGGGGAGCCGAGTGACCGACAAGTTGAGAGCGCCCTTCGTCTGGACCCCGCGCCAGGCGATCGACCCGATGGGCTTTCGCAAGCACTACCTTGGCTTGGGCGCGCGGCCGAACGAGAAGAACCGCTGGTTCCTGTTCCGCAAGAGCGTGCGGCTGGAAGCGGCGCCGACCGCCGCGCCGCTCTCGATCACCGTCGACGGCCGCTACGTGCTTTACGTGAACGGCGCCGAGCAGGGCCGCGGGCCGGTGCGCTGCAGCCCGCTCTTCCAGCGCTACGACGAGTATGACCTGGCCGGTGCGCTCGCGTCCGGCGACAACGTGATCGCGGTGCTGGTGCACACCTACGGCCGCGACACCGCCTTCTACGAGACCACCAAGGGCATGTGGCAGCCGACCTTTGGCGACGGCGGCCTGTGGACCGAGGGCGAGGCGCTGACGGGCGCCGGCCCGGTCTCGCTGTCGACGCACGCGGGCTGGCGCTGCGTACAGTCGGATGCGTGGACGCAGGACACGCCGCAGTCGAACCATTCGCTTGGCTTCATCGAGGACTTCGACGCCGCCGCGTTGCCGGCCGGCTGGACAGAGGTCGGCTTCGACGACGCCGGCTGGGACGACGCGCAGCCGCTGGTCGCCGGCGGCGGCGGGCCGGACGCCCTCTACGGCGGGCTGGAGACGCGCCCGTTCCCGGTGCTGATCGCGCGCGGCATCCCGATGCTGGAGACCCGCAAGGTCGCCGCCCAGCGCATCGTCTGGGTGCGCGGCCTCGCGCCCGACCCCGAGCTGCCGTTCCACCGCCGCACCTACGAGGAGCCGCTCGTCGAAGCGCCGGACCGGGCGCTGAGCGGCTGGGATGATCTCCTGAAGCTGGAGGGCGGCCACGCGGTGGTGCGCACCGAGCCGGGCCGCGACACCACCATCCTGCTCGATTTCGGGAAGATCATGACCGGGCGGCCGTGGTTCGAGATCGAGGCGCGCGGCGGCGAGCAGATCGAGATCGCCTGCGCAGAAGGCCTGCCGGGCGAATGGCGGCCCGACGGGCACGCGCCGGACGCGCGGCTCAAGCCAAAGCCCTGGCTGGGCGCCGACAGCCACCTCTGCCGTTACCGCGCCAAGGCCGGCGTGCAGGCGTTCGAGCGCTTCGAGTGGTGCGCGATCCGCTGGATGCAGCTGACGGTTCGCAACGCACCGGACGGCGTCGTCTTCCGCGGACTGGGCGCCAACCTGGTCAACTATCCGGTCGAGGAACGCGGGCGCTTCGCTTCGTCCGACCCGGTGCTCGACCAGCTCTGGGCGACCGGCGCCTACACGCTGCGCCAGTGCATGCACGACGCCTGGGAGGATTGCCCGAGCCGCGAGCAGCGCCAGTGGCTGGGCGACGTGACCGTCGAGAACCTGGCCGGCTGGGCGGCGTTCGGCCCTTCGGTCGCGCCGCTGACCGCCAAGTACCTGGCGCAGGCCGCCGAGAGCCAGCGGCCGGACGGCCTCACCCAGATGTTCGCGCCGGGCGACCACAAGACCGACGGCCTGTTGATCCCCGACTGGACGCTGCAGTGGATCCTCTGCGCCGGCGACCACTGGCGCTACGCCGGCGACCTGGCGACCATCGAGGCCGTCTTCCCCTCGATCCTCAAGGCGCTCGCCTGGTTCGAGCGGCTGATCGGCCCGTCGGGCCTCGTGGCCGACATGCCCTACTGGCACTTCATGGACTGGGCGGGCGTGGGTCGCCACGGCGAGGCCGGCGCGCTGAACGCGCAACTGGCGGGCGCCTTCCGCGTCGCGGCCGAGCTTGCCCGCGCGGTCGGTTGGGAACGGGAGGCGGCCAGGCTGGCGGCGCGCGCCGCGGCGATCGGCGAGGCGCTGAACGCGCGCCACTGGGACGCGCGCCGGCGAGTCTATGTCGACATGGTCGACCCGGTCAGCGGCGCGCAGGAAGCCTGGACCTCGCAGCACGCCACCGCCGCGATCGCGCTCTGGGCGGACGCGCCGGAGGCTCGCGTACGCGAGTCGCTCGCCCGCATCGCCGAGAGCCAGCGGCTGACGTTCACCGCGGCGCCGCCGATCGCCCCTACCGGCTCTGCGCTAGAGCCCGAGGACGGGGTGGTGCTGGCCAACACCTTCTACAGCCACTTCGTCTACGAGGCGCTGGCCCGCCACGGCGGCTTCGCGAATGCGCTCCGGCTCATGCGCGAGCGCTACGGGCCGATGCTGGCCAGAGGCGCGACCACGCTCTGGGAGAGCTTCGAGCCGACCGCCAGCCTCTGCCACGGCTTCTCCGCGACGCCGACCTACCAGCTGTCGCGCCGCGTGCTCGGCGTCGCGCCGGCCGCGCCGGGCTTCGCCGAGATCGAGCTGGCGCCCGACCTCGCCGACCTCGACCACGCCGAGGGGGTCGTCCCCACCCCGCGCGGCGATGTCGAAGCGCGGCTGGAGCGCACCCAGGACGGCTTCGTCGCCCGCTACCGCTCCCCCATCGGCGTCGCCGCCCGCGCCGCCCCGCCGGCCGGCCACATCATCGCCGACTGGCCGGCGCTGACGGGCAAGGAGATCGAGATCCGGTTCGAGCGGACCGCGGCGGCGGCATAGATCCGTCGGCCGCCCTGCGCCCCCTCCACCACCCGGCTGCGCCGGGCGGTCCCCCTCCCCCGCTGCGCGGGGCAGGAAAAGGTGAAGCGGCGCCGCTGCATTCTTTCCTGCCCCGCGTAGCAAAGCGGAACGGGGGACCGCCGCGCGCAGCGCGGTGGTGGAGAGGGCGCAAGGCGACGTCACCGCACTGGCATGTTTGCCGTGTCTCATCTCCGCTACAATGCTCGTAATTTCGGCAAACCAGCCCAGAAAGGCGGAGCGCACTCGTTGACCGCCGTTCGCTGACATGCGAGCGTGAGCGAGAATGACGGAAACCGCGCTGAAGTGAGCGGCTCCGCTCGGGAGGGGATACGACCATGACGAAAGGCGCATTCCGCCTGGCCGCCTCGGCGCTCGCGCTGACGGCGCCGCTGGCCGCCGCCGGCCACGCGCGCGCGGCCGACGCCGACGCGACGGCCGCTGTCGACGCTACCGCAACGGCGACGGCGACCGCCGACGCCTCCGCGCCGGTCGCCACCGCCGCCCCGCTGACCATCACCGCCGAGCGTCGCACGGTGAACCTGCAGACCGCGCCGCTCGCCGCCAGCGTGATCGGCGGCCAGCTGCTGCGCGACAAGAACATCACCGCGCTCGACGACCTGCAGTTCCACACGCCGTCGCTGACCGTGAGCGACTTCGGCCAGGGCAACCTCTTCAACATCCGCGGCATCGGCAAGGACCTCACCAACGTCCAGACCCCGTCGGGCGTGGTCACCTACTGGGACGGCGTCGCGGCCTTCCCGGGCTTCTTCCAGGACGCGCCGTACTATGACATCTCCAACGTCGAGGTGCTGCGTGGTCCGCAGGGCACGTTCGCCGGCCAGAACGCCACCGGCGGGGCGATCTTCATCACCACCAACGACCCGACCCTGCATGGGCGGCCCAGCGGCCTGGTCGAGGCCGGCTACGGCTCGTACGACGACGTGCTGCTGCGCGGCTATCTCAACGTGCCGGTGAACGACGACCTGGCCCTGCGCGTGGCCTGGAACGGCGAGAAGCGCGGCTCCTTCTACTCGGTGAGCGGCCCCTGGACGACGCCGTGGGGCGGCGCGCCCGGCCGCCTGCTGGAGGGCAGCTTCCGCGTCGGCCTGCTCTGGCAGCCGACCGACCGGTTCAAGCTCGTGGCGAAGGGCGAGTACAACTACATCGACCACGGCGGCTCGCTGGCCGACCCGGCAAGCTTCGACGGCGTCCACCTGAACCCGTCGGACCCATTCAATGTCACCAACAATGCGCTGAACTTCGGCACCGACAAGTTCTATCGGCTGTCGCTGAACATGAGCTACACGCTGCCGGACGGGATCGTGCTGCGTTCGATCTCCGGCTACCAGTACGGGATCACCAACCAGCAGGTCGACATCGACGGCACGTCGATCTTTCCGTTCATCTTCGCCGACTACGCGAACGAGCGGATCTGGTCGCAGGAGCTGAACGCGGTCTCGCCCGACAAGGGGCCGCTGCGCTGGGTCGCCGGCCTCTATTTCCAGAATGACGTCGTCGATATACCGCCCGGATCACCGCCGGGCTCGGGCTTCGACATCGGCCTGCCGCAAGGCGTCTTCGACATCAACATCATCTACCACACGCCGAAGGATACCGACGCCGTCTTCGGGCAGGTGACCTACGACATCACCCCGCAGTGGCAGATCGAGGCCGGCGCGCGCTTTACCCATTCTCGCTTCACCCTCGACGACAACAACTTCGTCAACTTCGACCCCTCTGCCGGCCTGGTCCTGCATGCCTCGACCGACGACAACGCGGTGACCGGCAAGGTGGCGCTGAACTTCAAGCCGAACGACGACAACTTCTTCTACGTCTTCGCCGCCGAGGGCCATAAGCAGAACGGCATCAACACCGACCCGGCGACGCCGTTCGGGCCGGAGGACGTGACCGATTTCGAGCTGGGCTGGAAGCCGACCTTCTTCGACGGCCACATGCGCGCGCAGATCGGCGGCTACTACACGCTCTACCGGCACTTCCAGCTGCAGTTCACGACGCCCGCCGAGACGAACCTGATCCAGAACGTCACCGGCACGACGACCATGTATGGCGTCGAGGCCGAGACCCAGGCGGTGTTCGGGCCGCTCAGCTTCGAGGCTGGCGGCTCGTACCAGCACAGCCGGCTCGGCGAGGCGCTGATCGTCGACCCGGTTCCCGTACCGCCCGCACCGGTGGAACTCGGCGGCCGGCCACTGCCGCTCGCGCCGCAATGGACGCTCAATGTCGGCGGCCAGTACGTGTTCGCGCTACCCGGCGATGCGACGCTGACGCCGCGCGTCGACTACTCCTACATCGGCAGCCAGTGGGCGACGCCGTTCCAGCGCTTCGGTGAATTTCTGCCGGCGCGGAACCTCGTCAACACGCAGCTGACCTGGGCGAAGGCGCAGTGGAAGGTGACGCTGTACTCCACCAACGTCACCGACCTTCACTACATCATCGCCACGAACGTGGGCCTGCCGTTCTCGCCGCTGCGCTACGCGGGGGCGCCACGCCAGTATGGCTTCCGTGTAGAGCGGGCGTTCTAGTCGCCATTTGCTCCCGCCCCGGGAGGGGCGGGGCTCGGGGTGGGGGCCGTTTCAGACAAGGCCGCCATCGGCGCACTGCGCCGGATCGGCGGCCAATCCGACGGAGCCCCCATCCCAACCCCTTCCCTCGAGGGGAAGGGCTACTGATACTGCCCGTGGATGCGCAGGCCGATGACTTCGGCGGGGCCGCGGTCGCGGTTGTAGGCCGGGTTCACGACGGTCTGGCTGTCCAGCGTCAGGTGCACGCCCTTGAAGACGCCCAGGCTGTAGTAGGCCTCGAGGATGCTCTCAGGCCCCGGATGCGGCAGCTTGCCGTCGCCGACCAGGATGCCGAGCCCGCCCGCGTTCAGGAACGCCTCGTGGATCTTCGAGATGCCGTTGACCGCAACCGCTATCGCCAGCGTGTCGTCCTTGCGCCCCCACCGGGCGCCGCTGATCGAGGCGCCGGCGGCCACGGTGCGGTCGATGTCGGTGTACTCGTACGACTCGTAGTCGCCGTTGCTCCAGCCGGCCCGCAGGAACAGGCCGGCGTCGTCGCTGACCGGCTGCTCGACGTTCAGCGCGATGCCGGGCCGGCTGCGGAAGTGGCGCACGCGCCCGGTGTCCGGCAACTCGCCGGTCGCCGCGGCGAGCGCCAGGGCGTCGTCGTAGCGGCCCATCTCGGCGCGCGAGACGAAGCCGAGCAGCTTGATCTTGCCTTCGCGGCCCAGCCACTTCTGGCGCAGCTCGACCTCCCCGTCCCACTGGAACTCGCCGAAATGCGGCGACAGCTCGCCAGAGTTGGGGATGGTCGACATCTTCATCACGCCGCCGCGGAGCGTCCAGTCGCCCTCGTACCACTCGATGACGCCCCCCTCTGAGAAGCCCCAGGCGTCCGCCGCGTAGTCCCATGAGCCGGTGTCGATCAGAGCCCAGTTCAGGACATCGTTCTTCGGGTCGTGGGCGTAGGCGTTGTCGTCCATCACGTCGGTCAGGCTGAACTTGCCGACCGTGACGACGATGCGGTTCCTGGTGGTCTTGCCGCCGAACTCCATCATGTCGCGGTCGACGTCGGCGTCGCCGCCGCCGAGCTCGATGGTCTGGCGATAGAGGTAGCGCTGCAGGCGGTAGTAGGGCGAGGCGTGGCCGACCTTGGCCCCCTCCCCGTTCACGAAGCCGGCGACGCCCAGCGTATTGCCCGGCGCGAAGCCCTGGTTCATGTCCTCGTCGAACCAGAACTGCGCGCCCTTCCAGGGGCGCAGGCCGACGATCAGCGACGCGTCCAGCGTGTTGGCGCGCTCGACCGCGCCCGGCAGGCTGTTCGGCCCCTCGTAAGGCGAGCGCATCGACGGCTTGTACTGGAAGACGTCGGTGCCCTGCAGCTGGATGGCCCACCAGCGGTCGGACTTGCCGTTGTCGGTCGACTGATCGGCCTGCTCCGGCGGCTGCGACGCGGGCGGCGCCTCCGACCCGGCCTGCGGGTCGGCGCGGACGGCGCACGGCGTGGCGGCGAGGCCGAGAGCCAGGCCAAGCAGGCCAAGCGCCAAGCCTGGGCCGATCGTCTCCGTTCGGCTGTTCATCCCGGATCCGGCCCCTCTTTTGCGTCTACGCGGGTGGCTTAAGCGGATTGCGCGACAGCTCGTTCACCAAAGCGACGAGGACAGACTAACCGCCGCCCAGCAGCGCCTTCGCCCCGCTCCAGAGCGACTGGGCGATCTCGCCGGCGGGGCGGTCGCTGGCGAGGCGGGCGGACTGGCCCGCCCAGGCCTGCATGCGCTCGATGTCGCCGGCCTTGGCGGCCTCCATCGCCAGGCCGCGGGTGAGGCCGCGCTGCACCGGATAGGGCGCGGGCGACGGCGCGTCCGGGGCGGTGGCGGCGCGGGCGTAGGCGTTGGCGAGGCTGCGGCCCGGTCGACCGCTGAAGGCGCGGGTGACCATGGTGCCTTCCGGCGCGGCCTCGGCGAGCGCGGCGGCCCAGGCCGGGTTCGTCTTGGCCTCGGGCGCGCGCAGAAAGCCGGTGCCGACCTGCACGGCGCTGGCGCCCAGCATAAGCGCCGCGGCGACCCCGCGCGCGTCGGCGACGCCGCCGGCCGCCACCACCGGGACCTGCACCGCGTCCGCCACCGCCGGGACCAGGGCGAAGAGGCCGACGAGGCTGCGCTCGGCGTAGCCCGCGTCGAACGCGCCGCGGTGGCCGCCGGCCTCCATGCCCTGGGCGACGATCACGTCGGCGCCGGCGTCCTCGGCGGCCTTGGCCTCGGCGAGCGTGGTGGCGGTGGCCCACCAGGAGATGCGGCGCTCTTTCAGCTTCGCCACGAACGCCGGCGGATAGAGGCCCATGATCGACGACACCACCGCCGGACCGGCCTCCAGCAGCGCCTCGCACTGGGCGTCGAAGTCCAGCAGCGCGAGGTCGCCGGCCTCCGGCGCGGGCTCGGGCCCCCATTGGGCGAGGAAGGTGCGGACCTCGGCCTCATGCGCGGCGTCGCGCACGGCCGCCGGGCCGGGGATCCAGAGGTTGAACTGGAACGGGCCGTTGCTGATGGCGCGCATTTCGGCGGCCCAGGCGCGGATCTGCTCCGGCCTCATCACAAGCGCCCCGCACGCGCCCATGCCGCCGGCGGTGGCGATCGCGGCGGCGAGCGGGGCCGGACAGGCGCCGGCCATCGGGGCCATCAGGATTGGAATGCGCAGGGCGAAGCGTTCGCAGAACGCTTCCGCGCGGGCGATGGGCGCGCGGGCGATGGGCGCGCGGGCGGTGGGGGTCAGCTGGTCAGCCATGCGCGAACCCAAGCGCCACGGCGGCCACCGCCGTCAAGCCCACCACCAGCCCGGGCGGCGCTTTCCAGGCGGCGAGCAGCAGGAAGGCGGCCAGCACCAGGCCGACGTCGAACGGCGTGGCGACCGCGGTGGTCCAGACCGGGTTGTAGAGGGCGGCGGCCAGCAGGCCGACCACGGCGGCGTTGGCGCCCATCAGCGCGCCGCGCGCCTCGCGCCGGCCGCGCAGCGCGTTCCAGAACGGCGTCGCGCCGACGATGAGCAGGAACGACGGCGCGAAGGTCGCCACGAGGCAGAGCGCCGCGCCCGCCCAGCCGTTCGGCGCCGGTCCCATCGCCGCGCCGAGGTAGGCGGCGAAGGTGAAAAGCGGCCCGGGCACAGCCTGCGCCGCGCCATAGCCGGAGAGGAACGTGGCCTGGCTTATCCAGCCGGGCGGGACGACCTCGGCCTGCAGCAGCGGCAGCACCACGTGGCCGCCGCCGAACACCAGCGAGCCGACCCGGTAGAACCGCGCGAAGAGGTCGAGCCAATGGCTGCCGCTGGCGCTCGCGACGAACGGCAGGCCGATGAGCAGGACGGCGAACAGCGCCAGCGCCGCCGCGCCGGTGCGCCGGCCCACGATGGTCGGCAGCTCGGGCCGCACAGCGTCATCGCCTGAGCGCAGCAGCGCGAAGCCGATCGCCAGGCCCGCGGCGATCACCGCCAGCTGGGTGATCGCCGCGGGCGCCCAGAGCGCGGCCAGGGCGGCGACGACGGCGATGGTCGCGCGCTCGCGACCCTGGGCCAGCGTGCGGGTCATCGCCAGCACGGCCTGGGCGACCACCGCGACGGCCGCGAGCCTGAGGCCATGCAGCCAGTCGCTGCCGATGACACGGCTCAGCGCCGGCGCGGCGAAGGCGAAAAGCACCATCAGCAGCGCCGAGGGCGTCGTGAAGCCGAGCCAGGCCGCCGCCGCCCCGCTGTAGCCGGCGCGCGAAAGGCCGATCATCAGCCCGGTCTGGCTGCTGGCCGGTCCAGGCAGGAACTGGCAGAGCGCCACGATATCCGTGAAGGCCGCGTCGTCCAGCCAGCGACGCCGCTCGACGAACTCGGCGCGGAAGTAGCCGAGATGGGCGACGGGTCCCCCGAACGAGGTGCAGCCCAGCTTCAGGAAGGCGAGGAACACCTCCAGCGGCGAGCCCGCCGGCCGCGCCGTCCCCGCCTGCGCCATCGCCGCGACATCCGCCATGCGAAGCGTCCTCACGCGCCCGTTTCAGACGTCAGATAGCGGAACCGTATCCGGCTCGGAAGGTTCGGTAGGGCGTGCGCGTCATCGAAAGGAGCCACGCCATGGCCAAGGCTGACGCCGAGAACCCGCGCGCCTGCACGCAGCGGATGGAGAAGCTGTTCCACGACACCGCCGCCGAGCTTAGAAGCGACGTCGGCGGCCTGGAGCGCGCCTTCCACGACGACGACAAGAAGTCCGAGCTGGCCTGGAGCTGACCTGCTTTGCCGCAAAATGTCCCGATCCGGGCCCAGGTTCGTGCTTTGGCGACCGACTACGACGGCACGCTCGCCAGCCACGGTGACGTGCATGCCGCGACGCTGGCGGCGCTGCATCGCCTGAAGGCGAGCGAGCGCCACCTGATCATGGTCACCGGGCGCGAGTTGCCGGACCTGAGGCGCGTCTTCCCGCAGGTGGCGCTGTTCGACCTGGTGGTGGCCGAGAACGGCGCGCTGCTCTGGCGGCCGGGGTCGGGTGAGGAACGCCAGCTGGCCGCCAGCCCGCCGCCCGCGTTCGTGGAGGCGCTGAGGCTCGCCGGCGTGCAGCCGCTGGCGGTCGGCCGTTCGATCGTCGCGACCGCCAACGAGTACGCGGCGGTGGTCGAGCTGGCTATCCGGGAGCTGGGGATCGGCTGGCGGACCATCCTCAACAAGGACTCGGTGATGAGCCTGCCGGCCGGCGTCGACAAGGCGAGCGGCCTGGCTGCGGCGCTGGAGACCCTGGGGCTCGCGGCCGCCGACGTGCTGGGCGTCGGCGACGCGGAGAATGATCACGCGTTCCTGGCCGAGTGCGGCGTCGCGGCGGCGGTCGCCAACGCGCTGCCCGACCTGAAGGCGGCGGTCGACATCGTCACGCCCGAGCCGGAGGGCGCGGGCGTCGCGTGGCTGATCAAGCAAGTGCTGGAAGATGCGGAGGGCTTCGCGGCGCTGGCCAGCCGCAGGAAAGTCGCCTCCGCCTAGCGACCGCCCCGCCCTACGACGCCGGCTTCGCGAACAGCGCCGCGTCGAGCGGGGGGTTGATCTCGACCGAGGCGAGGCGGACGCCGGAGGCGTCCGGGCCGCGGCGGGTCAGCTGGGCGAACGGCATGCGCACGCCGTCGACCAGCCGCCAGTTGGTGAAGATCACCTCGCGCGCGACGCCCTTCTCGGTGATCCGGTAGCAGCACAGCAGGCCCATCGACGGGTCGATCAGCGCGTCGTAGGTGTCTGCATCGCCGAAAGTGACGCGCACCACGCTCCACGTGTGGTCCTGCTCGTCGGCGGTCCCGGCGAGCTCCGCCTGCGCGCCGCCGCGGCCGGAGAAGGCCTCGCCGAACTCCAGCGCGGCGTAGCGGCGGGCGGCTTCGGCGGCGCCCGGATCGTCGGCCGCCTTGCCGTCGGCGCCGGCGCGCCAGGCCCCGTCCGGCGTCGCCGCCTGCACCTGCTTGCCCGCGCCGCTGTCGCTTTCGATGCGCAGGCGGCCGTCGCGGTCCATCCAGATCGAGCCGGACCGGCGCCCCGTCGCGTCCTCGAAATAGACGCGCTCGCTGAACGACTGCAGCTGATCGTAGGCCGGGCCGCGCCAGGCGCGGTAGCGGTCGATCAGCTCGCGCAGGTTCCGCGCCGGCGGACCGAGGTCCGGCCGGTCGGGCGCGATCTGCGCCCCGGCCGGCGCGCCGAGCAACACGAGCGCCAGCGCCGCGCCAAGGGCCGCCGCCGCGGCCCGTCTCGTTCTTGTCGTGACCGACATCCCACCTCCGACCGCGTTCTGATACCATCGCCGCCGCGCCTCGCCAGGGCCGGCGCGCCACATTCATGCGGGAAGGACGCTGTGACGCTGGACGAGACCGCCGACATCGCCGGCGACCGCATCGCCCAAGACGATGTCGCCTACTCGCCGACGGTCGGCGTGCGGCGCGCGCACGAAACGCCGCTGGTGGCCGCCACCGACGCGGCGCTGGACGGCTACGGACGGCTGATCGACGACCCGGCGGCCTGCGAGATCGAGATCGTGCGCTGGCCAGCGCAGGGCTGGCGGCCGGTGGATGCGAACTCCGGCGACCAGGGCGGCGTCACCGAAGGCCTCTTCGAGTTCGCCTGGCGCGGCCAGACGCTCTATGCGCGCAACAATGCGGTGGGCGATTCGTACCTGTTCGGCTGGAGCACCTGGCCGGAGGAAGCCTCGACCGAGGGTCCGCCCGGCCCGCGCGAACGCGCGCTGATCTGGCGGGCCAACTACCACCCCGACGGCGGCCAGATGATCTGGCCGGTGAACCGCGAGAGCTTCGTCGTGCCGCTCGCCCTGCCCGGCGACGACGTGACCCCGGCCTCGTTCGTGAGCTTCTGGTGCGACGGGACGCGCGGCCTCTACATCCGGCCCAATGTCTGGCACGGCGCGTTCGTCCCGCACGCCGACAGCGCGACCTTCCTCGACCGGCAGGGCCGCGTCCACGCCCGCGTCTCGGTCGACTTCCCCAAGGAGTTCGGCTGCCACCTCGCCGCGCCGCTCGGGCGGCCGCAAGGCTCTTGATCCAGCCGGCAAGACTCGCTCGACTGCATCGCTCATGTCCGATCACGCCCACCGCCATCACGACGCCCACGATCACGACCACGATCACCACCACGATCGCGATCGGGGGCACGATCGGGGGCACGGCCACGCCCACGGTCACCATCATGCGCCGGCCGACTTCGGCAGCGCCTTCGCGATCGGCATCGCGCTTAACGGCGCCTACGTGATCGGCGAGGCGGCGTACGGCTTCTACGCCAACTCGCTGGCCCTGCTGGCCGATGCCGGCCACAACGCCGGCGACGTGGTCAGCCTGGCCCTCGCCTGGCTCGCGGCGACGCTGGCCAAGCGCGCGCCGTCGATCGGCTTCACCTACGGCCTCGCCTCGTCCTCGATCCTGGCTGCGCTCGCCAACGCGGTGCTGCTGGCGCTGGTCACCGGGGCGATCGCCTGGGAGGCGGTGCTGCGCCTGATGACGCCGGAGCCGGCCGCCGGCGCGCTGATGATGGCGGTGGCCGCGGTCGGCATCGTGGTCAATGCGGTCACCGCGATGATGTTCGCGTCCGGCCGCAAGAGCGACCTCAACATCCGCAGCGCCTTCCTGCACATGGCCGCCGACGCGCTGGTGGCGCTGGGCGTGGTGGTGGCCGGCGGCGTCATCCTGGTCACCGGCTGGCTGTGGCTCGACCCGGTGGTCAGCCTGGTGATCGGCGCGGTGATCACCTGGGGAACCTGGTCGTTGCTGCGCGAGGCGCTGCGTCTGGCGCTGGCCGGCGTGCCGGCCGGCGTCGACCGCGGCGGCATCGCCAGCTACCTCTCGGGCCTGCCCGGCGTCACCGAGGTGCACGACCTGCACATCTGGGGGATGAGCACCACCGAGACGGCGCTGACCGCCCACCTTGTGCGCCCGGGCGCGGCGATCGACGACGCGCTCTTGGCCGAGGTCTGCGGCGAACTGAAGCGGCGCTATTCGATCCACCACGCCACGCTGCAGATCGAGAGCGGCGCCGCCCCCTGCGAGCTCGCCGACCACGCGGCATAGCCGCATCGCCCTCTGGGGCGCTGGCGCGACCGGCCGTTCGCTGCTCAAATCGCGGGCATGGTTGCAGCAACCCCGGAAGCGTCCCCGGAGACGCGAACGCGCAAGCCCAAGGGGCAGGGCCACGAGCGGCGGGCAGAGATCCTGGCCGCGGCGAAGGCGCTGATCCTGGCCGAGGGCGACGCCGGCTTCACCACGCGCCAGCTCGCCGCCCGCGTCGGGCTCTCGCAGACCGGGCTCTACGTCTACTTCAAGAGCCGCGAGGAGATCTTCGATGCGCTCTGCCGCGAGAGCTTCGCGGCGCTGGCCGCCGAGTTCCGCGCGGTGGAGACGTCGATCCCGCCGGGGCGCGAGCGCTTGCGCGCGCTGGGCCGCGCCTACATCGGCTTCGGCCTCGCCCACCCCAACGAATATCGCCTGACCTTCATGGACGGGCCGGGCGTCGCCAAGCACCCGATGACCGGCCTCGAGGCCCCGTTCGACAGCCAGGGCGCGGGCAACCAGGTGTTCCTGATGATCCGCCGCAATCTGGAGGCGGCGCTGGCCGCCGAGGGGAAGCTGGAGACGCAGGACCTGACGCTGGCGACCCACACGGTGTGGTTCGCGCTGCACGGCCTCGTCGCGGCGTTCATCGCCCGGCCGCTGTTCCTGAAAGCCGAGCCGGCGGCGCTGATCGAGGCGATGCTGGCCAGTCTTTGAGGCTCGCGTCGAGGCTTGCGCCGGACGCGCTGCGGCGGTAACTGTTCATCGAACACTAATCGATGAACAGGAATCGATTGCGATGTCATACGACCAGCCCAACAGCATCCGTGCAGTGACCAGCGACGGCGCGGGGCGCCTCGTGGTGAGCGACCTGGCGCCGCCGGATCCGGGCCCAGGCGAAGCGCTGATCCGGGTGTCGGCGGTCTCGCTGAACCGCGGCGAGGTGAAGGTGGCGCTGGGCGCAGCGGCCGGCTGGCGGCCCGGCTGGGACTACGCCGGCGCCGTCGTGCAACCGGCCCGAGACGGCGGCGGTCCGCCGGCCGGCGCGCGGGTGGTGGGCTTTGCGCCCAGCGGCGGCTGGAGCGAACTGGTGGCCGCAAGTCCGCCGTTCCTCGCGGCCCTGCCGGACCAGGTGTCGTTCGAGGCGGCCTCGACCCTGCCGGTGGCGGCGGGCACGGCGTCGATGGCGCTGACCAAGGGCGCGGCGAAGCCCGGGCGGCGCGTGCTGATCACCGGCGCCTCGGGCGGCGTCGGGGTCTACGCGATCCAGCTGGCGGCGGCCGCCGGCGACGAAGTCACCGCCTGGATCCGCAACCCGGCCAACGCAGCGCTGACGCGCGAACTGGGCGCGGCCCACGTGACGATCGGCGCCGCGCTGGCGTCCGACATCGGGCCGTTCGACCTCATCCTCGACTCGGTCGGAGGCCAAAGCCTCGGAACCGCGCTCGGCCTCTTGGCGCCCGGCGGCGCCTGCGTGCTGCTCGGCGCATCGGAAGGCGCCGTCACCTCCTTCGACGCATCGAAGTTCCGCGTCGGCGGCACCAGCCTCTACGCCCTGGCCATGAACTGGGAGCTGCAGCACACGACGCCCTCGGCCGTGCTCGCCGGGGTGGTTGCGCTCGCCGCCGAGGGCCGGCTGAAACCGGTGATCGAGCGGCGCGCGCCGATCGAGGACATCGACGCTGTCGCCCGCGAGCTGGTGGACCGCAAGTTCGCCGGCAAGGCCGTGCTGACGTTCTGACGGGTCTGCGGCTCAGCGCCAGACCAATATGCGCCAGTCCTAGCGGTGCGTAGCTGGATTTTCCGCCGGCCTGCTGTCGATTCGTGGGCGCGTCGCTCGTCATACTGGCGACGCGCCGGCGGCGGCTGGCGCAAGCATGGGAGACCGTCATGACTGAAGCGCTCAGCCCCACCCTCGACCGATCCGTGATGCAGACACCGCCCGTCGTTGGGGCTGAAGCCTGGGAGGCGGCGCGGCAGGCGCTCCTCGTCAAGGAGAAGGCGCTGACCCGCGCCCGCGACGCGATGGCCGCCGAGCGCCGGCGGATGCCGTGGCTGGCGGTCGAGAAGGCCTATGCCTTCGAGGGGCCGAGCAGCCGCGTCTCTCTGCTCGACCTGTTCGAGGGCCGCCGCCAGCTGATTGTCTACCGCGCCTTCTTCGAGCCCGGCGTCAAAGGCTGGCCTGACCACGCCTGCCGCGGCTGCTCCTTCGGCGCCGACCAGCTGGCGCACCTCGCCCACCTGAACGCGCGCGACACCACGCTGGTCTTCATCTCCCGCGCGCCGCAGGCCGACATCGCGCGGCTGAAGGCGCGGATGGGCTGGTCGATGCCCTGGTACACGATCACCGACAGCTTCGACGCCGACTTCGGCGTGGATGAGTGGCACGGCCACAACATGTTCATCCGCGACGGCGAGCGGATCTTCCGCACCTACTTCGTCGGCAGCCGCGGCGACGAGCCGATGGGCGGCACCTGGCACTACCTCGACCTCACCGCGCTCGGCCGCCAGGAGACCTGGGAGGACTCGCCGCCGGGCTATCCCCAGACGCCGCCCTACCAGTGGTGGAACTGGCACGACCTCTATCCTGGCGCCGCCGGCCACCGGGCCTGACGCTGCGCAAATATCCGTGAGGCGGGCTGCGTACAGCCCTGGTTGGACCTGATTGGCCAAGCCACGCCCGCGTGGCGCCTTAGTTAAGGCGCCGCTCTCGGCTCTCGTCGGCGTCGTTGTCGGCGGGCGTCGCCAATGCAGATTTCATGGTCGAGCCTTCGCAGGGTGTTCCGCGGCCTCGCTCTGGCGAGCACGGTGGCGCTTCTTCTCACAGCGGTCGCGGCGCCCGCGGCCTTCGCGCACGCGCACCATGCCGAGCGCCATCGCCACCACGCGCACCACCGCGAGGCCGGACATGGGACGCGCGGCATCGACGTCTCGCACTACCAGGGCGCCATCAACTGGCGCGCGGTGGCCCACGACCACGTGTCGTTCGCCTACATCAAGGCCACCGAAGGCGGCGACACGCGCGACGCGCGGTTCGCGCGCAACTGGCGGGGCGCGCAGAGCGCGGGCCTGCGCGTCGGGGCCTACCACTACTTCAACTTCTGCCGCTCGGGCCGCGCCCAGGCGGCCAACTTCCTGGCGGTGACGCCGCGGTCGAGCGCGCTGCCGCCCGCGGTCGACCTGGAGCCGCCGTCGCGCCACTGCCGGGTCAGCGGGCCCGTCGTGCACAAGGAGCTGACCACCTATCTGGCGCGGGTCGAGGGGCGCGACGGCCGCCGCGCTGTGCTCTACGTGACGCCCGGGTTCTACCGCGCCTACCACCGCTACCTGCCCGAACGGCCGATGTGGCGCCGTTCGATCTCGGCCCGGCCAGCCCGCGGCCAGTCGTGGACGCTCTGGCAATACCGGATGCGCGGCCACGTCTCCGGCATCCACACCTACGTCGACTTGAACGCCTCGCACGCCTGAACGGCGGCCGCCGGCGCCCTCGCGCCTACTTGCGCGCCCAACCGCCGGCCGCGGTCTTGTAGTATTGGCCGGGCGGCGCCTTGGCGACCAGCTGCGCGCCCGCGGCCGAGGCGGCGTCGGCGACGCTGACGCCGGTCTTGGCGGCGATCGAGGCGTAGACCTGCGCCCGCCCTTTGTTGATCGCGGTGACCGACGCCGCCAACGCGGGGTCGGACCCGGTCACCACCCCGAGATAGCCGTCAGCCTGTTCGCCGACCAGGCCCTGGGCCTTGGCGCGGTCGACCGCAGCCTTGTCAGCGGACGTCTGAGCCAGCGCCGCGGTCGGCACGGCCGCGGCCGACAGCGCCAACAGCGGCGCGGCGGCCAGCGACGCGGCCGACAGCGCCGCGGCTGCGAAGAGTGGGAGCGTTCGGTGCAAAGTCATTGGCTCCGGGCCCTAGAAGAGATTCGGGTTCTGCTGGATCTCCTGTTGGACTTCCTTGTCCAACCGGATGCGCACATCGGCGTCCAGCTTGGCGTTTATGGTGATCGGATCGATCTTGACGTGCACGGTGGGCGCGCAGCCGCCAACCGACACCAGCACCGCCAGGGCGAGCCACCCGCGGCGGGTCGATTTCATTGCTGGGGCGGATGGCGGCATGGCGACCTTTGACTTTCGAACTGCAGGGTTGGGTTTCAACGCTGAACGGGCTCTGAACGCAACTGCGGCGGTGGCGGCTGCGTGTCGGCGCTGAACTGGAACGCGTGACCGTAGTCGCTCAGCAACTGGTCCAAGTTGAGCGACGAGTCGAGGTTGAGGGTGACCGGCGTGTGGCTCGGCAACGGGACGTAGCTCTTCAGCGCCTTGCCGCTGAGGATATCGGCGATCTTGAGGTTGGCCTGCTGCTCCACCTTGGGCTCGAAGCTGCCGACGACGTGGAAGATCAGGCCGAGACGCCCTTGCGGACGGCTCTGCACCGTCGCGTCCAGTTGCGAGAAATCGAGCGCCTGGAGAGCCTGGAAAGCCATGTCCTGCACTGCGTTGGTGACCGGCCCGGTGGTGAGCGCGTCACGATGGATGGATATCCGCCCGGGCCGGATCGCCGTGAGGCGTCCGCTCTCGAAGCGCAGCCCATCCGGGCCCAGGGTGTAGGGGAGGACGCCGCTGACCACGGCTTCGAGGTCGACCTTGTCGGCCAGGCTCGACGTGGCGATCAGCTTGCCGAGGTCGAACGCCTCGAGGCTGAGCGCGCCGTGGCTCTTGCCGGCCGGATCGAACGGCAGCCGGGTGGGCGCGAGGGTGATGCGTCCGCCTTCCGCGCCGGCGGAAGCGGACTGGAGATCGAGGCCGTCAGGATCGAGCCCGAACGTCAGGCGGACCGGGGCGAGCGGGACCAGCGAGGCGACCCGGGCGGCCGTCACCAGCTGGCCGGGCGCCGTCCGCAGCGGCGCGAGGCTGGTCAGGTGGATGCGCGCCGCGATCCCCGTCACCGCGCCGAGCGGCGAGCGCAGCGCCAGGTCGTCGGTCGCGAAGTCGCCCTCGCTGGTGACCTTGCCGTCCGCCCAGCCGATCCGGCCGGTGAAGCTGACCTTTCCCGCCATCGGCGACAGGGACGCGACGATCGGGCTGAGCTCGCCGGGCTGCAGGCCATCCTTGGCGAACGCCAGGTCGCGCACCTCGAGCAGAGCCTCCCCGCGCCCGCTCACCGGATCCAGGCGCGCCGTCACCACGCCGAGCGGATGGCCGCTGCGACTGGAGACATCGAAGCGACCCGTCCACTGAGGCGAGGCCAGGGTCAGCACGCCCGCCTCTCGGATCGCCTCGACGCGGCGGGTCGGACTGGTGTCGGTGACGGTCGCGCTGGCGATCTGGACGACGCCCTGGACCGGCGCGCCGCTGCGCAGGTCGACGGTTCCCGCCGCGCCCGACAGCCGGGCGGCCAGGCTGGCGGAGACGCCGGTAAAGTCCGCGTAGCGAGCATGGACAGCCCAGCCCTTGGCCCCGATCTCCGCAGTCGCGAGCCCCGGCGCGGGGCACAGCTGGGCGGCGAGACCCGTGACCTCCTCGCCGCCAACCTGGAGGCGCTGGACGCTGACCGGGCCGCACGTCGCCGCGTCGAAGCGCACGTCGCCGCCGTGCAGGCTGAGCCGCCCGCCCGTCTGCAAGGTCAGGTGCTGGACCCCGCGCGCGCTGAGCGCGGCGCGCCCGGCGACGGTCGCCTCGAACCCGTCCGCCGCCAGGCGATAGCCGCTGACCGCGATGGCGGCCTGCGGCAGCCCCGACCCGGCCGACGCGAGGGTGAACGCTCCGCTGGCGGCGCCATGCTCCACCCTCGCGAGGGCGCCGCCGTGGATCGGCGACAGCAGGATGCGGCCGCCGCCTGCCGTGGCGAGGCTTACCGGCGCGCCGAGGCCGACTTTCCAGACGCCGTTCGCTCCC
>DATNEH010000228.1:0-6164 GCA_035553015.1 Caulobacteraceae bacterium | reverse complement strand
GCGCGAAGCAAATCGCCGGCGCGACCTGCGGCGGCGCCGCTTCGGCGTCGTCCTAGCAGTCACAACATCGTTCGGAGCGCCGGCGATGACCGGTTCGGGGGGGAGGTGAAAGCGGCGGGCGGCCGCGCACGCGGCGGCCGCCCGGACGTGGTCAGGCTTTCGTGTCGAGCAAGCCACCGATCCCCGCGGGCTTGGCCGCATCGGGGGCGGTGCTGCCGTCACGACCGCCGTCAACGTCACCGGCCGGCGCAGGAGCGGATTGGCTCGCCCGAAGCACAGCAGTCGGCGGCAATGAGCTCACGCTCGAAACGGAATGCATCTCATCTCCATTTTGGTTGAGGTGAGCGCCGCGCTTGTAAAGACGTCCTAATGCATCGATAACGCAAAGTATCCATAGAATATGCATTCAGATATACGCGTACACGAAGGCGGTCGCGCAAGGACGCGCGCGGCTATTAGTCGGACTCTATCCAACGAGAAGCTTGTTTTTATCCTCGCCTTGACCGCGCTCACGCTGCTGCGGTTGGGTGCGGGGGCGGCGTCGCCGCTGACCGAGGACGAGGCTTACTATCGGCTTTGGTCGCTGAGGCCCGACTTCGGCTACTTCGATCATCCGCCGATGATCGCCTGGTGGATCTGGCTCGGGCGGCGGCTCGTCGGTGACACCGCGCTGGGTGTCCGGCTGGCGCCCGTGATCGGTTGTGCGCTGACCAGCCTGCTGACCGTCGATCTGGCGCGGCTCGCCGGGGCCAGCCGGACGAGCGCCTGGCGCGCCGGCCTCTGGCTGAACGCCACCATCCTGATCGGCCTCGGCGGCATGCTGGCCGTGCCCGACGCACCGAACACCCTGTTCTGGACCGCGGCCGTCTGGTGCGCATTCAAGGCGCGTGACGGCGACTCCCGGTGGTGGCTGGCCTGCGGCGCGGCGGCCGGTCTCGCCTGCCTATCGAAGTATTCCGCGCTGTTTCTCGCGCCCGGGCTGGTCCTGTGGTTGTCGCTCGACCCGGTGGGGCGTCGCGAGTTGCGGCGCCCGTGGCCATGGCTGGGGGCGCTGCTGGCTCTGCTGCTGTTCGCCCCGAACGTCGCCTGGAACGCGGCGCACCACTGGGCGACGTTCGACAAGCAGTTCGGCCGCGTGCGCGCCGATGGCCTCGCGCCGCAGCACCTGCCGGAACTGATCGTCGAGCAGTTCCTGCTGCTGAACCCGCTGATCGCCGCCTTCCTGGTCCGCGCGACGCGCCGCCGCGATCTGCGCGCCTTGCTGGCGATCACGGCGCCCTTCACCGCATACCTGTTGGTGCACAGCCTCCACGCATCGGTGCAGGGACAATGGCCGGCGCCCCTCTACCCGATCTGGGTGATCGCCGCGGCCCAGGCAGCGGACGGCGTGATGTCCCCCTGGTGGCGGCGCGCGCGGGCGGTCGCCGTCGGCTTCGGCGTCGTCGCTGTGAGCGCGGCGATCGCCTTCGTCGTCGCGCCGTTGGATGGGCGGGTGCCGGTGTTCGATCCTGCAGCGCCGCTGCGCGGCTGGCCGGCCTTTGCCGCCGATGTCGAGCAGGCGCGGCGACAGGCCGGGGCGAGCTGGATCGGCGCGACGAGCTACGGGCTCACCGCCCAACTCGCCGCGACAGTGCGCGATGCGCCGGCCGTCGAGATTCGCGAACGGGCCCGCTATTCATTCGAGCAACCGACCGATCGCGCCGATTTCCAGTCGCCTGGCCTTGTCGTCGATCGGACGGACCGCCTGAGCAGCGCCGCCCTGAAGCGCTGCTTCCGCGTGGTGGAGGCCCTGCCTGACCTGCATCGTGGCCGGAGCGCGTCAGGCACGCGCTACGCGGCGTACCGGGTGGCGCTTCCATTGCGTGACGTAGAGCGCTCGGGTTGTTGAGGGGCAGGCTTCGTCGCGTGGTTCAGCGAGCGTTCGGGGCGCTCCAATCGCCCGGTTCCGAGGATTGCCGCCCTCAGACTGCCTTGACGATCACCGCGTTGCGGCCGGCCGCCTTGGCCGCGTAGACAGCCTCGTCGGCGCGCTTCAAGAGCGCCTCGGCGCTGTCGCCGGGTCCGGCGGTGGAGGCGACGCCCACCGAGATGGTCACCGACAGCGGCTCGCGGTCGCCGCCGACGCGGAACGGCGAGCCGGCCACGTGCACGCGGATGCGCTCGGCAATGCGGTGCGCGTCCTCCAGCTTGGTGTCCGGCATGATCACCACGAACTCCTCGCCGCCGTAGCGGCAAGGCAGGTCGATGGCCCGCACGTTGGAAGCCAGCCGCACCGCGAACTCGCGCAACACCTCGTCGCCGATGTCGTGGCCGAAGCCGTCGTTGATCTTCTTGAAGTGGTCGATGTCGACCATCAGCGCCGAGACCGGATCGCCGCCGCGCACCGCGCGGTTGACCAGCGCGCCGAGCTGGCCGGTCATGTAGCGGCGGTTGTGCAGGCCGGTCAGCTGGTCGGTGACCGCCAGCTCCAGCGAATGGTCGAGGTTGTTGCGCAGGAAGTCGGTGTAGCGCTTGCCGCGCACCTGGCTCTTCACCCGCGCCGACAGCTCCTGCGGGTCGATCGGGCGCGTCAGCACGTCGTTGAAGCCGATCTCCAGCGCCTTCACCATCCGCGACCGGTCGTCGGGATCGATGATGCCCAGGATCGGCAGGTGGCGGGTCGCCTCGTCGGAGCGGATCTGCGCGGCAAAGCGCAGGCCGTCGAAGCTGCGTGCGGTAGCGTTCACGATCACCAGGTCGACCGGGCCGCGGGCGGTCAGCAGCGCCTTCTCCGGTTCGGCCTCCACTACGGGGCGGTGCTCGCCCGCGAGCTCGGTCGAGATGCGCTGACCCTGCCGCTCGTGATCGTCGACGATCAGGATGCGCCCGCCGTTACCGCCCAGCCGCGCGGCCGCGCCGGCGATCACGCCGATCCGCCGGCCCGACGCCTCGCGCTGGCGTAGCTCGTCGATGACCAGCTTCAACCGGGTCAGGCTCTTCACCCTCGCGAAGAGCAGGATGTCGTCGATCGGCTTGGTCAGGAACTCGTCGGCGCCGGCTTCCAGGCCGGTGATCCGGTCGGCGCGGCCGTCGAGGGCGGTGACCAGCACGACCGGGATGTGGCGCGTCGCCACCTCGTTCTTCAGCCGCCGGCAGACCTCGAAGCCGTCCATGCCGGGCATCATGATGTCGAGCAGCACGAGGTCGGGCTTTTCGAGCGCCGCGATCTCCAGCGCCCGCTCGCCGTCCGAGGCGGTCAGCACGTCGTAGTATTCGGCCTGCAGCTTGGCTTCGAGCAGCCGGACGTTGGCGTCGATGTCGTCGACGACGAGGATGCGGGCGCTCATCGGCCCCCCTCCTGGCTCACGCCGGCGCGCCCTCGGCGGGCTCCAGGTACTTCTTCACCGTGTCCAGGAAGTGCCCCACCGAGATCGGCTTGGCGATGTAGGCCGCGCAACCGCCGGCGCGGATGCGCTCCTCGTCGCCCTTCATCGCGAAGGCGGTCACCGCGATCACCGGGATGTGGGCCAGCGCCTCGTCGTCCTTCAGCCACTTGGTGACCTCGAGCCCCGAGATCTCCGGCAGCTGGATGTCCATCAGGATCAGGTCGGGCCGGTGGGCGCGCGCGATGGCCAGCGCCGAAAGGCCCTCGCGGGTCTCCAGCGTCTCATAGCCCTGGGCTTCGAGCAGATCATGAAAGAGCTTCATGTTCAGCTCGTTATCCTCGACGATGAGGACCTTCTTGGGCATCCGCCTCAGCCAGCCTTCGATAAACCAACCCACCCCAGCGTGGCGCGACTCGTTGGTGGCGCCTCGCCTGCGGAGCAAGACACCAATATCCTTAAACGCCCGCTAATCGCTACCGGAGCCGACCCCTGCCGGATTTCGTCCTGCCGCCCGAGATCGCCGACCTCAGGCTCGACCACGAGGCGCCGCTGGTCGTCGTCGACGTGGACGAGGTGCTCGCCATGTTCATGCGGGGGTTCGAGCGCTTCGTCGGCGGCCACGGTTACGAGATGCGGATCGACCGCTTCGCCCTCTTTCAGAACATCTACCGGCCTGGCGAGAGCGAGCACCTGGACATCGCCGCCGGACGCGCCCTGTTCGAGAAGTTCTTCGAAACCGACGTCGAGCACATCGACCCCGCCCCCGGCGCGGCCGAGGCGCTCCGGCGGCTCTCGCGCGAAGCCAGCATCGTCATTCTGACCAACGCGCCGGCGCAGGGGCGCGAGCCCCGCGGCCGCTGGCTCGCCAAGCACGGTTTCGCCTATCCGATGGTGGTGGGCGCCGGGCCCAAGGGCCCGCCGGTGGCCGCCATTGCCGCACTGACTGCCGGCCGCGCCGCCTTCATCGACGATCTGCTGCCCAATCTGGACTCGGTGGCGGCCGAAGCACCGGCGGTCGCCACCTTCCAGCATGTGGCCGACCACCGCCTGCGCCCCCTCGCCTTCTGCGCCCCCGAGCGCCACGTCCGCATCGACGAGTGGGACGAGCTCGGCAAGGCCATCGCCGCGGCGATCGGCGCGGCGCCCTAGTCGATCCCGTAAGAAGCGTAGAACGTCTCGATTGGCGCGCTGGTGACGAGGGCGCGGTGTGGGTCGGCCGCCTCGCCCATGCCCTAGCCGCCCACGCGCAGCACAAGGCAGGTCGCGTCGTCCGAGGGTTTCAGGCGCGGGAAGCGGCGGCAGTCGGGATCTGCTTCCTCGACCGCCCGCAACGCGGCCAGCACGGGCGCCGGTCCCTCGGCCACCGCGCGGCGAACCATCGCGGCCTCGTCGCCGAGCGCGTATTTCACCGCAAACCGCTCGAAGCCGTCGCTCATCAGCACGATGGCCGCGACCCCGGCCAGCTCGAAGCTGGCCGCATAGCCCCCGAACGCCACGCCCGCGATCGGCGCCGAGACGTCCAGCGGACGGGTGGAAAGCTGCTCCTCGCGGCGGCGACGGAGCGAGGGCAGCCGGTCGGCGATCACGGCCTTGGGCGCGAACCCGACGGCGGCCTGCGTCGCCATCACGACCGAGCGCGACTCGTCCGCAGCGTCGGAAGGCTCCCAGACCGTCAGCCGCCGCACCCCGCCGTCGTCGTCCAGCGCGAACGCAGGGCAATCGCCCAGGTGGTAGAGCTCGGCGCGGCCGTCCAACAGCCGCACCATGGTCAGCGCCGCCAGCGGATGGGCGTAGAGCGGCGGCGGCGCGGCGAGCCGGACGACGAGATCGCGATGGAGCGCGGCGACGTCATCCGCTGCCGCTGCGTGCTGGTCGGCCAGCGCCAGGCCATGCGCCGCGATGGCTGCGAGCCGTTCGGAGAGGGCGTTCGCGTACCAGGCGACGTCGCCGCGGCCGGCGTTCAGGAAGTCCGCGCCGGCGACGTTGGTCGCGCCGTCGATCACCCAGGCGCAGAGCCCGGCCGGCGTCTCGGCGAATCCGGCGCAGTCGTCGTTGTCGGTCGCGCCCAGGCCAGCGCTAGAGACGATCGCCTTCACCTGCATCGTGCCTTACCCACCCCTGTAGGCAGCCTTGCCCACGCGTGCTTCTGGCGCTTTAGTCTGAAGATTATTTCAGACAAACGATTGAAGGGATGAAACCATGGGCTTGCTCGATGGAAAGGTGATCCTGGTCACCGGCGGTGGACGCGGGATCGGCCGCGAGACGGCGATCATCGCCGCCAGGCACGGCGCGAAGGTGGTGGTCAACGATCTCGGCGGCGACGTGCACGGCACGGGCACGGACAAGGCCCCGGCTCAGGAAGTCGTCGAGATCATCAAGGCCGCGGGCGGCGAGGCGGTCGCCAACACCGAGAGCGTCACCGACCTGCGCGCGGTCGGCAAAATGGTCCAGCAGGCCATGGACACCTTCGGCGGCCTCCATGGCGTCGCCAATCCGGCCGGCATCCTGCGCGACCGAATGATGTCGAACATGACCGAGGAAGAGTGGGACGGCGTCATCGAGGTGCACCTGCGCGGCCACTTCAACGTCGTGCGCGCCACCATCAACCACTTCCGCGGCCAGAACGACGGCGTCTACGCGATGTTCTCGTCCACCTCGGGGCTGATCGGCAACGTCGGCCAGACCAACTACGGCGCGGCCAAGATGGGCATCGCGGGCCTGTCGCGGATCGTCGCGCTGGAGGGCGCGCGCTACAACGTGCGCTCCAACGCGATCGCGCCGGGGGCGATGACCCGGATG
>DATNEH010000227.1:0-5364 GCA_035553015.1 Caulobacteraceae bacterium | reverse complement strand
TACGACATCGCGGCCGTGGTGTTTCACGTGAAACACTGGAAGTAACGCAGAGAAACTGGAAGCGATGCTCAGCTTCGCCGGCCCAACGCCGGCGCGCGCAGTCAGGAGATCGACCAGCGTGGGCCCGCTCCCTACCCACTCCGTGGGGTTCGACTGGGCCGTGCGGGCGGCCTAAGGTCGACGCGCGATGGACGACTCGGCGCTCGACGACCTGCGGATATTCCTGCCGCCGCTGCTGCGGGCGATGGAGGGGCTGGGCTTTGTCGCCCGGCGCCTGAACCCGCCGCAGCTGGCGCGCGTGCTGGAGATCGTCGCCGAGCCGGCAGCAGCGCTGCGCGAGGTGCGCCCGCGGCTGGACGACTGGGCCGAGCCGCTGGAGCTGCTGCGCGACCAGCTGCAGATCGTCGCCGACGAGGCGCTCGGCGCCTACGCCGAGCTCGGCGCCGCCGACGACATGCGCAGCGTCTACCGCGCGCTGCGCCACGTGCCGCGCGCCCAGGAGGCGCTCTATCCGCTGGCCGAGGGCCTGCCGCCGGTCAGCCGCTACTTCCTGACGCCGGCGCGCCGCGACGACCCGGCGCTGATGGCCGGTTTTGCCGACGCGCCCGAGCGCGACGACGTCGGCGTCTTCCACGTCGACAACGATCCGGGCGCGCGCGGCGGCTTTTCGCTCTACGTGCCGGAGACCTACGACGCCGAACGCCCGCACCCGGTGGTCTTCGCGCTGCATGGCGGGGCGGGGAACGGGCGCGGCTTCCTCTGGAGCTGGCTGCGCGACGCCCGGGCCGCCGGCGCGATCCTGGTGGCGCCGACCGCGGTCGGCGACACCTGGGCGCTGCAAGGTCCCGATGCCGACAGCCCCAACCTGGAGCGGATCCTGACCGACGTGTCGGCCCGCTGGAACGTCGATCCCGCCCGCCGGCTGCTGACCGGCATGAGCGACGGCGGCACCTTCTCTTACGTCTCCGGCCTGGTCGAAGGCTCGCCGTTCACCCATCTGGCGCCGGCCTGCGCGGCCTTCCACCCGATGCTGACCGCGTTCGGCGACGCGGATCGCATCCGCGGCCTGCCGATACACGTCACCCACGGGGTGCAGGACTGGATGTTCGCGGTGGACATGGCGCGCGAGGCCGAGGCGGCGCTCGGCGCGGCCGGCGCGCGCGTCACCTACCGCGAGATCGAAGACCTCAGCCACTGCTACCCCACCGAGATCAACCCCGACGTGCTGGCCTGGATGGACGCGACGGCGAGGTGACGCGGCGCGTGCTTTCGGGCGCTGCCTAGGGCGCGAGCGCCGTCGCTTGCGCCGCCTGCTGCGCGTCGAGCTGGGCCTTGCGGTAGTGCGCGACGATCCGCGGCGGGTTGTCGAAGACCATCAGCTCGTCGGTCTTCGGCGAGTAGGCTGGCCAGGCGCGCCCGTCGGCTTCGCAGGTTGGCTTGCCGGTCTTCGCAAACGCCACCCAGCACGAGTGCATGAAGCCCGCGACCACCCGGTCGGCGCCCTCGATCTCGCTCGAGTAGTTCGGCACGATCATCTGGGTGTCGAACACGTAGGGGTTCTCGGAGGTGTGGTTGGCGCCCGGGATCTTGCCGCGCCGCACCACCCGCACGTACGGGAACTCGTAGAGCCAGGCGCCGGCCTTCTTCGAGGCCTGCGCCGCGTACCAGCGCGCCGGGGCGCCCATCACCGCGTCGGTGAAGGCGGCCTGCGCCAGCTTCGCGGGGTCGGCCGCCTCGTCCGGATAGGCGGCCTTCACCGCGGGCGAGAGCGCGTCGGCGTAGGCGGCGTAGCGCGACGGCGGCAGCAGCGAGGCCTCCCAGCTGTTCGAGCCGATGATCAGCGGCGCCGGCGCCTGGTGGCCGCGCGCGAAGCCCTGCTCGGCGCTCTCGGGCACGAGGCGGCCGTCGACGATCGGCCCGGTCGGCCCGGTCCCGACCAGCTTGTCGAGCGGCAGCGCCCGCAGCTGGTCTGCGGTGGCGTCCGCCGGCAACCCGAGCTTCTGCGCCAGCGCAACGCCTGCGGCTTCCGCCCTGCCGAGGTCGTACGACGGGCCCCAGCCGTCGCCGGATTGCACGGTGGCCTTCTGGAAGAGGCCGCGGGCAGATGGCGTCACCATCAGTGTTTGCACGTTCTCGCCGCCGGCGCTCTCGCCGAAGATGGTCACGTTGGCCGGATCGCCGCCGAAGCGGGCGATGTTGCGCTTCACCCACTGCAGCGCCGCGATCTGGTCCATCAGCCCGTAGTTGGCGAGCGGCTCGCCGAGCTTCGCCTCCCTGGTCAGCGCCGGATGCGCGAAGAACCCGAGCGCGCCCAACCGGTAGTTCATCGCCACCAGGATCACCCCGTCGCGGGCGAAGAAGCGGCCGTCGTTCGGGGCGATCGAGTCGGCGCCGGCGACGTCGCCGCCGCCGAAGATCCACACCATCACCGGCGCGTGGACCGCGTGCAGCGGCGCGAACACGTCCAGCGTCAGGCAATCCTCGGAGGTCGGCCCCTGGTAGCCGCCCTCGTTGTAGCGGCCCGGAGAGACCAC
Source organism: Caulobacteraceae bacterium (assembly GCA_035553015.1). Classification (GTDB taxonomy): domain Bacteria; phylum Pseudomonadota; class Alphaproteobacteria; order Caulobacterales; family Caulobacteraceae; genus Acaudatibacter. The sequence continues at coordinate 2,830 of DATNEH010000227.1, read as the reverse complement.
CTGCGGGCAGGCCGGCCCGTCCTGCGTCGCGTTGCGCGCCCCGGTCCACTGCGCGGCCGGCTGCGGCGGGCGCCAGCGCAGCGGGCCCACCGGCGGCGCGGCATAGGGGATCGCCTTGAAGACGCGCGCCTGGTCGATGACTGCGCCGACGACCGTGCCGGTGTCGATGGTCACCTTGGGGGCCGGTGGCGGCGGCGCATCGGCGAGCGCCATGCCGGCGCTGGCGAGTAGGCCGGCCAATCCGAGCAACATCCTGCGGACCACCTGCGCATCTCCCCCGGCCTGTCGATCGTGCGCGGAGCCAAGGCCGCCGCCGACCGCCAAGTCAAGCCGCGAAGGGCTACGCGGCGACCTCGGCCGGGGTGACGAAGTTGTCGAAGGTGCGCAGGTAGCGGACGAAGCGCGCGCCGACGCCCTGGGCGGTCAGGTAGTCGGGCGTCACCGGCAACGACGTCGGCTCGAAGGCCACATCGTTCAGCGCCAGTTGCGGCCAGTCGGCGTGCAGGATCGCCGCGCGGCCGATGAACACGAAGTCGGCGCCGGCTCCCAGCAGCTCGGCCGCGACCGCCGGGGTCATGATCTTGCCCGCGACGCCGAGCCGGACGTCGCCGCGCGGCAGGTCGGTGAACCAGCCGAGCAGCGGGCGCGCCGCGAACGCCGGCTCGACCGGCATCTTCAGCGCGTCCCAGAGCGACAGGTCGAGCCAGTCGATCTGGCCGCCCGCCATCACCTCTGCGGCGAACGTGCGCACTTCGGCGAGCCGCATGCCCCAGCGCTCGGGCGAGAGCCGCAGGCCGAGCTGGAAGTCCGGCCGGCAGCTGCGGCGGACACCGTCGATGATCTCGAGGATCACCCGGGCGCGGTTCTCCAGGGCGCCGCCGTAGCGGTCGGCGCGACGGTTGTCCTGCGGCGACAGGAACTGCGCGAGCAGGTAGCCGTGTGCGCCGTGCAGCTCGACCCCGTCGAAGCCGGCCCGCTCGGCGCGGCGGGCGCCGGCGACGAAGTCCTCGACCAGTTGCTCGACTTCCGCCGTCGAGAGGCCGCGCGAGCCGCTCTCCGGATCGTCCGATGGCCCGACCGGCTCCGGCACATGCCGCCTCGACGCGCGGTAGCCGGCGTGATGCAGCTGCAGCGCGGCGACGCGCTCCTGGCGTTTGATCTCCTCGGCCAGCCGGCTCAGACTCTCGACATGGTCGTCCGACCAGATGCCGGTCTGCCCGGGTCCGCCCTTGCCCTGCGCCTGCACGTAGGACGCCGACGTCATCACCATCCCGAATCCGCCCTCGGCGCGCATGCGGATCCAGCGCACTTCGTCGTCCCCAATCGTCCCGTCCGGCAGCGCCTGGTCGCTGGTCATCGGCGAGAGCGCGAGCCGGTTCTGGACCGCTGGCCCGCGCCGGAAGGTCAGTGGCTCGAAGAGCTGCTTGTGCGTCACGACGCCTCCAGAGGTTGGCACTCGAACTCGGCCATGGTCTGGTCGACGAGCGCCTGCACCGAGCAGATGTCCCGCACGCCGGACACTGAGTGGCCGGCGCTCCAGATGTCGGTCCAGCGGCGCGGACCGGCGGCGCCGGCGCCGAACCGGGCGCGCGCCCTGGCCTCGCCGATCTCCTCGTCGAGCCGCTTGGGATCGAGGCCGGCCGCGTGGATCGACGGCGCGAGCATGTTGGTCGGCAGGCCGGTGATGGCGCTGGTCAACAGCACGTCGTCCATCGAGGCGTCCACCAGCATGGCGCGGTAGGCGTCCGAGGCCAGGCTCTCGCGCGTGGCGATGAAGCGGGCGCCCATGTAGGCGAGGTCGCAGCCCAGCGTGATCGCCGCGGCGAGCGCCTGGCCGTCGCTGACCCCGCCGGCCAGCACCACGACGCCGTCGAACATCGACCTCACCGCCCGCACGAAGGCGAACGGGTTGAGCCAGCCGGTCTGGCCGCCGGCCCCGGCGGTGAGCAGGATCAGGCCGTCGGCGCCCGCGGCGATCGCCCGCTCGGCGTGGCGCAGCGTGGCGACGTCGGCCAGCACCAGCGCGCCGGCGTCGTGCAGCGCCGCCACCGCCGGCGCTGGCGAGCCGACGCTGGTGATCACCAGCTCCGCGCCGTGCCGTGCGACCACGGCCAGGTCCTCGGCCAGCCGCTCGTCGCGCATGATCAGGTTCGGGCAGAACGGCGCCGCGTCGGGGCCGAGCCGCGCGCGGATGTCGGTCAGCCAGGCGTCGAGCTGGTCCGCCGTGCGGGCGTTCTTGGTCGGGAAGGCGCCGATGACGCCGGCGTTGCAGGCGGCGACCACGAGGTCCGGCCCCGAGACGCGCAGCATCGGCGCAGCGATCAGCGGCAGCGCGAGGCGCCGGGCGATCGCCGCCGGGACGCGGCTCACCGGCCTTTCCAGACCGGCCGCCGCTTCTCGGCGAAGGCGGCCAGGCCCTCCTTGCGGTCCTCCGAGGCCAGCGCGGCTTGCGCGTACGCCATCTGCGCGCCCCAGGCCTCGTCGTCGGTCCAGTCCGGCGAGTGGAACATGATCTGCTTGGAGGCGGCGAGCGCCGTGGGTCCGTTGACCTGCAGCGCCTCGGCCCAGCGCACCGCCTCGTCCACCGCCTGGCCGGTCTCCACCACGCGGTTGACCACGCCCCAGCGCTGCATGAACTCGGCGCCCTGGAACTCGCCGGTCAGCGCCAGCTCCATGGCCAGGTGGTAGGGCACGCGGCGCGGCAGCCTGAAGAGGCCGCCGCCCACCGCCACCACGTTGTGGCGCACCTCCGGCAGGCCGAACTTCGCGGTCTTCGCCGCGACGATCAGGTCGCAGGAGAGACAAAGCTCGAAGCCGCCGCCGACCGCGT
>DATNEH010000226.1:0-16516 GCA_035553015.1 Caulobacteraceae bacterium | reverse complement strand
GACCAGGATGGCGCCGCTCTCGAAGAGGCCCATCGGCTGGCCGCCGGGACCGTCGGGATCGATGATCGCCGGGATCTTGCCGTTCGGATTGAGCGACACGAACTCCGGCGTCTTGTTCTCGTTCTTGCCGATGTCGAGGAGATGCGGCTCGTAGGGCAGGCCGATCTCCTCCAGCATGATCGACACCTTCACCCCGTTCGGCGTCGGCAGGCCGTAGAGCTGCAGCCGGTCGGGGTGCGCCGCGGGCCAGCGTCGCGTGATCGGAAAATCGGCGAGTGCGGTCACGCTTTGGCTCTCCCATGGCGGCGGATGTCGCGCTTAGATGGGCGCCGGCCGGCTCAGCGGAAGACGCCGGCGGCGGAGGCGCGGATGATCGAGTTCTTCTTCGACTGCTCCAGCCCGTGGACCTACCTGGCGTTCCACAACATCCAGCCGCTGGCGGCTGAGTTCGGGGTTGAGATCGCCTGGCGGCCGATCCTGGTCGGCGGGATCTTCAACACCATCAATCCCAGCGTCTACGAAGGCCGCGCCCACCCGGTGCCGGCGAAGGCGCGCTACTCGGGCAAGGACCTGCAGGACTGGGCGCGAGTGGCGGGCCTGAAGATCAAGATGCCGCCCAGCGTCTTCCCGGTGAACAGCGTCAAGGCGATGCGCATGTGCCTGGTGCTCGAACCGCAGGGCAAGCTCGTCCCGTTCGCCACCGCCGTGTTCGAAACCTACTGGGGCGACGACGCCGACATCTCGCAGGACGACGTGCTGCGCGGCGTCTGCGCCCGCCTCGGACTCGATGCCGACGCGCTGCTGGCCGCTCAAGGCCAGCCGGCGATCAAGGACCAGCTGCGCGCCAACACCGACGAGGTGATGCGACGCGGCGGTTTCGGCTCGCCGACCATCTTCGTGGGCGGGTCCGACATGTACTTCGGCAACGACCGGCTGCCGCTGGTCCGCGCCGCGCTTGAGCGCGCGAACGCCGCTGCCGTCTAGGCGTCGCGATTGCCCGTCGGGGCGGTTGCGCCGGCGCAACGCCTTTGCGCCATTGGAGAAACAGAGGAACGCCCCCGCAGCCCGGCGCGTTGGGTTCCGCGTCAGCCTCGGCCGCAAAGCATACGGAGCCCGCTTCGAAGCTCTGACACCCTCAGGGGCGCACCGGCCGCCGCGTCTTTGGCCTCAAGCACTGCCGGAGCATCCAATGTTCAAGGCTCTCGATCTCATCAAATCTGGCGATCTGGCGATCGATCTGGGGACCGCCAACAGCCTCGTCTACCTGAAGGGCGAAGGCATCGTCGTGAACGAGCCCTCCGTCGTGGCGCTGTGCGCCGGCGGCGGGCGCAAGACCGTGCAGGCGGTGGGATTCGACGCCAAGCAGATGATGGGACGCACGCCCTCCCACATCGAGACCATCCGGCCGGTGCGCGACGGCATGGTCGCCAACTTCGAGGTGGCCGCCGAGATGGTCCGGATGCTGATCCGCCGGGCGCGTCGCGGGCGCGGCATCTTCAATCCCAAGGTGGTGGTGGGCGTGCCGGCCGGCGCGACGGGGGTCGAGCGCCAGGCGGTCACCGACATCTGCCTCAACGCCGGCGCGCGGCAGGTGGACATGGTGGTCGAGCCGATGGCCGCGGCGATCGGCGCCGGGCTGCCGCTGGACCGCCCAGCCGGCTCGATGGTGATCGACATCGGCGGCGGCACCACCGAGGTCGCGATGGTGTCGATGTGGGGGGTGGTCCACGCCAGGAGCGCCCGGGTCGGCGGCGACAAGATCGACGCGGCGATCGTCGACCACATGCGGCGCGAGCACGACCTGGTGATCGGCGAGGGCGCCGCCGAGCGGATCAAGATGCAGATCGGCGCGGCCAAGGCGCCGGCCGACGGCGAGGGCGCCTCGATGGACGTCTACTGCCAGGATGCGCGGCGGCTCGCCTCGCGGCAGGTGCGGCTCACCACCCGCGAGGTGGCCGAGGCCATTGCCGAGCCGGTGCAGGCGATCGTCGACACGGTCGCCGAGGCCCTGAAGTCCGCGCCGTCCGAGCTGACCGCCGACGTCGCCGCACAGGGTGTGTTCCTCACCGGCGGCGGCGCGCTGCTGCGCAGCCTCGACGAGCGCATCGCCGACGCGATCGACCTGCCGGTGACGATCGCCGACAACCCGCTCGCCTGCGTCGCGCTCGGCTGCGGCAAGGTGCTGGACACGCAAGGCTGGCGCGAAGCGCTCGCTTGACGCGGTGCTGGAGCCGGCGCGCGTCGCGCCGTAGTTTCCAGTGAGGTTCGGCGCGGGGCGACGAGGGACGGCGTGGCCGAGAGCTGGGACGACAAGGCCAAGTACCTGGCGGCGACGCGGCCGCTCTTCCACAACGCCGACTACTGGCGGTTCCTGATCCGCGAGGTCTGGCGCATCGGCGATGCGCCGGTGCGGATGATCGATTTCGGCTGCGGCTACGGCTGGGCGGGGTTCTTCCTGCTGCCGCTGCTGCCGCCGGGCAGCTCGTACTTCGGCTTCGACATCTCCGAGCCGCTGTTGCGGGAGGGCCGGGCGGGGTTCGCCAAGACCGGGCTCGACGCGACGCTGGCGCGCGGCGATGCGGCCGCCGCGCCGGCCGCTGACGGCGCGTTCGATATCGCCGTCGCCCACGCGGTGCTGATGCACCTGCCGAACCGCGCCGCGGCGCTCGCCGAGATGGTCCGGGTGACCCGGCCCGGCGGCCTCGTGATCACCTGCGATTCCAGCCACAACGGGGTCAACGCGCTGCTCCACGTGCACGAGACCGACGAGCAGGAGGCGACGCCGCTGGGGCTCTGGCAGCGGATGGAGGCGCACGCGCGGCGCACGCGCGGCGGCGACGGCAACCTCGGCTTCAAGACCCCTGTGCTGATGCGCCAGGCCGGGCTGGTGGACATCGGCGCGCGGGTCAGCGACGCGGTGACGCTGTCGTTCCCGCCGATCGACACGCCGGAGAAGCAACGGGTGCTGGCGGCGCTGCTGAGCGACGGCTTCGGCGGCTATCCGAGCGACGAGGCCAGCCTCCAGCGCGCCGTCGCCACCTTCGTGGAGCACGGCGCCGACGCGGCCGAAGCCGAGGCCGAGTTGCGTCGCCAGATGGCCAATGACTACCGGCGCACGGCCCGCGACTACCACATTGTCCAGCCCGCGGTGATGGCCATCAGCTATGGCCGCGTGCCGGCCGGCGTCGCATAGCGGGCCTTTGCCCAACGCCGCGCGGGGTCGTATGAAGGCCCGCATTTCATCGAACCTTGTTCGGGACATTTCACATGGCTGATCCGCCCGTCCGCGCGGCGCCGCGGGCGACGTTCCAGATCACCGTGAATGGCGAGGCGCGGCGGGTCGACGTCGACCTGCGCACCACGCTGCTCGACCTGCTGCGCGAGACGCTGGGGCTGAGCGGGACGAAGAAGGGCTGCGATCACGGGCAGTGCGGGGCCTGCACGGTGCTGGTGGACGGGGTGCGGATCAATGCGTGCCTGTCGCTGGCGGTGATGCACGAGGGCCAGCAGGTCACCACGATCGAGGGCGTGGGGCTGCCGCCCGACCTCAGCCCGCTGCAGCGCGCGTTCCTCGAGCGCGACGCCTTCCAGTGCGGCTACTGCACGCCCGGGCAGATCTGCTCGGCGCTCGGCATGCTCGAGGAGGTGCGGCGCGGCGAGCCGAGCCAGGAGACCCTGGATCTCGCCGCCGAGATCGTGCCGCTGACCGACGCGGAGATCCGCGAGCGGATGAGCGGCAACATCTGCCGCTGCTCGGCCTATCCGCAGATCCTCGAGGCGATCCGCGACGTGGCCGGTCCGCTCGGAGCTGGCGCGTGAGGCCGTTCACCTACGAGCGCGCCGAGAGCGCATCGGGCGCGGCCAAGTCCGCCGCCGAGACGCCGGGCGCGCGGTTCCTGGCCGGCGGCACCAACCTGCTCGACCTGATGAAGCTGGAGATCGAGCGGCCGGCGCATCTGATCGACGTCGGCCGCCTGCCGCTCGCCCGGATCGAGGAAACGCCGGACGGCGGCCTGCGCATCGGCGCGGTGGTCTCCAACAGCGCGGCGGCTTCGGACCGGCGCGTGCGGACGCGCTATCCGGTGCTCACCCACGCGCTGGTGGCGGGCGCCTCGCCGCAGTTGCGCAACAAGGCGACGGTCGGCGGCAACCTGATGCAGCGCACCCGCTGCGCCTACTTCTACGACCCCGCCAAGCCCTGCAACAAACGCGATCCCGGCGCCGGCTGCAGCGCACTCGGCGGCGATGCGCGCGGCAACGCGATCCTGGGCGCGAGCGAAGCCTGCGTCGCCGTCCACCCGTCCGACATGGCCGTGGCGCTCGCCGCGCTGGACGCCGCGGTCGAGACGGTGGCGCCGGCCGGCCGTACACGGACGATCCCGATCGACGCGCTGCACCGGCTGCCGGGCGAGACGCCGCACGTCGAGACCAGCCTGGAGCCCGGCGAGCTGGTCACCGCCGTGGTGCTGCCGCCGCCGCCGGAAGGCCGGCAGGAATACCGCAAGGTGCGCGACCGCGCCTCCTACGCCGGCGGCCTCTTTAGCCTGGCGCTGGCGGGCGGGCGGCTGGCGCTGGGCGCGGTGGCGCTGAAGCCCTGGCGCGCCACGCAGGCCGAGGCCGCGCTGGCCGCCGGCGCGACGCCCGCCGAAGCAGCCGACGCCGAGCTCGCCGCGGCGCGCGGAACCGGCCGCAACGCCTTCAAGATCACGCTCGCCCGGCGCGTCGTCGTCGATGCGCTGGAGGGAGGCCCCACGCGATGAGGACTGGCCGATGAGCTCGATCGCCGACTACGCGCTGCCCAACCCGATCAACCAGAACCGCTCCGGCGTGATCGGCCGGCCGGTCGATCGCTATGAGGGGCCGCTGAAGGTGTCGGGCACGGCGCCCTACGCCAACGAGGCGAAGACGCCATCGCCGCCGACCTACGGCGTGATGGTGGGGGCCAGCATCGGCTGCGGCGATGTGGTCGCGGTGGACGACGCGGCAGCGAAGGCGGCGCCCGGCGTCAAGCTGGTCTGGCACCTGTTCGACCAGCCGCCCGGCCAGGGCGCGGCCGGCGCCAAGGCCTACGTGCAGTCGCAGGCCTCCGCCGATCCGGTCTTCGTGTCGCCGCGCGTGCGCTACTTCGGCCAGCCGGTCGCGCTGGTGGTCGCCGACACGCTGGAGAACGCCGCAGCGGCCGCTGCGCTGGTGCAGGTCAGCTACGCCGAGGACCCCGAGGCGGCCTACGCGTTCGAGCCGGCCGAGGCCGCGCGGCGCGACAACGATCCGGACTCATCCATCGGCGAGTTCGAGGCCGCGTTCGCCGCGGCGCCGGTCCGCCTCGACGAGACCTATTCCACCCCGATCCAGAACCACTGCCAGATGGAGCCCTGCGCGACCACCGCCTGGTGGGAGGGCGAGAAGGTGGTGATCCACACCTCGGTGCAGATGCTCAAAGGGCCTCAGCACCTGGTGGCCGAGACGCTGCAGATCGACCGCCACAACGTGCACCTGCGGTCGCTCTACGTGGGCGGCGGGTTCGGCGGGAAGGGTTCGTCCTACGAGGATCTGGCGCTGGCGGCGCTGGCCTCGCGGACGCTGGGCCAGCCGGTGAAGATCGCGCTTTCCCGCCAGCAGATGTTCAACGCCACCGTCCACCGACCGGCCACGGTGCAGCGGGTGCGGCTCGGCGCGACCCCGGACGGGCGGCTGACAGCGCTGTCGCTGATCGCCGCCACGCATTGCAATCGCAACGCGCCCTTCATCGAGCGCGCGGCGGCGTTCTCGCGGGCGCTCTACGCGGCCCCGAACCGGCTGACCGGCCATCGCCTGCAATTGATGGACATCGCTGTCGCCAGCGCCATGCGCGCGCCCGGCGAGGCCTCCGGCATGGTCAGCCTGGAGGCGGCGATGGACGAGCTCGCCGAGCAGTTGGGCCTCGATCCGATCGAGCTGCGCATCAAGAACGAGCCCGACCGCCACCCGGAGACCGGCCAGCCCTATTCGGCGCGGCAGCTGGTCGAGTGCATGCGGGACGGCGCCGAGAAGTTCGGCTGGGTGCGGCGCAATCCGAAACCCGGCATGACGCGCGACGGCCGCTGGCTGGTCGGCATCGGGATGGCGGCCGCCATCCGCGGCAACTTCCTGCTGCCGGCGAAGGCCGCGATGCGCGCCGACGCGGACGGGTTCATCCGCCTCCAGCAAGGCATGACCGACATCGGCACCGGCAGCTACACGATCCTCGCGCAGATCACCGCCGAGACGATGGGCGTGCCGCTGGAGAAGGTGGTGGTCGAGATCGGCGATTCCGGCTTCGCGCCGGCCCCCGGCTCCGGCGGCCAGTTCGGCGCGGCCACCGCCGGCTCCGGCGCGCTCGCCGCAGGCATGGCGCTGCGGGCCCGGCTCACGGCGATGGCTGTGGGCGATCCCGACTCGCCGCTCTACGGCGCGCCGCCCGAGGCGGTGGAGTTCCGCGACGGGCTGATCACCGTGGAGAACCGCTCGGAGACTATCGCAGCGCTGGTGCAGAGGCTGGCCCCAGCCGGCCTCGAGGTGGAAGGCGCCTCGACGCCCGCCGCCGACATCCGCCAGTACGCCAGCTACTCGCACGGCGCGCAGTTCGCCGAGGTGGGCGTCGATCCGGTGACCGGCGAGGTGCGGCTGCGGCGCATGCTGGGCGTCTTCGCCTGCGGGCGGATCCTCAACGAGAAGACCGCCAGGAGCCAGATCACCGGGGGCATGATCTGGGGTGTGGGCACGGCGCTGACCGAGACCAACCGCGTCGACCCGCGCTACGGCAGCCTGACCAGCCAGGACCTCGGCAGCTACTTCCCGCCCGTGCATGCAGACATCGCCAACCTCGACGCCTATTTCCTGCCCGAGGTCGACGACAAGGCGAACCCGCTCGGCATCAAGGGCGTCGGCGAGGCCGGCATCTGCGGCGCCGCCGCCGCGATCGCCAACGCCGTCTACAACGCCTGCGGCGCCCGCGTGCGCGACTATCCGCTGACCCCAGACCGCGTGCTCGCGGCGATGGGGGCGCTATAACTCGCCGCAAATGAGGAGCCGAGCATGCAACTGACCTCGACCAACGATGCGACGTGGCGGCCGATCCGCGAGGGCGTCACGGTGACGCCGCTGAAGATGGAGGGCGGCAAGGGCACCTTCCTGATGCGCTACGAGCCCGGCTCGCGCTCGCCCACCCACACGCACCCCGGCGGCGAGGAGATCTACGTGATCTCCGGCAGGGGCCGGCTCGACGAGCTCGCGATCGGACCAGGCGACTTCATCTACACCCCACCCGGCGAAGGCCACACGCTGCACGCCGAGACCGAGGTGCTGATCCACGTGGTGCTGCCCGAGCCGGTGGTCATCACCGAGTAGGCCACGCTGCTCTACGGGGGCGCCGGCCGCTCCAGCCGCACCGTCACCTCGGCCGAGAGGCCGGCGCGCAGGCGGTCGAGGCCGGGCTGGCCGGGGTCGAGCACGATCCGCACCGGCACGCGCTGCACGATCTTGGTGAAGTTGCCGGCGCCCGGCTCGAACGGCAGCAGTGCGAACTGCGAGCCCGAGCCCGGCGCGATCGAGTCGACGTGGCCGGTGAAGTTGCGGCCGGGCAATGCGTCGATGTGCACCGTGGCGCTCTGGCCGGCGCGCATGCGGCCGATCTGGGTTTCCTTGAAGTTGGCGGTGACCACTGGCTGGGCCTCGCCGATGATGGTCATCAGCGTCACCCCCGGCTGCACCATCGAGCCCACGTTGGCCTCGATGTTCGCGACGATGCCTGGCGCCGGCGCCTTCACGGCGGTCTGCGCCTTCTGCAGCTGGGCGGCTTCGAGCTCGGTCTTGGCGCGGTACTCGGCGGCGACCGCCTCGGAGAGCGAGGCCTGGATCTGGCCGCGGGTGCGTGCGGCGACCAGCGCCTGGCCGTGCGCGGTCTCGAACGCCTGTCGGAAGACGGGATTGGCGACCGCGTTGGTCCCGGCCAGCTGCTGCGCCGAGTTCACCGTGCCCTCGGCGACCTTCTCCTCGGCGGCGAGGGTGGAAAGGCCGGCGCGGGCGGCGCGCTGGGCCGCCTGCGCCGCCAGCAGGTCGCCCTTGGCCTGCGCGATCTTCAGGTCGTATTCCTCGGGGTCGATGGTGACCAGCAGGTCGCCGGCCGCGACGCGCCGGTTCTCCTTGGCGTCGATCGCGGTGACCATGCCGCGCACCTTCGGCGAGACGATGGTCTTGTCGCCCTGCACGTAGGCGTCGTCGGTCGAGGTTGTCGCCTTGGGGGCGAAGATCCACACGAGACCCGCGGCGATCGCCACGATCGCCACCACGCCGACCGCCAGCGCACGCCATCGGACCGTGGCGGCCGCGCCCCCTGAACCGCCGCTGGCCATGCCTGTTACGGTTCACTCCCTGAGCGCGCATCCCATCCGAAGATGATGCTAGCATGAATGAAGCCCCGGCAAGGGGCGGCGCGAGGGGCTGCAAGGATTGAGCGCGACCACCGCCGATCTCGACTACGACGAAAGTCCCGCTGCGTCGCTGGCGCCGTGGAAGAAGATGGCGATCTTCTTCGTGATGGCGGTCGGCCAGTTCATGGCCCTCCTGGATATCCAGATCGTCGTCGCCTCGATGAGCTCGATTCAGGCCGGATTGTCGGCCAGCCTCGACGAGATCGACTGGATCCAGACCGCGTATCTGATGGCCGAGATCGTGATGATCCCGCTGTCGGCCTACCTGGCGCAGGCGCTCTCGACCCGCTGGGTGTTCGCGGCCTCGGCGGCGTTCTTCACGGTGACCAGCCTCGCCTGCGGGGCGGCCTGGGACCTGCCGTCGATGGTGGTGTTCCGCGCCATCCAGGGCTTCGTCGGCGGCGCGATGATCCCGCTGGCGTTCGCCACCGGCTTCAGCTTCTTCGACGGCGCCGAGGCGGCCGGCGCGACCGCAGTGCTGGGGGTGATGTCGACGCTGGCGCCGACGCTCGGCCCGGCGATCGGCGGCTGGATCACCGACAGCCTCGGCTGGCGCTGGCTGTTCTTCGTCAACATCGCGCCGGGGGCGATCGTCACGCTGGCGCTGGTGATGCTCGGGCGCTTCGACAAGGCCGAGCCGCGGCTGCTGCTGAAGATCGACTGGCTGCACGCCGCCAGCCTGGCGGCGTTCCTCGGAGGGATGCAGTACGTGCTCGAGGAGGGGCCGCAGCGGCAGTGGTTCCAGGACCGTATCGTCGCGTCGATGGCCTGGATCGCGGCGGTGGCCGGCGTCGTCTTCGTCGAGCGCTGCCTCTGGTCGCCCAGGCCGCTGGTCAACATCGCGCCGTTCCGACGACGGGGCTTCGCGGCCGCCAGCGTGCTCTCGTTCGCGATCGGCTTCGGCCTCTACACCAGCGTCTACCTGACCCCGGTGTTCCTGGCCCGGGTGCGCGACTACACCAGCCTCGACATCGGCTCGACGGTGTTCATCGCCGGGGTGTTCATGACACTCTCGGCCGGGCCGTCGGCCTGGCTGGCGACTCGCATCGACATGCGCATCATGATGGCCGCCGGGCTCGTGCTCTACTTCGTCTCCTACTGGATGATGTCGTCGCTCGGCCCCGACTGGGGGTTCTGGGAGCTGTTCTGGCCGCAGGCGGTGCGTGGGCTGGCGGTGCTGTTCACCATGGTCTCGGTGGTCGGCATGGCGCTGAAGGACATGGACGACGACGAGCTGAAGGACGCCTCGGGTTTCAACAACCTCTTGCGCAACCTCGGCGGCGCGGTCGGCATCGCCGCGGTGAACACCTGGCTGATCACCTTCACGCAGGGCCACGCGGCGGCGTTCGATCGCGCGCTGGGACGCTCCGGCGCGGCGCGCGACGCGCTGGCCGGCCTGACGCTGCGGGTCGCGCAGGAGGGCGGCGATGCGGCCCACGGCCAGGGCGTCGCCGCCGCCACCGTGATGGGCGGCGTCATGCGCCAGTCGCTGACACTCGCCTTCGACGACGTGTTCCGTGTCAGCGCCTGGCTGTTCCTGGCCTGCCTGGTGGTCGTGCCGTTCTGCAGCGGCGGCGCGATGACGCAGCGGCATCGCCATCACGCGCACTAGATCGCGATGGGTTCGGCTTGAACGCTGAATCGCGATCTACACTTTGAATTTAGAGCAGGAATCAGCTTTCAGGCGATTCCGCCTGAAACCATCCTGCCGAGTTGCGAAGTGGGCGCAATTGACGCGCGGGTGAAACAGTCGGCGCCATCATCGCGCCCTCTAGTGCGCCTAGCCGGGCCAGGGTTTGCCTGCGCTCGCGCCGTCGCAGCTGGCGAGGTAAGGTCGGACGGGATTTGAGAGATGATCTTCGCATGATCGAGACCTGGAAGCAGGCGCTGATGCGCACGGCGGCAGCGGTTGCTGGCCTGGGCATGGTCGTGGGCGCCGCCGGCTCCGTGCTGGCCGCCGCGCCCGCCAAGGCGCCGCCCATGGCCGCCGCCAAGGCGGCGGGGTCCACCGACGACCCGGCCTATCCGCTCACCCGGCCGAACCCCGAGGCGGAAATCGGCAAGCTTCCGAACGGCCTCACCTACGGCGTCATGAGCCGCGGCGGCACCCGCAAGGTGGCGATCATCCTGCACGTCGGCGCCGGCAGCGAGGACGAGACGCAGAACGAGCGCGGCGTCGCCCACTTCCTCGAGCACATGTCGTTCAACGGCTCGACGCACTTCCCGCCGGGCACCGTGATGAAGGACTTCGCCGACATCGGCGTCTCGATCGGCCGCGACCAGAACGCCGAGACCACCTTCGATTCCACCACCTTCAGCCTCGACCTCTCCGAGGTGACGCCCGAGCGTCTCGACCTGGCGTTCAGCTGGCTGCGCGACGTCGCCGACGGCTCGACGATCGAGCAGGCGCAGGTGGACCGCGAGCGCGGCGTGATCATGTCGGAGTACGTCGGCAGCCGCAGCGCGCTGGGCGACCTCGCCGAGCAGACGCTGAGCTTCCTGACGCCGAACCTCTTGGGCCCCAAGCGCGCGCCGATCGGCCTGAAGGACGTCATCCAGACCGTCAACGCCGACACCATTCGCAACTTCTATCACCGCTGGTACCGGCCCGAGACGTCGATCGTGGTGGCGGTCGGCGACCTTCCGCGCGAGGAGCTGAAGCAGCGCATCATCGCCGCGTTCGGCGACTGGAAGAACGACACGCCCGCGCCGACCAAGCCCGACCTCGGCCACGTCGACCTGAAGCGCCCGACCGCGGTGTTCGTCGCCGCCCAGGACAAGGCGCCGCCGACGCTGCAGGTGTGCCGCACCGAGGACAAGGACCGCGTGTTCCAGGAAGGCGTCGTCTCGCGCACCCGCGACTTCGAGACGGCGCTCTGGCAGACCACGCTCGACAAGCGCCTCTCGGTGCTGGCCAACAGCGCCAACCCGCCGTTCATTTCGGCAGAAGTGGCGCGCGACGAGCTCTACGACACGGCCGAGGCGACCTGCGTGTCCGCCACCCTGCGCGACCAGGACTGGCACACGGCGATGACCGCGATCTCCGGCGAGATGCGGCGCCTGTCGCTCTACGGCCTCACCGACGAGGAATACCAGGCCGGCGTCCGCGCGCTCAACGCCCAGGTCGAGACCGAGGTCGGCCAGGCGCCGACGATGACCGGCAGCCAGCTGGCCCAGAGCATCGTCTCCAACCTGACCGAGAACGGCACCTTTTCCACCGCCGAGGAGGACCAGCGGATCGGCCGCCTGGCGCTGAAGGGTCTGACCCGCGAGAAGGTCAACACCGAGTTCGCCCGCGTCTGGACCCACGCCGGCCAGCCCGAGATCGTGCTGATCGAGCCCACCGCCACGCCGGACGCCGCCGTGCTCGCCGCCTGGCGCCACGACGAGGCCGGCCCCGCGCCTGCCGCGCCGTCCGCCCACGTCGGCCAGGCCTGGGCCTATTCGAGCTTCGGCCCGCCGGGCCGGGTGGTCAGCGCCACCGACATGCCCGACGTCGGCGCGACGAGGATCCAGTTCGCCAACGGCGTGCGGATGAATTTCAAGTCGAGCCAGAACGCCCAGGACCGGGTCGAGCTGCGCATCCGCTTCGGCGGCGGCCAGGAGGAGCTCGACCCGAAGGACCTGCCGGCTGCGCGGCTCGGCGCCTCGCTGCTGCGCGAAGGTGGGCTCGGCAAGAACGACTTCTCCGACACCGTGCGGCTCTGCGAGGCGCACGACTGCGAGTTCCAGCTGTCGGTGCAGCGCGACGCCTTCGAGATCGCCGGGGCGACCCGCCCGTCGGACCTCGACATCGAGCTGCAGCTGATCACCGCCTACCTGTCGGATCCGGGCTTCCGGCCGGCCGTCGACGCCCGCATCCCGACCGCAGTGAAGACGCTCTACCAGGTCACCCGCGCCGAGCCCGACTTCGCCGCGGCGCTCGCCCGCGACAAGGCGATGCCGGCGCCGCGCGTGCCGACGCTGCCCGACCCGCGCGACCTCGAAGGGGTCAAGAGCGCCGACTTCGCGCGCATCCTCGGGCCGGCGCTGAAGAACGACGCGCTGGAGGTGACCGTCATCGGCGACATCGACCAGCAGACCGCGGTCGCCGCCGTCGCCAAGACGCTGGGCGCGCTGCCGCCCAGGCAATGGCGCGACAGCTACACGCGGGCTGACGCGCCGCACGTGCGCTACCCGCCGCCCGAGGCGACGCCGGTGCGCACCACGCACGACGGCAGCCCCGAGAAGGCCACCGTACTCGCCACCTGGCCGCTGTTCGTCTGGACGCCGGAGAAGGTGCGCGAGCAGCGCACCCTCGATCTGCTGGCCTCGATCGTCCAGAACCAGGCGATCGACGACATCCGCCAGCGGCTCGGCAAGGCCTATTCGCCAGCGGTGAGCGTCGACCTCGCGCGCGGCGGCGACCAGGGCGCGCTCAGCGTCGCCATCGACACCTCGCCCGACGCCACCGACATCGTGGCCGGCGAGCTGAAGAAGATCGCCGAGCAGCTGGCCTCCGGCGACATCACCAACGCCATGCTGGAGCGCGCGCGCCGCCCGTTGCTCGACGAGGGCGCGACGCGGGAGATCTCCAATCCGTGGTGGATCGCCATGCTCGACGGCTCGTGGGAGCATCCCGACCAGCTCGCCAGCGCCAAGACCTGGGAGAGCGACTACGAGACCATCACGCTCGACGAGGTGAAGGCCGCCGCCAAGAAGTGGCTCGCCCCTGACCCGCTGATGGTGATCGCCGCGCCTTCGACGCAGGCCTCCAACACGGTGCGGCCGAAGGGATAGCGGCGTCGGGTTGCGGCTTCGGCGAGCGTTCGCTCCAGCGGCCGCCGCAGCGTCGATCCTGGTAACGGCGGCGACGGCCTGCTGCTCGATCGCGGCCTCCGTGGCGCTGTCCCGCACCGGCAGCGACAGGCGTCGCTTCGCCCTCGCGGCGCGCCGGGGCTTTCAACGCCCGCGCATCCCTAAAGCGTCGTCGCGAACAGCCGCGTGTAGCGGTTCGACCATTCGGGCTCTTCGGTGAGGCGGGGGTCGGCGCGGTAGAAGCGCAGCGCGCGGGTGTTCGCACTCGAGCATTCCAGGTGCGCGCCGGCGGCGCCCATCGATTTCACCAGCGCGAGCCAGGCGTCCATCATCCGCCGACCCATCCCCTGGCCCTGCAGGCGGGGCAGAAGGTCGATGTGCAGGTGCGCGGGATAGCGCGCCAGCAGCGCCGGGCGCAGCGGGCGCGGGTGGTGGATGGCGTACGCGAGCCGCTGGTCGGCGGTCCACTGCGCCGGCGACCCCTGCGGATCGGCGTACTCGGCGCGCAGCTTCGGCCACCACCCGGCCTCGGCTCGCGCCTCGAACGCCGCGGTGTCGGCGGCGCCGAGGATGTAGCCGGCGACGCCCTCGGCGTCCTCGGCCACCAGCGCGCACTCGGGGAACAGCACGCCGTAGGGCGCGGCGTAGAGGTGGCCGACGAGTTTCGGGTCTTCGTAGAAGCCGGTGGCGTCCGCGCCCGACCAGCCGGTCTCCAGGCAGATCCGGTAGAGGTCGTCCAGGTCGCCGGGTCGATAGGGACGGATCTCGGTCATGGCGCTCATCCCTCTCGCACGGTCCGGGTCGAACCCCGCAGCGCCCGGACTGGCCCCCCGCGCGCTGCGCCATCGCTGAGCGACTTGCGGATCGCGTCGCGCTTCTCGTGGATCGAGGCGATGACCAGGCCCATCGGCACGCCGAGGTCGACCAGCGTGTTCTCGGCCAGCTGCAGGCTGGCCTCGATCGCCTCGGGCACGGCGTCGGTGACGCCCAGCCGATAGAGCGCCTCGGCGTGGCTGGCGTCCCTGGCCCGCGCGATCAGCGTCAGGTCGGGCCGCAGCGCCCGGGCTGTGCGCACCACCTCGTCGACCTTGGCCGGCGCGTCCATGGTCACCACGACCGCGGCGGCGGTCTCGACCCCGCAGGCCTTCAGGAACGCCTCGCGCGAGGCGTCGCCGAAATAGAGCCGCACGCCCGCCGCCCGCTCGGTCTCGACCAGGCTGGGGTCGGTGTCCACCGCGGTGAAGCTGCGCCCGTGCGCCTGCAGCATCTCGCCGACCAGCCGGCCGACCCGGCCGTAGCCGACGATCAGCACGCCGGCCTCGGCCGGGCCGAGGCCCGGCGGGATCGCGTCCGGCAGCGACGCCGCCAGCGGGGCGGGCGCCCGCGCCGCCAGCCGCGCCCCGACCGCGGCCAGCGCCGGCACCAGGAAGAGGCCGAGCCCGGTCGAGACCAGCACCACGTCGGCGGCGTCCTGGCCGATCAGCCCGGCCGCGGCGGCCGGCGCGACCAGCACCAGCGCGAACTCGCCGGCCGGGCCGAGCGGCAGCGCCACCTCGGCCGAGCGGCGCGCGTCGATCCGCATCAACCGTCCCAGCGCCAGCACGACCGCGATCTTCGCCGCGACGATCCCCAGCGTCGCGCCGGCGACCAGGTATGGATGGCTGACGATCCAGTCGAGGTTGAGGTCGGCGCCGGCGGAGACGAAGAACATGCCCAGCGCCAGACCCTTGAACGGGTCGATCACCACCTCGACCTCGCGGCGGAACTCGGTCTCGGCCAACAAAAGCCCGGCGACGAACGCGCCGATCGCCATCGAGAGCCCGCCGGCGGCCGCCACCGCCGCCGAGCCGACCACGATCAACAGGCTGGTCGCGGCGAAGATCTCCGGGCTCTTGGCCTGTGCCGCGGAGCGGAACAGCGGGCGCAGCAAGAGCCGGCCGCCGACGAAGATCACCGCCAGCGCCAGCGCGCCCACCCCCAGCGGCACGCCGATCCGCTCCCAGGCCGACTCGCCGCCGCGGCCGCCCAGCAGGCTGACGCTGACCAGCATCGGCGCCACCGCCAGGTCCTGCGCCAGCAGGATCGCCAGCGCTGCGCGGCCAGGCAGGCTGGTGAGCCGCTTGCGCTGCGCGAAGCTCGGGATCACCAGCGCGGTCGACGACATCGCCGCGCCGCCGCCGATCACCGCCGCGGCGATCGCCGGCTGGCCGAGCGTGGCGGCGCCCAGCCCGATCACCGCGGCGCTGCCGAGGATCTGCGCGGCGCCCAGCCTGAAGATCAGGCGACGCATGGTCTGGATGCGGTCCCAGGACAGCTCCAGCCCGATCATGAACAGCAGGAACACGACGCCGAGCTCGGCCAGCGGCGAGAGGTCCTCGGCGGTGCCCAGCGTCACCCACTTCACCGGCGCGAACAGCGGCGCGAGCCGCTCCAGCCCCTGCGGTCCCAGCAACACGCCGGCCGACAGGAAACCGAGGATCGGGTTGATCCGCCAGCGGTTGAACAGCGGCGCGACGACGCCGGCCACCACCAGGAAGATCAGCAGGTCCTTGTAGTGGTGCTCGATGACGTCGAGGGACATCGGTGGGACCCGCTGCGCAACTGCCGCGCAGCTTGCCATTGCCCGGCGGCTCGCACCAAGACTTCCCGCCATGACGGACCTGCCGCTGCTCGACGAGATCAGCCGATTGAGTGGGCGTCGCCTGGTGGCCGAGGGCCGGTTCGAGGCGGGCGAGAACCAGTCGACCTATCCGCTCAGCGACGGGGCCGAGCGCCTGGTGCTCAAGCTCGATCCACCGGAGCGGCTCGCCATGCACGAGCGGGCGGCGCGCGCGTGCGGCTACCTGGGCGGGCGCGGCTACCCGGTCGCGCGGACGCTTGCGGTGGGTGTGGCGGCGGACCGGGCCTTCACGCTGCGCACGCGCCTGCCCGGCGTGCAGCTTGCGCCAGACGACGGCCGTCACGTCAGCCGCCTCATCGCCCTGGTCGAGCTGCAGGCCGGCGGCGCGCAGGCGGCCGGCGCCGACATCGGCGACTGGCCGGGCTCGGTGGTCGACCCGGTGCTGCACGGCGGCGCGGGCTTTTGCCTGCTGCAGACGATGCGCGCGCACTCGGCCGAGACCGTGCAGCTGCTGGCGCGTCTACAGGAGCTCGCGGCTGCTGGGTACGCGTCGCTGCCCGAGCCGGCGGACATCCTCCACTACGACTTCAATCCGGCGAACATCCTCGTGGACGCTGGCCAGGTGAGTGGCGTCGTCGACTGGGAGGGCGTG
>DATNEH010000225.1:0-5437 GCA_035553015.1 Caulobacteraceae bacterium | reverse complement strand
TCTGGGCGATCGCCCACGTCCGCGGCGGCTCCGACAAGGGTTGGGGCTGGTTCCTGGACGGGAGGAAATTCAACAAGATCAATACCTTCACCGATTTCATCGCCTGCGCTGCGCACCTCGTCGCGAACGGCTACGGCACGCAGGGGCGGGTAGCGGCCTACGGCGGCTCGGCCGGCGGCATGCTGATGGGCGCGATCGTCAACATGCGCCCCGAGCTCTGGGGCGCGATCATCGCCGCGGTGCCGTTCGTCGACGTGCTCAACACGATGAGCGACACCACGCTGCCGCTGACGCCGCCGGAGTGGCCGGAGTGGGGCAACCCGCTGAAGGACCCGGCGGCCTACGACTACATCGCCAGCTACAGCCCCTACGACAACGTCGGCGCCAAGCCCTACCCGCCGATCATCGCCACCGGCGGGCTCTCGGACCCGCGCGTCACCTGGTGGGAGCCGGAGAAGTGGGTGGCGCGGCTGCGCGCGCACACCACCAGCGCAAATCCGGTGCTGCTGAAGATCAACATGGAGGCAGGCCATGGCGGCGCCTCCGGCCGCTTTGATTTCCTGAAGGAGATCGCGCTCGACTACGCCTTTGCTGTCTGGGCGATCCAAGGAGACGGCAAGGCGTGAGGACCAGGTGGGAGGAGTTGGGGGCGTGAGGATCCGCAGCGCAAGCGTCGAGGACGCCGCCGCGGTCGGGGCGATCTACGGCCACCATGTGCTGCACGGCCTCGGCACGTTCGAGGAGGTCCCGCCGTCGGACGTCGAGATGGCCGCGCGGATCGCCGGCGTGCTCGGCCACGGGCTGCCGTACCTGGTCGCCGAGGACGAGGACGGCGCTGTGCTGGGCTTCGCCTACGCCTCGCCGTTTCGTCCGCGCGCCGCCTACCGCTACACCGCCGAGGAGAGCGTCTACATCCGTCCCGACCTGGTCGGGCGCGGCGTCGGCAAGGCGCTGGTCGCCGAGGTGATCCGCATCTGCGAGGCGATGGGGCTGCGCCAGCTGGTGGCGGTGATCGGCGATAGCGGCAACGCGGCCTCGCGCGGCCTGCACCGCTCGCTGGGTTTCGTGGAGATCGGCGTCGGCCGCGGCTTCGGCTTCAAGCACGGCCGCTGGGTCGACATCGTGCAGATGCAGCGCCCGCTCGGCCCCGGCGCCGACGCCGCGCCGACGGGCTCCGGGCTGACGCTGGGCTGACAGACGCTATCCGACGCTGTAGCCGCGGCCGCGCAGGCAGGTGGCGCGGGCGCGCAGGTAGGAGTCCTGTGCGGTCTGCCAGGCGTTGTAGTTGGCCGCGTTCTCGCGGCCGGCGGCGCGGTTGTTGCGGCTGCGCTTGACGATCCCGCCGGTCGCCGCGCCGATCAGCGCGCCGGCCCCGGCGTTGCCGGCGATGCCGCCGACGATCGCGCCGCCGCCGGCGCCTACCAGCCGCGCGCCGCTGCCGGTGACCGGCTGCGCCGACACCGTGGCCGGCGGCGGCGTGGTCGGATCGAAGCCGGTCTGCTCCTGCGCCCAGCTCGAGCAATGCGCCTCGTCGCGGCGTTGCCGCGAATGGCTCTGCCCGTGCTTCGGATAGACGTGCTGGTGCGTCGCGTTCGGCGCCGTCTCGTCCCGATACGTGCCTGGGTGGGCGCCAGCGTGCGTGTCCTGGGCGCCCACGGTCGACGCAGCGAGGCTCCAGATCGCCAGCACGGCGCAGGCGCGGGAAAGGGTGTTCATTGGCGGCTCGCCCGGTTTCCGACTTGCGCGCACTCTGGTCCGCACGGGGTCTGCCTCACATCGGGTGTTCGACCGAGCCGGCGGTGGGTGCGACCGTGGAGCGTCGGGAAGGTCGATCGCCAGCCGCTTCGATGCGATGGTCCGAAACGAAGCTGCGGGGTCGTACGTTCTGTCGTCGCCGCAGGCCCTGCGGCGCCTCCAGGAGTCCGCGCGCCCATGACCACAGCCAACCCGCAAGCGCGGGTCGCCAAGCCGGCGCGGCTCGCGCTGCTCGACGGCGACCGCTACCCGCTGGCCGCGATCATCCTGCACTGGACGATCGCCGTGATGATCGTGATCCAGCTGTTCCTCGGCTGGTGGATGAACGAGTGGGTTCCGGACCACTCGCCGCAGCAGGACCAGATCCAGTGGTTCCACGTCTCGCTGGGGATCACCATCCTGCTGCTGGTGCTGCTGCGGATCGGCATCCGCCTGGCCACGCCGCCGCCGCCGGTGCCGGCCGACATCGCGCCTTGGGAGCGGGCGCTGATCAACTTCAGCCACAGCCTCTTCTATGTGCTGCTGCTGGTGATTCCGCTCACCGGCTGGGCGCTGATCTCGCTCGACAAGGAAGGGCCGTCGTTCTGGGGCATCCCGTGGCCGCGCCTGCCGGGGCTGGGCTTCCTCGCGCATGATCGCGCCGGGCGGCACACGCTGAAGTCGATCCACACCTACTGGCTGATCTGGCTGGTGCTGCTGAACCTGGCGCTCCACGTCGCCGGCGCGCTCAAGCACCAGTTCGACGGGCACCCGGTGCTCTGGCGCATGCTGCCGGGGCGCACCAGCACCCGGGTGCGAACCCCTTAGCGCCGCCGCGCCTCGACCAGCCGCGTCGCCTCGGCCCTGAGGTCGTAGTCCACCTCGTCGGCGCAATCGGGCCAGAGGCCGGAGCCGACCCAGAAGTCGCAGAAGCCGAGCTTGTCGCAGAAACGGGCGAAGCGCGGGTCGGCGCGCAGCGCCGCGTAGGCCGGCGAGAACAGCACGTTGAACGAAAGGTCCGAGCCCGCCATCGCGCCGCCGTCCTCGAACAGGCGCGTGAACGAAGCCGCCTCGAGGATGTCGTAGATCTCGTCGGCGAGGCCGCGGGCGCAGCATTTTCCGATCCAGGCGACCGACACGGCGCCTGTCGCGGCGAGTTCCCGGCGCAGTCCGCCGATCAGCCGCTCGCCGGTCGCCGCATCCCAGTCGCGCACCAGCGCCGCCATGGCGTCGAGCGCGCCGACGATCCAGTGCGCGGCGATCTCGGGCGTCAGCAGCGCGCGGAGCCGCGCGTAGCGCGCCCAGTCCTCGGCGTCGTAGGCCGACTTCAGCGCCGACCCGCCGACCAGCAGCGAATCCGGCCAGCGCTCGATGGCGCGGTCGTAGATGGCGAAGCCTTCCTCGCGGCGGCCGGTCGCCTCCAACCCCGCGGCGTAGAAGGTGGCCGCGTAGCGCGGGTCGAGCTCGTAGGCGCGCTCGGCGAACGCCAGCGCGGCCCGCTGGCGGCCCACGGTCTCGTCGAAGCCGCAGGCCTGCACCAGCACGATCGGCTCGTTGGGGGCGAGCGCCAGCGCCTTGGCGACCATTGCGTGCTGCTCGGCGTACCGGCCGCAGATCGGCATCCCCGTCGCAAGCGCCAGATGGGCGATCCCGGACTGGGGATCGAGCGTCAGCGCGCGCTCGGCCGCCGCCCGCATGCCGGCCCACTCGGACGGCTTGGCGGTGCGGCGGCGGTCCCAGCAGAGGTCGACCGCGCGGGCGAACGCCAGCAGCGCCCAGCCCTCGGCGAACTCGGGCGCCCGCGCCACCGCCCGCTCCAGCAGCGGGATGTCGAACACCATCGAATCCGGCAGCGGGGTGCGGGCGCGCAGGTAGAGGTCGTAGGCGATGGGATCGATCGGACCGTGCGGGGCGGAGGGGGCGAGGGCGGCGTTCAGCGCCGTCGCGATGGCCGCGGCGATGTCGTCCTGCAGCGCGAAGATGTCGGTCAGCGCGCGGTCGAAGCGGTGCGACCAGAGCTCGGTCTGGCCGGCGCACTCGACCAGCTGGGCGGTGACGCGCACCATATCGCCGCTGCGCCGCACCGAGCCGTCGAGCAGGTGGGTGGCGCCCAGCTCGTCGGCGACGCGCCGGGCCGCCTTGTCGGAGCCGCGCAGCTGGAAGCTCGACGAGCGGCCGACCACCTTCAGGCCGGTGCGGCGCGCTACCGTGTGCAGGATCTCCTCGGAGACGCCGTCGGAGAAGTAGAGGAAGTCCGGATCGCCGGAGAGGTTGTCGAACGCCAGCACGGCCAGCAGCGGCTCGGACCGCGAAGCCGCGGCGCGGGTTGGCGTTCCGCTGGCCGCCGGCCGTGCCAGCGCCTCGGCCACCAGCCGGTAGCCGACCTTGGTGATGGTCTCGATGCGGAAGACGCCCGCGCCGGCGCCCTCCGAGAGCCGGCGCAGCCGGCCGATCACCCGGTTGATCGCGTCCTCGCCGACCACGACGCCGCCCCACGCGAGCGCCAGCAGGTCGTCGCGCGAGACGATGCCGCCGCCGGCGCGCAGCATCGCCACCAGCGCCTGCATGACGCGCGGCTCGAGGAACGCCTCGCCGCCGCCGTCGCGGACCACGCGGCGCAGCGCCGGCTCGATGGTCAGGGGACCCAGCCGCACCGCCGCCTCGCGCCCCAGCACGATCACGCCGGTCGCAACACCTGGCGCGCCGCTCGGCGCATCGGCATGCGATCGCTCGCGCCGGTCGTCCGGCGGCGCGTGGCTGCCCGACATGAGAGAGGACCCCGCCCTTCAGGCGTCCGCGGATGGACGCCGGGGGCGGACTGTACTCAGGCGATCTGCGCTGCGCCACACGCAACGCGAGGGCCGGGCGGGGCCCGGCCCTCGCTGCGCAGGTCCCTCCGTCGGCCAGCATCCGGCAGAGGTCCTGCGGCCGTCAGTGGGCGGCCGACGCCATCGCGGTATCGACGTGGCGCCCCGGGCTGACGGCGGTCAGCGCCGGCGCGTTGATCGCGGCGACCGCGTGCTGCACGGCCTGCGACACGCAGTTGTGGAACTGGACCTGCTGGGTGAGGCCCGGCTCGACGTCGCCGTCGCCGCAGACGTGGCGGGCGGCGCGCTGGATGCGGGCGAGCGCCTCGTGGGCGCCGGCGTCGCTCTTCAGGTTCAGATCGGCGATCGAGACCTTGAGGCTCATCGGGGCGTCCGGATCGGCGGCGAAGGCCGGCGGGACGATCGCGGCGACCATCACCGCCGCCCCGACGAGGCCGGCGAGCGAGGCGAGCTTGGCATTCGGCATGGTGATTTCTCCTTGAATCTCAGTGGCTTCATGTGAAGTCCGATGAGCCAGAGGAAACCCCGTCGCGTCCCGCGCCGCGAGGACGCCGACCCGATCATCCGCCGATGTTTTGCCGATGACGAAGAGCAGCCCTTCTCCCGCACGGGGAGAAGGCGGGCTAAACCCCGCCGCGCCCTGGCAGAGCTCCGAGCGCGCGGGCCATGTAGCGGGCGGGGGGCTCGTAGCCGACCGACTCGCAGTAGCCGACGCCCCGCGTCACCAACTGCGGTGACCCGCCGGGGACCGCCGTCGGCTGCAGCACTGTCACCGCCACGGGCGTCTCGGCCATCACGCTGAGGTTGGCGCCGACGAAGCTGCCGTCGACGG
This sequence comes from Caulobacteraceae bacterium, assembly GCA_035553015.1. Classification (GTDB taxonomy): domain Bacteria; phylum Pseudomonadota; class Alphaproteobacteria; order Caulobacterales; family Caulobacteraceae; genus Acaudatibacter. The sequence goes on along the minus strand of DATNEH010000225.1, from coordinate 43 downwards.
CGATCGGCGCGGTCTCGACGATCAGCTCCATCGGCAGGCCCGC
>DATNEH010000224.1:0-8688 GCA_035553015.1 Caulobacteraceae bacterium | reverse complement strand
CGCAACGCCGACTGGTGGCCCAACCAGCTCAATCTCGACATCCTCCACCAGCAATCGAGCAAGTCCGACCCGATGGGCGAGGGCTTCGACTACCCGGCGGCCTTCGCGCAACTCGAGCTCGACGCCGTCGTCGCCGACCTGAAGGCGCTGATGACCCAGTCGCAGGACTGGTGGCCGGCCGACTTCGGCCACTACGGCGGCCTGATGATCCGCATGGCCTGGCACGCGGCCGGCACCTACCGGATCACCGATGGCCGCGGCGGCGCGGGCTCCGGGCAGCAGCGGTTCGCGCCGCTGAACAGCTGGCCGGACAACGCCAACCTCGACAAGGCGCGCCGCCTGCTGTGGCCGGTCAAGCAGAAGTACGGCGCCAAGCTCTCGTGGGCCGACCTGATGGTGCTGGCCGGCAACGTCGCGCTCGAGTCGATGGACTTCAAAACGTTCGGGTTCGGCGGCGGACGCGTCGACGTCTGGGAGCCGGAGGAGCTCTACTGGGGTCCTGAGGGGACCTGGCTGGGCGACGAGCGCTATTCCGGCGAGCGCCAGCTGGCCGAGCCGCTGGGCGCGGTGCAGATGGGCCTTATCTACGTCAATCCGGAAGGGCCGAACGGCAACCCGGACCCGGTCGCGGCGGCCAAGGATATCCGAGAGACCTTCTTCCGCATGGCGATGAACGACGAGGAGACCGTCGCGCTGATCGCCGGCGGCCACACCTTCGGCAAGACGCACGGTGCGGGCGACCCGTCGCTGGTCGGCGCCGAGCCGGAGAGTGGCGCGCTCGAGGACCAGGGCCTTGGCTGGAAGAGCACCTACAAGACGGGTGTCGGCGGCGACGCCATCACCGGCGGGCCTGAGGTGACCTGGTCGCAGACGCCGACCAAGTGGAGCAACCACTTCTTCGAGAACCTGTTCAAGTTCGAGTGGGAGCCGGACACCAGCCCGAGCGGCGCCAAGCAGTGGAAGGCGAAGGGCGCCGAAGCCACGACGCCGGACGCCTTCGATGCGTCGAAGAAGCACGTGCCGACCATGCTGACCACCGACCTGTCGCTGCGCTTCGACCCGGCCTACGAGAGGATCTCGCGGCGCTTCCTGGAGCATCCGGACCAGTTCGCCGATGCGTTCGCCAGGGCCTGGTTCAAGCTCACCCACCGCGACATGGGCCCGATCCAGCGCTACCTCGGCCCGCTGGTGCCGAAGGAGCAGCTGATCTGGCAGGACCCGGTGCCGCCGGTGGACCATGAGCTGATCGGGCCGGCCGACATCGAGGCGCTGAAGGGGAAGATCATGGCCGCGGGCCTCTCGGTCCCCGCCCTGGTGGCGACGGCGTGGGCCTCCGCGTCGACCTTCCGCGGCTCCGACAAGCGCGGCGGCGCCAACGGCGCGCGCATCCGGTTGGCCCCGCAGAAGGACTGGGAGGTCAACCAGCCCGCGGTGACAGCCAATGTGGTGAGGACACTGGAGGGCATCCAGGCCGGCTTCAACACCGGCGGCAAGCACGTCTCGCTGGCCGACCTGATCGTGCTCGGCGGCGTCGCTGCGGTCGAGGCGGCCGCCAAGCAGGGCGGGACCCCGGTGCGGGTCCCGTTCACGCCGGGCCGCACCGACGCCACGCAGGCGCAGACCGACGTGGCGTCGTTCGCCCCGCTGGAGCCGCGCGCCGATGCCTTCCGCAACTACGTGAGCGCCAGGATGCCGTTCGCGACGCCGGAAGAGGCGATGGTCGACCGCGCGCAGCTGCTGACCCTGACCGCGCCGGAGATGACGGTGCTGATCGGCGGTCTGCGGGTGCTGGGCGCCAACGTCGGCGGCGAGAAGAACGGCGTCTTCACCGACAGGCCCGGGACGCTGACCAATGACTTCTTCGTCAACCTCCTCGACATGGCGACGGAGTGGAGGCCGGCCGCGGGCGGGCTTTACGAGGGCGTCGACCGCAAGACCAAGCAGCCGAAGTGGATGGGCACGCGGGTCGACCTGATCTTCGGCTCGCACTCGGAGCTGCGCGCGATCGCCGAGGTGTACGGCTCGGCCGACGCCAAGGAGAAGTTCGCCAAGGACTTCGCTGCGGCGTGGGCCAAGGTCATGGACCTCGACCGCTACGACCTCCCCGGCCGCGCCCGCGGCTCCCGCTCCCCCAGCCGCGCCAAGGTGCTGGAAGCGGCGTAGCGGCCCCGCCGAGCAGCAATATCCCCGCCCCTCGATGGGGCGGGGGTAGGGGGTAGGGCGGAGCCGCGGCGGCCGGCGAAGGGCGCAAGCCGGCGCCGGCTCCGAACGCACTCGCTCCTCGACGTCGAGCGTCCACCTGCGCCTTCCCCATCGAGGGGAAGGGGTTCGGTCGCTGCGCTGCCCTAGATCTGCCGCGCCCTGCCGGCCCAGTAGGGTTCGCGGACCTTTTTGCGCTGGATCTTGCCGGCCGGGCTGCGCGGCAGCTCGTCGACGAACTCGACCGAGCGCGGGACCTTGAAGCCGGCCAGGCGCCCGCGCGCGAATTTGATGATGTCCGTCGCCAGGTCGTCGGAGCCCACGTAGCCCGGGTTGAGGGTGACGACCGACTTCACCTCCTCGCCCCACTCGTCGTTCGGCACGCCGATCGTGCAGCTGTCTTCCACCGCCGGGTGCTTGATCAGCTCGTTGTCGATCTCCTGCGGGTAGATGTTGACGCCGCCGGAGATGATGCACTCGGCCGTGCGCCCGGTCAGGAACAGGTAGCCGTCCTCGTCGAGGTAGCCGACGTCGCCCAGCGTGAAGTAGTCGCCGCGGTGCGCGGCGGCGGTCTTCGCCGGGTCCTTGTAGTATTCGAACGGCGCGATCGGCGAGACGCGGAAGTAGAGCGTGCCGGACTGCCCTTGCTCCACGACATTGCCGTCGTCGTCGAGGATCTTCAGCGCGGCGGGGTCGGGCAGCTTGCCGACCGTGCCGGGCTTGGTCAGCCACTCTTCCGACGAGACCACGAAACCCGCGCCGCCCTCGGAGCCGGCGTAGTACTCGTTGATGATCGGGCCCACCCAGTCGATCATCGCGCGCTTCACCTCGGGCGGGCAGGGCGCCGCGCCGTGGATGATGTAGCGCAGCGACGAGACGTCGTACTTCCTGCGCACGTCCTCCGGCAGGTTGAGCAGCCGCTGGAACATGATCGGCACCAGGTGCGCGCGCGTCACCCTGTACTTCTCGATGGTCTTCAGCACGCCCTCCGAGTCCCAGCGGTCGATGAACACCAGCGGGATGCCCATCGCCATCGAGGCGCCGACGTCGAACGCCAGCGGGGCGGCGTGATAGGCGGGGCCGGCGCAGAGCTGCACGTCGTTCGGCTCGGCGACGTTGGCCATCATCACGCCGGCGGCGTTGCGCCGGAAGACGCCCTTCGGCCGGCCGGTGGTGCCGGAAGTGTAGAGCATCTGCGAGCCCAGCGTGGGATCGGCGATGTCCGACCCGTCGAACCCGCTCAGCAGCTCGGCGTAGGGCTCGAAGCCCTCGGCGTCCTCGCCGATGGAGACCTTCAGGGTCACCTGCGGCGCCTTCGACTGCGTCGCGGCCGCGTAGCGCGTCTCGGCGAACAGCGCCTTCGCGTCGCAGTCGTTGATGATGTACTCGGCCTCGTCGACGCTGAGGTGCCAGTTGACCGGCGTCAGGCGGTAACCGCCCCGGCGGCAGGCCGCCAGCACCTCGACGAACTCGGCGCGGTTGGAGCAGAGCAGGGCGACCGCGTCGCCCTCCTTCAGGCCGCGCTCGCGCAGCAGCCGCACGATTTGGTTGGCGGCCTCGTTGATCTGGCGGAACGTCTTGGACTGCAGCGGGTCGTGGATCGCGACCTGGTCGCCCTTCAGCTTCGCCCACAGGCTGTGGCTCATGCCGCGGGCGGCCGCCTCGGCCTGGCGCTGCAAAATGTTCGACTGCAAAGTTTCCGACATCCATCGTCCTCCCGCGCCGCCCTCTGCCGGGACGTGACCGCCGTTCACCTACGCCGGCGGGCGCTTCAAATTGAGCGAATTATGGCGACCTCAATGTTGCCTGGGCGCGCATTCGTCAAGGCCGATAGGCAGTGGCGCCCAGAGATTGGCACAGCGATCAGGTCGAGATCGGCGCGGGAATGTGGCGCCGGCGGGGCACGGTAACCGTGGATTCATCGCGATCAGGGCCAATGAATAGAAGTCTCTAAGCAGTAAACGCGGGTTCACTTTGATCCTTAACGACAAAGCAATCCGCACTGTGGAGATTTCATGGCGTCACGTGGGGTCGCGTGGCGATACTGGTGGGGGGCCCTATGCGTACTGGCACCGTGATTAGTCTTGGTGCGTCCGCGGTGCTCGGCGTCGGCGCGCTGATCGTGGCGCGCGTCTGGCTGCCGCAATCGGCTGCGCATGGTCCGCAGGCCAAGCCGGTCGCCGAGGGGCCGACCGTGCCGGTGGTGGTCGCGAGCGCCTCGATCCCCTATGGCGGCAAGGTCGACCCGAGCCACCTGATCGTCGAGCGCCTGCCCGCGGGCGACGCCCCGCCCGGCGCGTTCTCCGATCCCAGCCAGATGATCAAGATGCAGGGCGGCGTGCCGATCGCGCTGACGCCGATCGCGGCGCGCGAGCCGGTGCTGCCCAGCAAGCTCAGCGGCGGCGGCGCCCGCTCCATCGTGTCGGCCGGCATCGCCGAGGGCATGCGCGCCTACACGATTCCGGTCAACGACACCTCAGGGGTCGGCGGTCATATCCTGCCGGGCGACCGGGTCGACGTGATCGTCACGCGCCAGCCGCCGATGCCGAAGGCGGTCCGCGACGTCTGCAGCGACTGCAAGCTCGAGCGCGCCGACGTGGTGCTGCAGAACGTCAAGGTGCTGGGCATGGACCTCAACGTCGATCCCACCTCGACCCAGTCAGCGGTCGCCCACACCGCCACGCTCGAAGTCTCGGTGCTTGACGCTCAGAGGCTCTCGGTCGCCGGGCAGATCGGCATCATGTCGCTGGCGCTGCGGCGCGTCGGCCAGGCCGACATCGCACCGGTGCGGACCGTCGACGTCAGCGACGTACGCTCGAATGCGCCGCACGCGGCCGGTCGATCGTATCCGAGCGACCTGCAGCTCATGAGCATCGGCGCTCACGGGCGGGCGCCGTCCGGATCCGGACAGATCTCGATCCGTACGCGGTCGGTGACCATCATGAACGGCGAAAACGCAACCCAGGTCGAAGTCCCCCGGTCCGGGGCGGGCGCGTGAGCGCGTCTCGATCCCCCCGCGGAGCACAACAACAATGAAAAGACTCCTCGCCCTTACCGCCTCGGCGCTCATGGCGCTCGGCCCGATCGCCGCGCCCGCGCCCGCCGCCGCGCAGGTTTTCCAGGATCCGCGCGCCGGCCAGACCATCGTGGTGCCGAAGGACAAGTCGGCCGCCTTCCGGCTCGACTATCCGGCCAGCGAGATCGTCGTCGCCCAGCCCGACACCCTGTCGCTGGTGGCGACCACCGACCGCAGCTTCTACGTGCGCGGCAAGCAGCTCGGCGTCACCAACATCCTGATCTACGACACCCATCACCGGCTGGCGCAGGTGGTCGACGTGCGGGTCGGCTACGATGTCGACAGCCTGCAGGCCGACCTCGACACGGCGCTCCCGGGCGAGCACATCCACGCCGCCAACTTCGCCGACGGCGTCCTGCTCTCCGGCGAGGTTTCGACGCCGTCGGTCGCCCACCGGGCCCAGGCGATCGCCGAGCGCTATGCGCCGAAGAACGTCGACAACGAGCTCAACATCGCCCAGGCCCAGCAGGTGCAGGTCGACGTCCGCATCATCGAGGCGGCGCACTCGGCGATCCGCGACCTCGGGTTCAACATCGATGTCGAAGGGCTGAACTCCGGCATCCAGTTCTCGACCGGCTCGGGGCTGCCGGCCGGCGCGCCGCAGACCACCTTCGGCGTCAACGGCAAGTTCGGCGCCTGGCGGATCGACGCCAACATCCAGGCGCTGGAGCAGAAAGGCGCGATCCGCGAGCTCGCCCGGCCCAACCTGATCGCCATGTCGGGCGAGGAAGCAACCTTCCTCGCCGGCGGCAAGTTTCCGGTGCCGATCCCGAACGGCCAGCTGGGCGCCACGACGATCCAGTTCGAGGAGTTCGGCGTCCGCCTCAACGTCACGCCGGTGGTGGAGAGCAACGGCGAGATCCAGCTGAAGATCGCCCCCGAGGTCAGCGAGCTCGACCCCAAGGACGGCATCTCGATTCAGGGGTTCCAGGTGCCGGCGATCACCACCCGCAGGGCCACGACCCAGGTGGAGTTGCGCGATGGCGAGAGCTTCGCGATCGCGGGCCTCTTCCAGCGCAACTACTCCAGCACGGTGAACCAGATCCCTGGCGCGTCCAACCTGCCGATCCTGGGCGCCCTGTTCCGCTCGTCCGACTGGCAGCGCAACGAGACCGAGCTGGTGATCCTCGTCACCCCGCACCTGACCACGCCGGTGCACGACATCCGCCAGCTGCCCAACCCGTTGCAGGAGACCGCCGAGGCCACCAGCATCGACGTGATGCTGGACGGCAAGACGCTCGGCGGCGCCCCGCCGACCAATCCGGACGGCGACCTGATCCCCGCCAACCAGTTGCCGGTCACCCCGCCGCCCGCCCCGCAGGCGGCCGTCGGCGCCCGTCAGCAACTCGCCGCGAGAAAGCCATGAGCCTCGCCAAGTTCGACGGACGCCATGTGCTGGTCGTCGGCCAGCGCCTCGCGCCGGTGGCGCAGGAAGCGATGGGCCAGGCCCGCTTCGAGATCGCGGCGGCCGACCGGCTCGACTTCCTCGGCACGCTGCACTCGGCCATGGAACTGGTGCTGATCGACGCCGAGTCGGTCGACGCCACCGAGCTGGTCGGCGCGATCGGCGGCCTCGCCGCCCGCGCCAATCCGCCCGCCGTGATGCTGGCCGGCGCGCACCTGCCCGCCTCGCTGGTGCGCGCGCTGATGAAGCTGCCGCGCTCCGACGTGATCGAGGCGCCCTTTACCTCCGAGGATCTGGCGAGGGCGGCCGCGGCGCTGATCGCCGAGCCCATCGCGCACGCTGCGCCGATGAACGCGACCTGCTGGTCGGTGGTCGGTTCGGTCGGCGGCTGCGGGGCGACCACGATCGCCGTGGAGCTGGCCACCGCGCTGACCCACCGCGGCGCCGACAAGCGCGTGGCGCTCGTCGACCTCAACCTCGTCGACGGCTCGGCCGCCGCCTACCTCGGCGCGACGCCGGCGATGATGCTGGCCGAGGCGTCCGCCTCGCCGGATCGCATCGACGCGGCGCTGCTGGCGGCGTTCGCGATGAAGGTCGGCGACGGGCTCGACCTCCTGGCCGCGCCGCGCGATCCGAGGGCGTTCGCGCGGGTCAGCCAGACCGCGGTCTGCCGCATGCTGGAGGTCGCCTGCCAGGTCTACGACTGGATCGTCATCGACCTGCCGCGCCACCAGCAGGCCTGGACGCTGGACGTGCTGGCCGGCTCCGACGAGGTGCTGGTGGTCTCCGAGCTGACGGTGCCGGCGCTGCTGTCGGCGCGCGCGCTCGCCTCGGAGATCGAGATGGAGATGCCGGACTCGACGCCACCGCGGATCATCCTGAACCGGCTGGCCAGCCGCGTCTTTGGCCCGGCCCCGTCGCTCGCAGAGGCCGAGAAGGCGCTGCAGCGCAAGGCCGACGGCGGCGTCACCTCCGACTGGGAGGCCGCGGCGGCGTCGGTCAACCTCGGCGGCTCGATCAGCCACCACCGGCCGCGCTCGAAGATCGTGCGCGACATCGCCGTGCTGGTCGACCGGCTCACCCAACCGGCGGCGCCGGCGCGCCAGGTGCGGCGCGCCTGATGGCCCGGTTCAGCTTCAAGCGCGGCGCCGAGGCGCCTCAGCCGCAGCGGCTGGTGGTCACGGATCCGGCCGACGCGGCCGCGCCGGCGGCGGCGGATGCGGCAGGGTCGGCCGCCGCTGCGTCGCCGCCCAAGCTCAGCCTCAATTTCGAGCCCGACAAGGACGACGCGCCAGCGCCGATCCACGACGACAACATGCTGGACGTGCGGCTGAAGCTGCACTCCAAGCTGATCGAAGAGATCGACCTCTCCAAACTCGACAAGCTCGACGAGCCGGAGATGCGCCGCCAGGTGCGCCGGCTGGTCGGCGACGTCGCGCGCACCGAGCGGTTGGCGCTGAACGCCTCCGAACTCGACGACCTGGGCGCCTCGGTGTTCGACGAGATGGTGGGCCTAGGCCCGCTCGAGCCGCTGCTGAAGGACGACTCGATCGCCGACATCCTGATCAACGGCCCGTTCCAGATCTACGTCGAGCGGCGCGGCGAGCTGGAGGTCGCGCCGGTCCGCTTCCGCGACAACGACCACCTGTTGCGCATCGTGCAGCGCATCGTGGCGGGCGTCGGCCGACGAGTCGACGAATCCTCGCCGCTGGTCGATGCGCGCCTGCCCGACGGCAGCCGCGTCAACGCCGCCATCTCGCCGATCGCCATCGACGGCGCGGCGGTCTCGATCCGCAAGTTCTCCAAGAAGCCCTACAATCTCGAGCGCCTGGTCGGCGTGGGCGCCATGCCGGCGCCGGTGGCCGAGTTCCTCTACGGCGCGATCCGCTCGCGGGTCTCGACGGTGATCTCCGGCGGCACCGGCTCGGGCAAGACCACGCTGCTCAACGCCCTCTCGGCGGCGATCCGCAACAAGGAGCGCCTGATCACCATCGAGGACGCCGCCGAG
>DATNEH010000223.1:0-14853 GCA_035553015.1 Caulobacteraceae bacterium | reverse complement strand
GGCATGAACGGCAAGCTCGACGAGGACGGCTGGGTCGGCCGCTGGGCCAAGCGGTTCGCGCACTTCGACAAGCCGCTGATCGGCGCCATCAACGGCGTGGCGGCGGGCGCGGGCATGAGCATGGCGCTCGCCTGCGACGTGCGGATCGGCTCGACCAACGCGCGCTTCAAGACCGTGTTCGTCGAGCGCAACCTCTCGCCGGACAGCGGCATGAGCTACTTCCTGCCGCGCATCGTGGGTTACTCGCGGGCGGCCGACCTGGTGATGACCAGCCGCGCGGTGGACGCCGACGAGGCCTACCGCATCGGCCTGCTGGACCGCGTCGTGGAGCCGGAGGCGCTGATCGATGCGGCGGTGAAGATGGGTGGGGAAATGGCCCAGTGGCCGCCGCTCGCCATCCGCATGGCCAAGCGCGTCCTGCAGCGCAACCAGGACGCCGAGCTCGACGACGCCCTGCGCTACGAGAGCGTCGCCCTCGGCTTCGCCCGGCGGGCGACGAACGACACCAAGGAATCGATCGCCTCCTTCGCCGAGAAGCGAAAGGGCGTCTACACGGGGACCTGAGGCAGAGGTGCGATAGATCCACCACGAAGGACACGAAGAGCACCAAGGGCGCTGCGCGCCCAGCCAATCGGATGCGCTCGCCAGAGATCAGCGCGGCGCGCCGATAGGCGCGCCCTTGGTGTCCTTCGTGTCCGTCGTGGTGAAAGCGATCTCCTCGCAGCCACAGCCCAACCGGAAGAGCGCTTCACCAACCAGGCGCGCAAGGCCATAAGGCCGTCACGACAAGGAGTAGCCCCATGGCCCTCGACGCTGGCGAGACGCGCAAGACGTTTCAGTGGGACGATCCGCTGGACCTTACCTCCCGCCTCTCCGAGGAGGAGCGGATGGTCGCGGACGCGGCGCGCGCCTACGCCCGCGAGAAGCTGCTGCCGCGCGTGGTCAGCGCGTGGGCGCAGGAGCGGTTCGACCGCGAGATCATGAACGAGATGGGCGCGCTGGGCTTCCTGGGGCCGACGCTGCCCGAGGAATACGGCGGGGCGGGCGTCAACAACGTCGCCTACGGGCTGATCGCCCGCGAGATCGAGGCGATCGATAGCGGCTACCGCTCGGCGATGAGCGTGCAGTCGTCCCTGGTCATGTACCCGATCTACGAGTTCGGCTCGGAGGAGCAGCGGCGGCGCTGGCTGCCCGGCATGGCCCGCGGTGAGATCGTCGGCTGCTTCGGCCTGACCGAGGCCGACGGCGGCTCCGATCCCGGCTCGATGCGCACCGTCGCCAGGCCCACGGACGGCGGGTACGTGATCAACGGATCCAAGATGTGGATCACCAATGCGCCGCTCGCCGACGTGGCGCTGGTCTGGGCCAAGCTCGACGGGATCATCCGCGGCTTCCTGGTGGAGCGCGGCGCGAAGGGCTTCGAGACGCCGCGTATCGAGAACAAGCTCTCGCTGCGCGCCTCGGTCACCGGCGAGATCGCGCTCGCCGACGTGTTCGTGCCCGAGGGCGCCATGCTGCCCAACGTGCAGGGGCTGCGCGGGCCGTTCTCCTGCCTGAACAAGGCGCGCTACGGCATCGCGTGGGGCGCGATCGGCGCGGCGGAGTTCTGCTTCCACGCAGCGCGCAGTTACGTGGCCGACCGCAAGGTGTTCGGCAAGCCGCTGGCGGCGCGCCAGCTGGTGCAGAAGAAGCTGGCCGACATGCAGACCGAGATCGCGCTCGGCTACGAGGGCGCGCTGGCGCTGGGCCGGCTGATCGACCAGGGCGCGTGGGTTCCGGAGGCGATCAGCCTGATGAAGCGCAACAACTGCGGCAAGGCGCTCGCCATCGCCAGAGAGGCGCGCGACATGCACGGCGGCAACGGCATCTCGGGCGAGTACCACGTGATGCGCCACGCCGCGAATCTGGAGACCGTCAACACCTACGAGGGCGCCCACGACGTCCACGCGCTGATCCTGGGCCGCGCCATCACCGGCGAGAACGCGTTCTGACATCCCTCCCCTTCATGGGGAGGGTGTCCGGCGCGCAGCGACGGACGGGTGGGGATGTCTGATGCGTCAACGATAGCCCGACGGTTGGCGGACGGCCCCTGACATCCCCACCCGACCGCTTCGCGGTCAGCCCTCCCCATGAAGGGGAGGGACGAAATAGCGACGCTCCGCCGCCCTCGCCCGTCCCGGACCGGCCGTGTAGGGTCCGACCGAGTCAGGGGAACTTAATGGCCGAGACGACTGCCGACGCCGCGCCCGCAAGCGTGGCCGCCAAGACGACGCCCATGCGCACCGTGGTGGCCGCCTCCGCGGCGGGCACCGCGTTCGAGTGGTACGACTTCTTCATCTTCGGCAGCCTGCAGGCGATCATCGCCAAGACCTTCTTCGCGCAGCTGTCGCCGATCGCCGGGCAGATCGCGGCGCTGGCGCTGTTCGGCGTCGGCTTCGCGTTCCGGCCGCTGGGGGCGCTGATCTTCGGGCGGGTCGGCGACGTCCTGGGCCGCAAGGCGGCGTTCCTGATCTGCGTCTCGATGATGGGCGGGGCGACCTTCGCGATCGGCCTCCTGCCCAGCTACCAGCAGATCGGCCTCGCAGCGCCGATCCTGCTGATCCTGCTGCGCATCCTGCAGGGCACGGCGCTCGGCGGCCAATACGGCGGCGCGGCGATCTACGTCGCCGAGCACGCGGCGGCGGACAAGCGCGGCTGGTCGACCGGCTGGGTGCAGACCTCGGCCGCCTTCGGGCTCACCGCGGCGCTGGCGGTGATCTTCGTCACCCGCAAGTCGATGGGCGAGGCGGCGTTCGGCGCCCCCGACTGGACCGGCGGCTGGCGGATCCCGTTCTTCGTCTCGGTCGGGCTGGTGGCGATCTCGATCTGGATGCGCACGCGGCTCGGCGAGAGCCCGGCGTTCCAGCGCCTGAAGGACGCCGGCGAGGCCAGCCAGGCGCCCTACGCCGAGGCGTTCGGTAACTGGCCGAACCTGAAACTGGTGCTGATCGCCTTCTTCGGCCTGATGAGCGCGCAGGGCGCCTACTGGTACACGGTGTTCTTCTATTCGGCGGTGTTCATGCAGACCTTCCTGAAGGTCGACGCCGATTTCGCCAACCTGATGATCCTGCTGGCGGCGGTGCTGTCCGCGCCGCTCTACGTTTACTTCGGCTGGCTCTCCGACAAGGTCGGCCGCAAGCCGGTGATGCTGGCCGGCATGACGCTGGGGCTGGTCGCGCTGTTTCCCGGCTTCATGTTGCTGAGCCAGGGCGCCAATCCGGCGCTGGTGGCGGCGTCACGCGCCACGCCGGTGGTGGTGGTCGCCGATCCCGCCGACTGCGGCTCGCAGTTCGACCTCACCGGCAAGGCCAAGGTGAGCTCCAGCTGCGACATCGCCAAGGCCGCGCTGGCGGGCGCGGGCGTTCGGTACACGACCGTCGCCGCGCCGGCGGGCCAGACAGCCGTCGTGAAGGTGGGCGGCGTTGCGGTCCCCTCGATCGATGCGCGCGCGCTCTCCGGCCCGCAGCTGAAGGCGGCGACCGACAAGACCACCCACGCCATCGCCGCCGCGCTCGCCAAGGCCGGCTATCCGACCAGGTCGGACCCGGCGCAGCGCAACGCGGGCCTGATCCTGGCGGTGCTGGCGGTGTTCACCATCGCCGCGACCGCGCTCTACGGTCCGATGGCGGCGGCGCTGACCGAGCTCTTCCCGGCCAAGGTGCGCTACACCGCGCTCTCCTTGCCCTACCATCTCGGCACCGGCTGGATCGGCGGCTTCCAGCCGGTGGTCTCGTTCTCGATCGTGGTGGCGACCGGCGACGTCTACGCCGGCCTCTGGTACCCGGCGATCTTCACGGCGATTTCGGTGATCTGCTGCTTCCTCTTCCTTCCCGAGACCCGCGGCCGCTCCCTGGACGCGTGAGCCCGCGCAGCCATGCCGGCAGGCTAGCCGCTCGGCCGCGTGCGGCGGACGATGGCGCGGCTGACCAGCTCGGAGACCAGCACGGCGGCGACCGAGAGGCTGGCGGCGACCAGGCAGAGCATCAACGCCTCGCGCTCGCCGCCGGGTGACTGGGTGGCCTGGTAGATGGCGGTGGGCAACGTGAGCGTCTCGCCGGGGATCGCGCCGACGAAGGTGATGGTGGCGCCGAACTCGCCGAGCGCACGGGCGAAGCCCAGCACCACGCCGGCGGCGAGGCCCGGCGCGGCGAGCGGCAGGGTCAGGCGGAAGAAGCGCAGCAGCGCCGGCGCGCCCAGCGTCAGCGCCGCCTCGTCGACCTCCGGCTCGATCGCCTCCATGGCGAGCCGCATCGGCCGCACCATCAAGGGGAAGCTCATCACCGCCGCCGCCAGCGCCGCGCCGGTCCAGCGGAACGAGAGCACGATGCCGGCGTGCGCCAGCAGCGAACCGATCGGGCCCGCGCGGCCGAACAGCACCAAGAGGATGTAGCCGGTCGCCACCGGCGGCAGCACCAACGGCAGCGTCACCAGCGTTTCCAGCGCCACCCGGCCGGCCAGGCGCCCCCGCGAGAGCGCGTAGGCGGCGAGCACGGCGAACGGCAGCCCGGCCGCGACGGCGACCGCCGCCACGCGCAGCGACAGCAGGATCGCGGTGACGTCGTCCGGACCGATCACGCCACGGCCGGCGCCGGATCGAGACGGCGGTAGGCGACGCCGAGCCGGGCCAGCCCTTGGGCGAGCGGGACGAGCGCGCCCGCGCCGGCGAGCACGGCGGTCTGCCGGCCCTCGCCTGCCTCGCTCGCCAAAAAGTCCGGGCCCGCGTCAGCCAGCGCGCGCTGCGGGGCGTCCCGCCGCGCCAGCACCGCAAGGTCCGCGGCGACGCCGTCGCCAAGCACCAGCGTGTCGGCCTCGGCGAGCGCCCGGGCGGCGCGCAGCGAAAGCTCGTCGCGGCTGGGCGGCGCGGCGATCAGCCAGATCGCGCCGAGCGCAGCCACGCCATGCGCCAGCTCGGCGCGGATCAGCCCCCTCGCCTTGTCGACATCGCCCGCATCGGCCGCCTCGGCGGCAGGGCCGCTCAGCAGCGCGCGCAGGAAGGCGCGGCGGTGCGAGAGATCGGGGAACGCCGCGACGATCTCGGGCCGCAGCTGGCCGAACAACGCCGCCAGGCGCCCGAGCCCGGCCGGGATCTTCGCCTCCAGCTCGGCGCGCAGCAGCGCCGCGACGATCGGCGCGGCGCCGCCGGTGCCGATCGCCGCCACCACCTGGCCGCGGTCGATGATCGCCGGGGTGTGGAAGTCGCAGAGCTCGGGATGGTCGACCACGTTGACGGCGGCTCCGGCAAGCTTCGCCGCGCTGGCCGCGGCTTCGCAAAAGTCGGCATCCGGGCTGGCGATGAAGGCGAGCGCGACGCCCCGGTAGGCGGCTTCCGCCAGCGCCGCATCGCCCCGCGCCCGCTCGATATGCGCCGGCGAGCCGGCCAGCAGCCGCGCCTTCGCCTCGGCCCCCTCGCCCTCGCCGGCGATCACCACGCGGGCGCCCTTCAGCGGGAAGAAGGCGGGGAAGGCCTCCAAGTCACTTCACCGTCTTCAGGTAGGCGATGATCGCGCCGCGCTCTTTCGGGTCGGGCGCGCCGACGAACATCTCCGTCCCCGGCGCGAACCCGCGCGGGTTGAAGAGGTAGGTGTCGAGCGTCGCGGCCGTCCAGATGCCGCCCTGCTTGGCCTTCAGGGCGGGGCTGTACTGGTAGTCCGGCAGGCTGGCGATCTTGCGCCCGAAGACGCCCTTCAGGGTCGGCGCGGTGAGGCTCGTGCCGTCGACCGTGTGGCACTCGGCGCATTTGTCGTTGAACAGATCCTGTCCGGTCGCCGCCAGCGCCGGCGTCGCAGCGAGGGCGATGAAAAGAGCAAGCGCGATGCGCATCGGGAGACCTCCAGCGGCTGTGCTCGGCCGCCGAGCGATACCGCGATGCGGGGCGCGCCTCAATTCGCGAACGGCGCGCCGGACTCGACCTTCGGCTCGGGCAGGATCGGCGGCGTCGAGTCCATATAGGTCAGCCAGTCGCTCCAGACGGCGTGGGTGCGCTCGCGCGTGAGATCGATCTTGCAGGTCAGCTCGATCGACGTGCGGATCGTGCCGGAGCTCCAGTAGTCGTAGAGGGCGTCGCACTCGGCGTCGCGATAGGCCCGCCAGGCAGCCTGGATCCGGTCGAACCCCGCGAGCGCCTTCGCCACGCCGGCGTCGCCCTCCGCATCGGCCTTCAGCCGCCGGCGGGCCGCGGCGAGATAGCGCTCCAACTCGCCTTCGGCCGCCGCCAGCCTGACGGCCTGGCAGTCGTTGATCTCGAGCGTGTTCTCGCCGGGGCACGAAAGCTTGGGCGCCGGCGGCGCCGAGGCCACGCTCGCCGCGGCCAGGATCGCGATCCCGATCATCTCCCGTCCCCCCGTTTCCCCGCCCGACTTCCCGACCCGCGTGAAGCAGCTTAACATTGTTAGGATCGTGAGGGAGAGGCCGATGGCGACCACGCTCAACATCAACGGCAAGGACGTCGTCGCCCAGTCGCCGCCGGAGACGCCCCTGCTCTGGGTGCTGCGCGACGAGCTCGGCATGACCGGAACCAAGTACGGCTGCGGCATCGCCCAGTGCGGGGCCTGCACCGTGCATTTCGACGGCCAGCCGATGCGCTCGTGCCAGGCCCCGATCGGCTCGATCGGCGCCGCCGTGAAGATCACCACGATCGAAAGCCTCGGCGGCAATCACCCGCTGCAGGCGTCGTGGGTGAAGCTGGACGTGCCGCAGTGCGGCTACTGCCAGTCCGGGCAGCTGATGAGCGCCGCGGCGCTCCTGGCCAAGACCCCCAAGCCGACCGACGCCGACATCGATCTCGCCATGCGCGGCAACATCTGCCGCTGCGGCACCTATCAACGCATCCGCGCGGCGATCAAGGACGCCGCCGGCGTGACCGCCTGAGGGAGCCCGCCCGTATGAATGCTCCGGTCAAGGACTTCTCCCCCACCCGCCGCGCGCTGCTGGTCGGCGCGGCCAGCGCCGGCGGCGCGCTGCTGGTCGGCTGCTCGCCGGCCGATATCCTGGGTCTCGGCACGCCGAAGATGGATTTCGGCGCGTTCGGCCCGTTCATCCGCATCGAGCCGGACGGCTGGGTCACCGTGGTTTCCAAGCACGTCGAGGTCGGCCAGGGCACGCACGCGGGCCTGGCGGCGATGGTCGCCGAGGAGCTGGACGCGGACTGGGACCGGGTGCGCATCGCCCAGGCCCCCGCCAACGCCAAGGTCTACGCCAACAAGCAGATGGGCGTGCAGGGCACCGGCGGCTCGTCCGCGATCTCCAACTCGTGGGACCAGCTGCGCACCGCGGGCGCGGCGGCGCGGGCGATGCTGGTAACGGCGGCGGCCGCGAAGTTCGGTGCGCCGGCCGCCGAGCTCAGCGTCAAGAACAGCGTGATCAGCCACGCCAAAAGCGGCAAGAGCGCCTCGTTCGCCGAGCTGTTGCCGGCCGCCGCCAAGGTGACGCCGCCGCAGGCGCCGACGCTGAAGGACCCCAAGGACTTCACGCTGATCGGCACGGACCGGGTGCGGCGCAAGGACTCCGTCGCCAAGTCCACTGGCACGGCGCGCTACACCCAGGACGTCCACCTGCCGAACATGCTGACCGCGATGGTCGCCCATAGCCCGCGGTTCGGCGGCAAGGTGAGGAGCTTCGACGCCAGCGCAGCCAGAGAGGTCCCGGGCGTCGTCGACGTCTTCCAGATCCCGACCGGCATCGCCGTCGTGGCGCAGAACACGTTCGCCGCGCGGCAGGGGCGCGACGCGGTGCAGGTGCAGTGGGACGACGCGCGCGCCGAGAAGGTAAGCACGGACGAGCTGATGGCGCGCTACCAGGCCATCGCCGCCGGCCAGAAGACGACCGAAGGCGCGAAGTGGCAGAGCTTCGCGACGCGCGGCGGCCCGTTCGCCGAGCAGGCCGGCGATCTCGTCGCGACCTACGACTTCCCCTACCTCGCCCACGCGGCGATGGAGCCGATGAACTGCGTCGCCGAGATCGGGCACGGCAAGAAGAAGCTGACGCTCGGCTCGCAGACGCCAACCCTCGACCAGCTGAACACCGCCCTGGTGATCGGCGCGCTGCCGGGCTCGGTGGAGGTCGAGACGCTGTTCGCTGGCGGCTCGTTCGGGCGGCGCACCAACTTCAAGTCCGACTTCGTGAGCGAGTGCGCGCAGATCGCCAAGCACGTCGGCGGCGGCCGGCCGGTGAAGCTGGTCTGGACCCGCGAGGACGACATGACCGCCGGCTACTACCGGCCGCTGACTCACCACGCGCTGCGCATCTCGCTGGGGCCGGACGGCCTGCCGGCGGCCTGGCGCCATCGGATCGTGACGCAGTCGATCCTGAAGGGCTCGCCGATGCCGATGAGCTTCGACGACACCACGGTCGAGGGCGCGAAGGGCTCGCCCTACTATGCCGCGGCGCCGGTGCTGGATGCGCAGGTGGCGATGATCGACGTCGGCGTGCCGGTGCTCTGGTGGCGCTCGGTGGGCGCGACCCACAACGCCTTCGTCATGGAGCACACGATCGACCAGCTGGCCCGCAAAGCCGGCAAGGACCCGGTCGACTACCGCCGCGCGATCTACGCCAAGGCCGGCCCGGCGGCGACGCGGCATCTCGCGGTGCTGAACCTGGCCGCAGAGAAGGCGCCCTGGGGCAAGCCGGCGGACGGCTATGTGCAGGGCGTCGCCGTTCACGAGAGCTTCGGCACCGTGGTCGCGCAGATCGCCGACGTGAAGCTGGTGAACGGGACGCCGCGCGTCGGCCGCGTGGTCACCGCCGTCGACTGCGGGATCCCGATCGCGCCGGACCAGATCGCCGCGCAGATGGAAGGCGGCACCTGCCTCGGCCTCGCCGCGGCGCTCTACGGCGCGATCGAGCTGAAGGACGGCGTCGTCCAGCAGAAGAACTTCGACGGCTACCGCGTGCTGCGCATGGACGAGGCCCCGCTCGTGGAGACCTACCTCGTCCCGTCGACGCGGCCGCCCTCCGGCGTCGGCGAACCCGGCACGCCCGTGATCGGCCCGGCGGTCGCCAACGCGCTGCTGACACTGACCGGCAAACCGACCTCGACGCAGCCGTTCGTGAAGCAGGCCTAGGCGCGAAACAGCCTCGGCAAGTCACGCGCGCCGTGAACGATTCGGACAACTAGGACGCAGTCCTGCTCGACGCGATACAGGATCAGATACGGCGGCAGAGGCCAGTGTCGAACGTCGTCGGCAAGGTCAGGCCTGGCCTGACCGATTTCCGGGAATCGACCCAGGCGGTTCTCAGCCGCCTCGACCCGCTCGGCGAATTCCTCAGCGGCGGCGATGTTGTCCTGGGCGATCCGGAGCCAAATCTCGTCGAGGTCGGTTTCGGCGCGATTCGTCCGCCGGACCGGCAGGCTCATTGCTTGCGTTGGAGCTCGGTGAGGCGGCGACGGCCGTCGGCGTTGATTTCGGCGGCGGTCCGACGCCGCGGGGCGACGCCGCTGGCGATGCCCTCGTCGACCAACCGCCGCAGCCTGTCGCGCTCGTCGCGGCGCTCGGACCAGTCGCGCAAGGCGTCCCGCACGACCTCGCTTGAGGTGGCGTAGTCACCGCTGCGCACTGCGGCTCGAACCTTCTCAGCCAACTCGGCGGTCAGGGCGACCGACACCTTCTCGATCTCGCTCATGGTAGGAATATATACTACCGACCGGCCACGCCGTCGAGATCGTCGGGTGAGTCGATGTCGACCAGCACGCCCGGATCATCTGTCTCCACCAATGCGAGCCGTGGACCCAGTGCGCGAAGCACGTCGCGGGCGCCTTGATCGCCGGTGAGGGCGCGCAGCTGTGGGAACAGCGCGGCGCTGAACAGCACCGGGTGGCCGCGCCGGCCGTCGAAACGTGGGGCGGCGGCGGGGGCGCCGGCGTCGAGCGCTGCGGCGAGGGCAGGCGGGATGGCGGGCGGGACGGTCGGCATGTCTCCGAGGAAGACGAACGCGGCGTCCGCATCGGTGGGCAGGCTGGCGATCCCGGCGCGCAGCGTCGCGCCCATGCCCTCGGCGTGGTCCGCGCAGTGGATGATCCGCAGGCGTTTCAGCTGTCCGCTGCGCGCGGCGTAGGCACGCGCCGCGGTCGCCACCTTCGCGTCGGCCCCGGTCACCACCGTCACGCTGCGCGCCGGCGCGGCGAAGGCGGCGGCCAGCGCCCCGTCGATCAGTGCGCCGCCGCGCCAGGCGTGGGTGAGCTTGCCGCCGCCGAAGCGGGAGCCGGAACCGCCGGCCAGTACAATCGCTTCGAGTGCGTCCAACATGCCCTCTCGCGCCACGCGCCCATCCTTTCTATGTTAGCCGCGTCATGACGCCTTACGACACCGCCCCGCCGCAAGAGCGGCAGAGCGAACGGCCGGGGTTACCCGCGCCGCTGGTGGACGCGTTCGGCCGCACCGTGTCCTACCTGCGCGTCTCGGTCACCGACCGCTGCGACTTGCGCTGCGTCTACTGCATGTCCGAGCACATGCAGTTCCTGCCAAAGGCCGAGGTGCTGACGCTGGAAGAGCTCGACAGGATTGCTTCGGCGTTCGTCGCCCTCGGCGCGCGCAAGCTGCGGCTCACCGGCGGCGAGCCGCTGCACCGCAAGGGGCTGACGACGCTGATCGAGCGGCTGTCGCGGCACCTGAAGAGCGGCGCCCTCGACGAGCTGACCCTGACCACCAACGGCACCCGGCTCGCCGAGTTCGCAAGGCAGCTCGCGGACCACGGCGTGCGGCGGATCAACGTTTCGCTGGACACGCTGAAGCCCGACCTCTTCGCGCGCCTCACCCGCGGCGGCGACCTCGGCAAGGTGCTGGCCGGGATCGAGGCGGCGCAGGCCGCCGGCCTCGCCGTGAAGGTCAACACCGTGGCGCTCGCCCACGACAACGCCGCCGAGATCCCGGCGCTGATCCAGTGGGCGCATGGGCTAGGCATGGCGCTGACGCTGATCGAGACCATGCCGATGGGCGAGGTCGACGCCGACCGGTCCGACCAGTACCTGTCGCTGGAGGCGGTGCGGCGCGAACTGGCGGGCTACTGGACGCTCCGCGACATCCCGCTCTCGACGGGCGGGCCGGCGCGCTACGTCGAGGTGGCCGAGACCGGCGGGCGGCTCGGCTTCATCACCCCTCTCAGCCACAATTTCTGCGAGGCCTGCAACCGCGTGCGGCTGACCTGCACCGGCACGCTGCACACCTGCCTCGGCCGCGAGGACGCCTCCGACCTGCGCGCGGTGATCCGCGCCGGCGCCGACGATGCAGCGCTGATCGAGGCGATCCGCGCGGCCGTGGACGCCAAGCCGAAGGGCCACGACTTCCATATCGGGCGTGGTTCGGCGCCCGCCGTCGCGCGGCACATGTCGACCACGGGCGGCTGAGCGATGCGCGTGCTGCTGTTCGGACGTCTCGGCGACCTTGCCGGCTGGCGCGAGCGCAGCTTCGAACCCGCGCCGGCCAGCCTCTCCGCACTGAAGGCGCTGATCGCCGGCCTCGATGCGGCGCTCGGCGAAGCGCTGAACGGGCCCGGCGTGCAAGCGGCCGTGAACCGGGCGATCGTGCGCGGCGACGTCGCGCTGGCGGCCAGCGCCGAGGTCGCCTTCCTGCCGCCGATGAGCGGCGGGTGATCCGGCTCACCACAGAGACGTTCGATCCGGGCGCGGAGCTGACCCGGTTCTGCGCCGGGCGCACCGAGAGCGGCGCGGTGGCGAGCTTCGTCGGCATCGCCCGCGGCGAAGGCGGCGCCGCGACCGCGCTGGAGCTCGAGGCCTATCCCGGCTTCACCGAGGCCGAGATCGGCAAGATGGTCGAGGCGGCGATGGCGCGCTTTTCGCTGCACGACGCGCTCGTCATCCACCGGCATGGGGCGATCGCCCCCGGCGAGCCGATCGTCATGGTGGCGACCGCCGCGTCGCACCGGCGCGAGGCGTTCGAGGCCTGCGACTGCCTGATGGACTACCTGAAGTCCCGCGCGCCGTTCTGGAAGAAGGAGCACGGCCCGGCCGGCGCGCGCTGGGTCGAGCCGACCGCGCGGGACTTGGACGACATCGCCCGCTGGGACTAAACCCGGGCGCAGAACTCAAAGGACGCCCGCATGACCACCCTCCTCGAGCCCGGCGGTAAGCTGGATACGGCGGCGACGCTGACGCCGGTGCGGATCGCCGTGCTGACCATCTCCGACACCCGCGACGAGGAGAGCGACACCTCCGGCCACATTCTGGTCGAGCGACTGACCGGCGCGGGCCACGAGCTGGCCGAAAAGGACATCGTTCGCGACGACGTCGGCGAGATCCGCGCCAAGGTGAAGGCCTGGACCCAATCGGGTGCGATCGACGTGATCCTCACCACCGGAGGCACCGGCATAACCGGCCGCGACGTGACGCCCGAGGCGATCGAGCCGCTGCTCGACAAGCGGATCGAGGGCTTCTCGGTGATCTTCCACCTTGTCAGCTACCAGACAGTGGGGCTCTCGACCCTGCAGTCGCGCGCGCTGGCCGGCCTGATCGACGGCGTCTTCATCTTCTGCATGCCGGGCTCGAACGGCGCGGTGCGCGACGGCTGGGACAAGGTGATCGCCCCGCAGCTCGATAGCCGCCACAAGCCCTGCAACATGGTCGAGCTGATGCCGCGGTTGCTGGAGACATGAGCGGCCTCACCCACATCGATGCGGAAGGCCGCGCGCGGATGGTCGACGTCTCCGGCAAGCCGGACACGGCGCGCGAGGCGGTCGCCGCCGGCCGGGTGCGGATGAGCCCGGCGACGCGCGACCTGGCGCTCTCCGGCGGCGCCAAGAAGGGCGACGTGATCGCCGCCGCCGAGCTGGCCGGCATCATGGCCGCCAAGAAGACCAGCGACCTGATCCCGCTCTGCCATCCCCTGTCGCTGTCGAAGGCCGAGGTGAGGGTCGAGGCGGCCGACGACGGCCTGGAGGTCATCGCCCGCGTCGCCACCACCGGCCCGACCGGCGTCGAGATGGAGGCGCTGACCGCCGTCTCGGTCGCCTGCCTGACGCTCTACGACATGCTGAAGGCGGTCGAGCGCGGCATGACCATCGACGCGGTGCGGCTCCTGGAGAAGACCGGCGGCGCCTCCGGCGCGTGGCGGCGCTGATGCCGCTGCCCTCGGTCGAGGAGGCGCGGGCGCGGATGCTGGGCTGGGCCCAGGCGCTGCCGGCGGAGACCGTGGCGCTGGCCGACGCGGCCGGCCGCACGCTCGCCGAGGACATCCACGCGATCCGCGACCAGCCGCCCTATCCGGCCTCGGCGATGGACGGCTGGGCGCTGATCGCCGCCGACGCGCCGGGGCGCCTGACGATTGTCGGCGAGAGCGCCGCCGGCGCGCCCTACGAGGCGCGGCTCGAGCGCGGCCAGGCGGTGCGCATCTTCACCGGCGCGGCAGTGCCGCCCGGCGCCGACACGATGGTGATCCAGGAAGACGCCAGGCGCGACGGCGACGTGGTCGAGGTCCCGGCGGCGGAGGCCGGCGAGAACATCCGCCCGGCCGGGTGCGATTTCCGCAGGGCCGAGCGGCTGCTCCGGCGCGGCATGCGGCTCGACCCCTGGCGGCTGTCGCTGGCCGCGGCCGGCGGGCGCGGCGAACTGAGCGTGGCCAGGCGTCCGCGAGTCAGCTTCCTCTCGACTGGCGAAGAGATCATCGACCCTGGCCAGACGCCCGGCCCCTATCAGATCTTCGACGCGGGCACGGCCGCGCTGGTGGAGCTGGCGCGCGAATGGGGCGCCTCCGCCAGACGCCTGCGGCCGGTCGGCGACGACGTTGCGGCCACCGTGGCCGCGGTGCGCGAGGAGCCGTGCGACCTGCTGGTCACCGTCGGCGGCGCCTCGGTCGGTGACTACGACCTGGTCAAGCCGGCGCTACGCGAGCTCGGTCTCGAGCTGGCGGTCGAGAGCGTCAACCTGCGGCCGGGCAAGCCGACGTGGTTCGGCAAGCTGGCGGACGGGCGGCGCGTGCTCGGCCTGCCCGGCAATCCGGCCTCGGCGCTGGTCTGCGCGGAGCTGTTCCTGAAGCCGCTGCTGCTCGCCATGCAGGGCGCGGACCCGGCGCTGCCGATGGTGCTGGCGAAGGCGGGCCGCGCGTTCGCGGCGAATGGCCCACGTGAGCACTGGATGCGCGCCAGGCTGACCTCCGGCGCGGACGGCTTCGTCCTCGCCGAGGCGTTCGCCGATCAGGACTCGTCGCTGGTCTCGGTGTTCGCCAGCGCCGATGCGCTGGTGCGACGGCCGGGCGGCGCGCCGGTGCTGGCCGAAGGCGCGCTCATCGAGGCGCTGGTGCTGGGCCGCGCGTAGCGCACCGCGGTGATCTCGGCGAGCACCGAGATCGCCACCTCCCAGGGCGCTTTGCCGCCGATGTCGAGCCCGATCGGGGTGCGCAGGCGCTGGATGTCGCGATCCGCGACGCCGGCCGCCTGCAGCCAGGCCAGCCGGTCGCCGGCGCGCCGCCGTGCGCCCAGCGCGCCGACGTAGAAGGCCGGCGACGGCAGCGCCACGGTCAGCGCCGCGTGGTCGGCTTCCGCCTCGTGGGTGGCGACCGCCACCGCCGTCCAGCGGTCGAGGCCGACGGCGGCCAGCGCCTCTTCCGGCTCGTCGCGCAGGTAGCCCACCTCGAACGGTGGCGGCGACTCGGGGCCTTTCGGCCGCACCAGCGTGGTCTCGAAGCCCGACTGCGCGCCGAGCCAGGCGATCGCCAGCGCGGTGGGATCGCCGCCCAGCACCACCAGCTTCGGCACGGGCTCGTAGGTGCGGCTGAACGCCTCGTCCCACGGCGCCGGCGTGCGCTCCGGCGCATCGCAGGCGCGTCGCTTGCCGTCGCTGAGCCAGGCGGCTGGCGCCCGCGCATCGCG
>DATNEH010000222.1:0-19950 GCA_035553015.1 Caulobacteraceae bacterium | reverse complement strand
TCGAGCCGCTTCCAGTAGAGCCAGATGAACCCGAGCGCCCACGCCATTGCGGCGGCGTAGGCGGCGCTGAGCATCCAGGCCGCCGAGGGCTGCGTGATCGGTACGTGGCGCAGGATCGTGACCGCCGAGGCGCCCCAGATCAGCAGGGAGCCCAGTAAGGCCACCGCGTAGTAGCCCATGATGGCCATCGAGCGCTGGTTCGGCATGGGAATGCTTCCATGACAAAATGACAATGATACTTTACACGTCGGTCGTGACGCGTGTCAAGGTCACTGGCGATATTATACTTGCCGTACCCACCGGGGACTTGACGGCGACTACTTCTCAGCGTACTTAGGGTAACGCTGAATCCGCCCTCTGGCGCGTCGAGTCCACCAAGCCAGGAAATTGAGATATGAACACCGCCCTCGGGGCGATTCACGGGCTCGCCCGTGACGCCTCCCCATGCCCGTGGGATGACGATCTCGCGGGCTACGCCGTGCATAGGTATTCGAAGCGCCAGGTCATCGACGCTGGCAAGCTCATCGCCACCAGAAGCCCGTACGCAACGGAAGAGCTGGTGTCGGCTTTCAGGCTCGCCCATGACTGGCGCGGGGCTCATATCCGGCCGCTTCGGCGCGTCCGGTCGGACCTCATGGCGGCTGCCCGGACGCACGAATTCACTTCGGTCGTCGCTGCGCGGCTCAAGCGTATGCAATCGATCCGGCGGAAGTTGCAGCGCCGGCCGGAAAGCCTTTTCCAATTGCAGGATATCGCCGGCGCGCGCGCCATCATGAAGAACATGGCGGCGGTTAACGCCCTGCTCGCCCACTTTCATGATGGCGGCTCGCGGTTCGAAGTGCAGCGGGAGTGGGACTACGTCGCGAACCCGAAGGTGGGCGGCTATCGCTCGGCGCACCTTCGTCTCGTCTGCCCTTCCGACACTGATGACGAGGCTTATCGGCGGCTCTTGGTAGAGGTGCAGATTCGGACGCGGCTACAGCACTCATGGGCGACAGCCGTTGAGGCCGTTGGCCTTGTCCGCCGCGAGGAGCTTAAGGGGGGCGAGGGCGACGCCAGATGGTTGCGCCTCTTCACCTTGATGGCGGCCGAGTTCGCCGTTGAGGAGGGCTGTCCTCTCGTCCCGGAAGTCCCCGAAGACCGCGCCGGCCGCATTCAGGAACTCCGCGATGTGGTGCTCGAACTTGACGCGATCCGGCGACTTGAGAGCATGAACCGAGCGGTACATGAGGCTGAGCAGGTTCGCGGCAAAGGTGACATGTTCTATCTGGTGCAGTACGACTCCGCGAACAAGGAAGTTCGCGTTCGATCCTACTCACGCTTCTCAAGGGTGTACGAACAGTTCTTCCTTGAGGAGAACAATACCGCACTAAATACTGTTACGGTGGAGGTCGATAGGGCTGAGGACCTTCGGCGCGCCTATCCGAACTACTACTTGGACGTTCAAGACTTCACGGACAGGCTGAAGCAGCTCGTGTTGCCGCGCCCTAAGAGAACCCCGACGCCAGCCAAGCCGTCGAAGTCGGGGCACGCCTCGAAATGGGCGCACCTTTCTTGGTTGCGCGACTATCCGGGCTTGAAAGGCCGCTAGCCGGGCGTTCGTCGGCGCGCCCGGCTAACCTTCCTGAACGCTTTGTCGAACGCCTCACCCTCGTCGGTGGGGCTTAGTTCGCCAGCGTCCTGAAGCTCTTTGGCGAGGTCGAAGAACCTTCTCGACTGTTCCTCGTCCTCGACCTTCGGGGCTCTCGGCTTGTTGCGCTTCGCCGTCATTGCGTTCCGTCAGGCAGTCGATAGGTGGGGCGGCGTCCGACGACGCCCGCGAGCATGATATCAGCGCGCGCCACGTCATCCACCCCGAGCGCCACGCGGTTGCTGTAGCGGAAATCGAACTCAGCGGCGTAGCGGTGCAAGTGTTTTTTGGAACAGTGCTGATAGACGCCGCGCATCCCGCGCTTGAAGATCGAATAGAAGCCCTCGACGGTGTTGCTATGAACTTCCGGCTCTTGGCGACGAACATACTCGCCACGGCCATGTGCGACCGTCTGGTGATCGGCCTGAAGCTTGCCGGCCGGGGCGTAGTGGCGCCCCTCGTCCGTCATCAACCGAGCCTCGCGAGAGACATTGGCGGTGAGGATCGCCGCAATCTCGGCGGCGTTGAGATTGTCCACCGGCATGACGATGGAACGGGTGCGGCCTCCGCGCTCCACCAGCGTCAAGACCGCGTTCATTGTGCGAATCGCCATCTTGCGCGGGAGCGCGTCGGGATCGCGGCCCCAGAACGTTTCGTCCATCTCAACAATGCCGCCACCACCGCCGAACGGCGCAAGCTCGCCGTCGCGCATCGCTTCGCGGAGCCGATGTTCGATGAACCATCCTGTCTTGAGCGTGCAGCCGAGCAAACGGTGAATTTGATTGGCTGAAATCCCCTTCTTGGATGAGGCCATGAGGTACATCGCCTGCAACCAGTGGCGCATCGAGACATGCGAGCTTTCGAAGATCGTCCCGACCTTCACAGTGAAAGGCTTGCGGCACTGGTAGCACTTGTAGGTGCCGATCCGCGTGCTCTTGCCGCCCATCTTCCCGATGCGCTCGACGCCACCGCAATGCGGGCAAACCGGGCCGTTGGGCCACAGCCGTTCCTCAACGTACTGATAAGCGGCTTCCTCATTATGGAAGTGCGGCGCTGAGAGGACTGACATCGTTCTAACTCCTTATGGGAGCTAACATATCATGTCCTGTGGGTACGGCAAGTATAATATCGTCAAGATCACTTGATATCGCCTACGCCCAGGGGCGGAAGTGCTTGGAGAGTTTCAGGCCCTGGCGCTGGTAGTGGCTGCCGTTCTCGCCGTAGAGGCGCGAGGGGCGCTCGGTGAGCGGCTGGTAGACCAGGCGGGCGACGATCTGGCCGTCTTCCAGCAGGAACGGCGTCTCGTGGCTGCGCACCTCCAGGACGCCGCGGGCGCCGGCGCTGTCGGTCTCGGCCGTGCCGAAGCCCGGGTCGAAGAAGCCGGCGTAGTGGACGCGGAACTCGCCGACCGCCGGGTCGATCGGGGTCATCTCGGCGGCCTCCAGCACCGGGATCTCCACAGCCTCCTTGGAGGCCAGGATGTAGAACTCGCCGGGATCCAGCAGCAGCTCGCCATGGCGCGGCTCCAGCGGCTCCCAGAAGTCGCGCGGGTCGTGGCCGTTCTCGAGGTCGAGGTCGATGACGCCGGCGTGGCGGCGCGCGCGGTAGCCGGCCAGCGCCACGGATAGATCGACGCCGACGCTGCGCACCGAGAGCGCCGGCGGATCGCCGCGCTTGAGCCGCAGCTGGTTCAGCCGCGTGCCGGTGCGGGCCAGCACCGAGAAGGTCTGCGGCGCGATCTCCAGGTAGAGCGGCCCGGAATAGCCTTCGGCGATGTCGTCGAACGAGGCGCCGCGGTCGGTCAGCGTGCGCACGAAGACGTCGACGCGGCCGGTGGAGCTCTTCGGGTTGGCGCGGGCTGAGACGTCCGGCGGCAGCGCGAGGCGCTCGGCGATCTCGGCGATGTAGACGCAGCCGCGCTCCAGCACCGCGCCCCGGGTGAGGTCGAGCTCGTGCATGGCGACGTCGGCGATACGCTCGGCGACCTTGCGACCGAGCCCCGGCAGGAACGAGGCGCGCACCCGCCAGGCGCGCGCGCCGAGCCGCAGGTCGAGGCTCGCCGGCTGCACCTGGTCCGGCGCGAAAGGCAGCGCCGCGGTGATGGCGCGCCGGGCGACCAGCGCCTCGATCGACTGGCAGGGCAGGATGCCGGGTTTGGACGCGTCGGGCATGGGCGCGCGACACTCGCCAAGGGCGGCGAGTCTGGCAAGGCGCTTGACCCTCCGCGGGCTCGCCTTCTATGCCGCCCTCCCCCGCCTGCCCCTCCCAGCTCTCAGGAGCCTCACGCCGTGACCGACGATCCGAAGACCAGCGACCCGCGCGATTGGGAAGTCGCCACGCGGCTGGTGCGGGGCGGCACGACGCGCTCGCAGTATGGCGAAACCGCCGAGGCGCTCTACCTGACCCAGAGCTTCATCTACGAAACTGCCGAAGCCGCCGACGCGCGCTTCGCCGGCAACGATCCGGGGTTCATCTACACACGCTACGGCAACCCGACGGTGGCGATGTTCGAGCAGCGGCTGGCGCTGCTGGAGGGAGCCGAGGGGTGCCGGACGGCGGCGTCCGGCATGGCGGCGGTGCACCTGGCGCTCACCGGCCTGCTGCGCGCCGGCGACCATGTGGTGGCGGGCAAGGCGCTGTTCGGCTCGTGCCGCTGGATCCTCAACAACTGGGGGCCGCGGTTCGGCGTGGAGACCACCTTCGTCGACGCCCCGGACACGGCGGCGTGGAAGGCGGCGGTGCGGCCCAACACCAAGGTCTTCCTGATCGAGAGCCCGGCCAATCCGCTCTTGGAGATCACCGACATCGCCGCCGTCGCCGCCATCGCCAAGGAGGCCGGCGCGAAGGTGGTGGTCGACAACGTGTTCGCCACCCCGATCTTCCAGAAGCCGCTGAAGCTGGGCGCGGACATCGTGGTCTATTCGGCCACCAAGCACATCGACGGCCAGGGCCGGGTGCTGGGCGGCGCGGTGCTGGGCGCGAACGCGCTGCTGGAGGAGGCCTACCGCGACTTCATCCGCCACACCGGCCCGGCGCTGTCGCCGTTCAACGCCTGGGTGCTGCTGAACGGCCTGACCACGCTGGACCTCAGGGTGCGCGCGCAGAGCGCCACCGCCGCGGCGCTGGCCGACCGCATCGCCGCCCACAAGAAGGTGAAGGCGGTGCGCTATCCGGGCCGCGCCGACCATCCGCAGCACGAGATCGCCCGGCGGCAGCTGACCGGCGGCGGCAACGAGATGATCGGCGGCGGCAACCTGATCGCGTTCGACCTCGGCAGCCGCGAGGCCGCATTCAACTTCCTGAATGCGCTCGACCTGGTCGACATCTCCAACAACCTCGGCGACGCCCGCTCAATGGCGACCCACCCGACCACCACGACGCACCGCGCGATGACCGAGGAGCAGCGCCAGGAGATCGGGCTGACCGCCGGCTGGGTGCGTGTCTCGGTGGGCCTGGAGGGCGCCGGCGATCTCACCCGCGACGTCGAGCAGGCGCTCGACAAGGCCTAGGCGTTAGGCCTTCGCGCCGCGAACCCGAGGGCGTTCTCGACGGTTCTCCCGCAGCCGCGGCCAGCGGAACCTTGCTGGCAAAGTGACGTTTGCGTCGCGGGGCGGGA
The DNA here is from genome assembly GCA_035553015.1 of Caulobacteraceae bacterium. GTDB lineage: Bacteria > Pseudomonadota > Alphaproteobacteria > Caulobacterales > Caulobacteraceae > Acaudatibacter. Next base: position 14,704 of record DATNEH010000222.1, on the reverse strand, counting down.
GGTCGATGGAACAGGTGAAGTCCAGGTCACGCGCAGCGGGAGCGCCGGCCTTCCTCGCAGGGGGCGGCGAGCTGGGCGCGATGATGCGCGCCTTCGACTGGGCGGCGACGCCGCTCGGCCCGCCGCAATCCTGGCCGCAGAGCCTGAAGACCGCAGTGCGCATCATGCTGACCTCGCGCCAGCCGTTCTGGATCGGCTGGGGCGAAGAGCTCACCTACCTCTACAACGACGCCTACAAGACGATCATCGGCGGCAAGCACGGCCGCGCCCTCGGCCGACCGACGGCGGAGGTCTGGCGCGAGATCTGGCCCGAGATCGGTCCGATGCTCGCCCGGGCCATGGGCGGCGAGGGCGCCTACGTCGAGCAGCAGCTGCTGATCATGGAGCGGCACGGCTACCGCGAGGAGACCTACTACACCTTCTCCTACAGTCCGATCCCGGACGATGACGGCAGCCCCGGCGGCATCATCTGCGCCAATACGGACGATACCCGCCGCGTGATCGGCGAGCGGCAGATCGCGCTGTTGCAGGAGCTGGCCGCGCGCACCAGCGCGGCGCGGTCGTGGCGCGAGGCGTGCGAGCTCAGCGCCGCCGCCTTCGCCGCCGATCCGCGCGACCTGGCGTTCGCGGCGATCCACATGCTGGACCGCGAGAGCGAGCAGCTGATGCTGGCCGCCGTGCACGGGATCGCGGCGGGGCATCCGGCTGCGCCGTTGCGCCTGGACGCCCAGACTTCGATCGCCGCAGAAGCGCTGCGCACCTGCCAGGTCCGGATGATCGAGGGCGCGCGCGCCCGCTTCGATGCGCTGCCGACCGGCGCCTGGGACGAGCCTCCGGACCAGATCGTGTTGCTGCCGATCCCGGCCGCCGGGGAGCACGGCCGCGCCGGCGTGCTCACGGTGGGCCTCAACCCGTTCCGCCAGCTCGACGACGGCTATCGCGGCTTCCTGGGCCTGGTCGCCGGCCAGATCTCCGCCGCCCTCGCCAACGCCGAGGCCTACGAGGACGAGCGCCGGCGCGCCGAGGCGCTGGCCGAGCTCGACCGCGCCAAGACCGCCTTCTTCTCCAACGTCAGCCACGAGTTCCGCACCCCGCTGACGCTGATGCTGGGACCGCTGGAAGAGATGATCGCCCATCCGGGCGACGCCGACATCGTCGGCGAGCAGGCGGGCGTCGCCCACCGCAATGGGCTGCGGCTCCTGAAGCTGGTCAACACGCTGCTCGACTTCTCGCGGATCGAGGCGGGGCGGACCCAGGCCAGGTTCCGGCCCACCGACCTCGGGCGGGCCGTCGCGGACCTCGCTTCCAGCTTCCGCTCGGCGACCGAGCGGGCGGGGCTGGCGCTGAACATCGAGACCGACGGAACGCTCGAGGCGGTCTACGTCGACCACGGCATGCTCGAGAAGATCGTGCTGAACCTGGTCTCCAACGCGTTCAAGTTCACCCTGGACGGCGCGATCGCGGTCCAGGTCCGTCCCGGTCGGCAGCCGAGGACCGCCGAGATCGTGGTGACAGATACCGGCGTCGGCATTCCGACCGAGGAGATGCCGCGCCTGTTCGAGCGCTTCCACCGGGTGCGCGGCGCCAAGGGGCGCAGCTTCGAGGGCAGCGGTATCGGCCTGGCTTTGGTGCACGAGCTGGTGGCGTTGCGCGGCGGGGCGATCGAGGTGGAGAGCCGCGAGGGCGAAGGCAGCGCGTTCCGCGTGATCCTGCCGCTCGGGCGCGCGCACCTGCCCGAGGGACAGGTGGACAACACCGGCGAGGCGCCCGGCGAGACGCTCGGCGAGATGGGGGCGGCGCGGGCCTTCGTCGAGGAGGCGCTGCGCTGGCTGCCGGACCTCGAATCCTCGGCGGCGCCGGAGACGGAAGCCAAAGCCGGCGCGGGCCGCGGGCGCGCGGTGCTGCTGGCCGACGACAACGCCGACATGCGCGACTACGTCTCGCGGCTGCTGGCCGCCTCTGGCTTCGAGGTGACGGCAGCCGCCGACGGCCAGGCGGCGCTGGAGGCGCTCGCCGAGCGGCGGCCCGACCTGGTGCTGACCGACGTGATGATGCCGCGCCTCGACGGCTTGGGCCTGCTGAGGGAGATCCGCGCCGACGCCGCGCTGGCCGACCTGCCGGTGATCATGCTGTCGGCCCGCGCCGGCGAGGACTCGGCGGTCGAGGGGCTGGAGGCCGGCGCCGACGACTATCTGTCCAAGCCGTTCGCAGCGCGCGAGCTCCTGGCCCGCGTCGGCGCCAACCTGGCGCTCGCCAACGCGCGCCGCGAGGCGGCCGCCGAGCGCGAGACGGCCCACCGCCAGCTGCAGGAGCTGAACGAGACGCTGGAGCGGCGGGTCGCCGAGGCGCTGGCCGAGCGCAAGGTGCTGGCCGACGTGGTCGCCGGCGCCGACGCGTTCGTGCAGGTGGTCGACCTCGACTTCCGCTGGATGGCGATCAACCGCGCCGCCGCCGACGAGTTCGAGCGCTTCTTCGGCGTGCGGCCGAAGGTCGGCGCCTCGGTGCTGCGGACGCTCGCCGACAAGCCACAGTATGGCGCGGACCTCGAGGCGCGGTGGCGCCGGGCGCTGGCCGGCGAGACGTTCGCCGAGCTCGTCGACCTCGTCGACCCGAGCGGCGAACGGCGTTGCTACGAGCTCAAGGTCGACGTGCTGCGCGGCGCCCGCGGCGAACGGATCGGCGCGTTCCAGTTGAGCTACGATGTTACCGCCCGAATCCTCGAGCAGGAGCGGCTGGCGCAGGCCGAGGAGCAGCTCAGGCAAGCCCAGAAGATGGAGGCGATAGGCCAGCTGACCGGCGGCGTCGCCCACGACTTCAACAACCTGCTGACCCCGATCATCGGCGGGCTCGACGTTCTGCAGCGCGCGCAGATCGGCGGCGAGCGGGAGCGGCGCCTGATCGAAGGCGCGCTGCAGTCGGCCGACCGCGCCAAGACCCTGGTGCAGCGGCTGCTGGCGTTCGCGCGGCGCCAGCCGCTGCAGCCGACCGCGGTCGATCTCGGCGCGCTGGTGCGGGGCATGGCCGACCTGGTGGCCAGCACCGCCGGCCCGCAGATCCGCGTGGTCGTCGAGATCGACGACGACGTCGCCGCCGCCCGGGCCGATCCCAACCAGCTGGAGATGGCGCTGTTGAACCTGGCGGTGAACGCGCGCGACGCCATGCCGGGCGGCGGCGCGGTCCGCATCAGCGTCGCCAATGCCATCGTCCGCGCGGGGCAACGGACCGACCTCGCAACAGGGTCCTACGTGCGGCTGTCGGTGGCCGACACCGGCGTCGGCATGGACGCGAAGACGCTGGCGCGGGCGGTCGAGCCATTCTTCTCGACCAAGGGAATCGGCAAGGGCACCGGGCTCGGGCTGTCGATGGTGCACGGGCTGATGCAACAGCTGGGCGGCGCGCTGACCATCGCCAGCCGGCCGGGCCTGGGCTCCAACATCGAGCTGTGGCTGCCGCAGAGCGGCGAGGCGCCGGCGGGCGGAGAGCGCTCGCCCGCGCCCATCGAGGCGGCGAGCCGCCGCGGGCTCGCGTTGCTGGTCGACGACGAGGCGCTGGTGCGCGCCTCCACCGCCGACATGCTGGCCGAGCTCGGTTACAGCGTCGCCGAGGCGAGCTCCGCCGAGGAGGCGCTGCGCCGGATGGATGAGGGCTTGAAGCCGGCCCTGGTGATCAGCGACCACCTGATGCCCGGCATGACCGGCGTCGACCTGGCCCGCGCGGTGAGCGCCCGCTATCCCGACGTGCCGGTGCTGATCGTCTCCGGCTACGCCGACATGGAAGGCATCGAGCCTGACCTGGCGCGGCTCACCAAGCCGTTCCTGACGGCGGACTTGTCCGCGGCGCTGGCGGAGATCGGGTAGTCGGCCTCGCGCCCCCTCACCCCACCGCGGCGGGTTCGACCTCGTAGGTGCGCGAGCAGTATTCGCAGGTGACGTGGATGCGGCCGTCGGGCTCGATCATGTCGGCCCGCTCCCCGGCGCCGAACGACTTCAACACGGAAAGGATGCGCTCCTCCGAGCAGCGGCAGAACGCCTTCAGCGGTCGGGCCGGGAAGAGCCGCACGCCCTGCTCGTGGAAGAGCCGGTAGAGCAGCGTCTCGGGCGACAGCGACGGGTCGATCAGCTCGTCCTCGCCGATAGTCTCGAACAGGAACTGCGCCTCGCGCCAGGCTTCGGCGGTGGCGCCGCGCGCCTCGTCCTCGGCGATGTTCTGCAGCATGACGCCTCCGGCCCGCCACTTCGGCCCCTCGCCGGCGTCGGCCTGGCCGACCGCCAGGCGCACGCGCGTCGGCGTCTGCTCGGACTGGGCGAAGTAGCGCTCGGCGCAGAGCGCCAGCGTCTCGCCCTCGATCGGCGTGACGCCCTGGTAGCGCTCCATGTCGGCGCCCTGGTCGATGGTCATGATGAAGACGCCCTCGCCGAGCAGCGCCTTGGCGCCCAGCGGCTTCAGGCCCGCGCCGGCGGCGGCCTCGGCGAGGCGCCCCTCGTCATAGCGGCAGTAGCCGCGGAGCAGGCCCTCGGTGTCGTAGTCGGCGACCACGTACGAGACCGGCCCGTCGCCCTGCGCCTGCACGATGAGGCGGCCCTCGAACTTCAGGCTGGAGCCGACCAGCGCGGCCAACGCGCAGGTCTCGCCCAGCAGGTTGGCGACCGGCGCGGGATAGTCGTGGCGCGTCAGCACCTCGTCGACGACCGCGCCCATCCGCACCAGGCGGCCGCGCACCGGCTGATGGTCGATCTGGAACGGCGCCGCCAGATCGTCGAGGGGGAAGGTTCTTTGTGACACGACGCGCATATGGGGGCTGGGGTCGCCGCAGGCTACCACGCCGCGACGAGTCGTCCCCAAAGCGGATTGGCCCAAGCCGATCGGCCGCTCAGATCGCCTCGAAGCACCAGGCGAGGATGGATTTCTGCGCGTGGATGCGGTTCTCGGCTTCGTCGAACACGACCGAGTGGGGGCCGTCGATGACGGCCTCGGTGACCTCCTCGCCGCGGTGGGCGGGCAGGCAGTGCATGAAGAGGGCGTTCGAGGCCGCCAGGCGCATCAGCGGCGCGTCGACCTGGAACGGCTCCAGCGCCGCGTAGCGCGCGTCGGCGTCGGTGTCGCCCATCGAGACCCAGGTGTCGGCGATGACCAGGTCGGCGCCGGCGACCGCGGCCTTCGGATCGTCGCCCACCTCGATGCGCCCCTGCTGCTCGGCCGCGCGCGCAAGGTCGACACGGTCAGGCGCGTAGGACTCCGGGCAGGCGATGTTCAGCTTGTAGCCGAACTTCGGTGCGGCCTGGATGAAGCTGGCGCAGACATTGTTGCCATCTCCGACCCAGGCCAGCGTCTTGCCCGAAAGCCGCCCGCGGTGCTCCTCGAAGGTCATCAGGTCGGCAATGATCTGGCACGGGTGCCCGGCGTCGGAGAGACCGTTGATCACCGGCACGTCCGACGACTCCGCCAGCGCCTCGATGTCCTCGTGGCGGTTGGCGCGGATCATGATGGCGTCGACCATGCGCGAGAGCACCTTGGCGGTGTCCTCGATGGTCTCGCCGCGGCCGAGCTGCATGTCGGCGCCCGTCGAGATGATCGAGGCGCCGCCGAGCTGGCGGATCGCGGCGTCGAACGAGAACCAGGTGCGGGTGGAGTTCTTCTGGAACACCATGGCCAGCGTGCGGTCCTTGGCCGGCGCGTCGGCGTCGACCTTGCCCTTCGGCCAGCCGAGGCGCGCATGCTTGCGGGCCTTGGCGTCGTCCAGGATCTTGCGCAGGTCGGCCGCCTCGAGGCTCCAGAGGTCGAGGAAGTGCCGCGGCCGGTTCATGCGGCGGCGACCTTGGGTCTGGCCGCTTCGCAGGCGCGCTCCAGCTTCTCGACCGCCTCGCTGGCCTCCTCGCGCGTCAGCAGCAGCGATGGCAGCAGGCGCACGCAGTTGTCGCCGCCGCCGGCGATCAGCAGGTGCTGGTCGCGCGCCAGACCCATGAACTCGCGGTTGCTGGTGCGCAGCTTCAGGCCGATGAGCAGGCCCTTGCCGCGGATCTCCTCGATCACCTCGGGATGGCGGTCCTTCAGCCCGGCGAGCTGCTGGGCGAAGTAGCCGGTGATGTCGCGCACGTTGGCGAGGGTCTCTTCCTTGGTGAGCTCCTCCAGCGCGGCCAGCCCCACCGCCATGGCGAGCGGGTTGCCGCCGTAGGTCGAGCCATGCGAGCCGACCGTCATGCCCTTGGCCGCTTCGGCGGTGGCGATGCAGGCGCCGACCGGGAAACCGTCGCCGAGCGCCTTGGCGACGCACATGATGTCGGGCCGGGCGTCGTCGGCCCATTGGTAGGCGAAGAGTTTGCCGGTGCGCCCGAGGCCGCACTGGATCTCGTCGAAGATCAGCAGCACGCCCATCTCGGTGCAGAGCTGGCGCATCCGCGTCAGGTCGGCTTCCGGCAGCGAGCGCGCGCCGCCCTCGCCCTGCACCGGCTCGACCAGGATGGCGCAGGTCTTCTCGCTGACCGCCGCCTCGAGCGCCGCCATGTCGCCGTAGGGCAGCGTGGTGTAGCCCGGCAGCGCCGGGCCGAAGCCCTCGGTGTAGGACGGGTTGCCGGCGGCGTAGACCGCCGCGTAGGTGCGGCCGTGGAAGGCGCCCTCGAAGCCAATGATCTCGATGCGCTCGGGCTGGCCGTTGGCCCAATGATACTTGCGGGCGGTCTTCAGCGCGCACTCGATCGCCTCGGCGCCGGAGTTGGTGAAGAACACCTCGTCGAGGCCGGTCACCTCGCAAAGCCGCGCGGCGAGCGCCTCCTGGCCCGGGATGCGGAAGATGTTGGAGACGTGCCAGAGCTTCTCGCCCTGGTCCTTCAGCGCCTGCACCAGCTTCGGATGCGCGTGGCCGAGGCCCGTGGTGGCGATGCCGGCCAGGCAGTCGAGGTAGGCTTCGCCGTCAGCCGTGTAGAGGCGCGAGCCTCGTCCGCGTTCGAACGCCAGCGGGGCGCGGTTGTAGACGCCCATGATGTGGTCGTTCGGTGCGGTCGGTGCGGCTCCCTCGGCCATTGCAGCCTCCAAAAGCGAGAAAGTCCCCGCACAGGAGCGCACGGGGACGTCACGGAAAGCGGGGCGTATGGGTCCGGAGGCCGGGGTTGTCAATCAGCGGGCGTAGCCGTTCGCGCCCTGGTCCTTCAAATCTTGCTCAGGCGGCGGCCAGCGTCACCACCACCGGCCCGCGCCGCGTGGCCACCAGCGTGTGCTCGTACTGCACGGCGAGGTCGCCGACCCTCTTCAGTTGCTCGAACTCGTCCTCGTTGCCGATCGTCATGGCAGGTCGCTCAGGTCTTCAGCTTGTAGCCGGTGACGAACATCCGCCAGACGCCCCACCAGAGGAAGGCGACTAGCGCGGCGGTGAGCACGACGCCGATCTCCAGCGAGCCGTCCGTCTTGCCGGTGAAGCCGTAGCGGAAGCCGGCGATCAGGTAGAAGAACGGGTTGTAGTACGAGATGGTGCGGAACGGCTCGGGCAGGTTCTTCACCAGATAGAAGGTGCCCGACAGGAACGTCATCGGCGCCACGATGAAGTTGGTCACCGCCGCGATGTGGTCGAACTTCTCCGACCAGATCGCCGCCATCGCGCCGAGCAGGCCCATGATCAGCGCCGCGCCAATCGCGAAGTAGAAGATCGCCCAGACGTGGGCGAAGCCGAAGTGCGCGAAGGGATAGACGGCCAGCGCCGCCACCGCGCCCACCAGCACGCCACGGGTCAGCGCGCCCAGCGCAAAGCCCGCCACCAACTCGCCCGGCGACAGCGGCGGGGTGAGGAAGTCGCCGATCAACCCGTTCATCTTCGCCTGCAGCAGCGAGGACGACGAATTGGAAAAGGCGTTGTTGAGGATCTGCATCATGATGAGACCGGGCGCGATGAAGGCGCCGAACGGCACGCCCTCGACCTGGTGCGAGCCGCCGACGGCGACCACGAACACCATCATGTAAAGCAGCGCGGTGACGATCGGCGCGGCCAGGGTCTGGAAGCCGACCTTCCAGAAGCGGCGCACCTCGCGGATGTAGAGGGCTCTCAGGCCATCCCAGTTGACGCCGCGATAGGCGCGCGGCGTCGGCGGCAGGGCAATCTCGGCGGTGGCCGGCATGTCTCGCATGGCTCTGATGTGCCCCGCCGGGGCGGTGGGCGCAAGCCGGCCGCGCCTGATGCCGCAGACCTGATTCAAGATATAGATTCTGTGGACAGTTCAACTGGCGCCTATTGTGGTCCTTAATGCATCCTTTACGATATGTGGTAGGCCGTTGTTCGACGACGCGGCCGAGGGCACAACATCTTGCGTCTGACCCGTGGGGACGGGCCCGGCGCAAAGGCGCGGGCGGAGGCGGGCCATGGGCTGGACTGATGAGCGAGTCGAACTACTGAAGAAGCTGTGGCTGGACGGTCTTTCCGCCAGCCAGATTGCCAAGCAACTCACCGGGGTCACGCGCAACGCGGTGATCGGCAAGGTGCACCGCCTGGGGCTTTCGGGCAGGGCCGCGCCTTCGCATCCGAGCCGCACCACCTTCAAGGCGCCCAGGCCGCCGCGGCCGATCTCCATGCCGCAGCCGCGCCCGCGGGCGATCGAGCCGCGCGCCCACGCCGTCCCGGCGGTGCGCCCCACCCCTTACGTGGAGCTGCCCGGCACCGCGACGGTGCTGACGCTGGGCGCCCACATGTGCAAGTGGCCGATCGGCGATCCGTCGAGCGACGACTTCACCTTCTGCGGCCGCCGCGCCGGCGAGGATGGCCCCTACTGCGTCGACCACGCGCGGATGGCCTACCAGCCGCCGCAGGGCAAGAAGAAGAGCACGGTCGCCGAGCTGACCCGGTCGCTGCGAAGGTACATCTAACCTCACCCCTCCCCTTCATGGGGAGGGAGTCCGGCGCGCAGCGACGGACGGGTGGGGATGTGCGACGCGTCAGCGTTCGCCAATCATCTGGCGTCTCGGTTGCGTCAGACTTCCCCACCCGACCGCTTCGCGGTCTGCCCTCCCCATGATGGGGAGGGATGCGGTCTGGGGGCGAGAGTCCTAGATTGTTCTCATGACCGACGTCGCGGCCCCCGAGTCGGGGCAGAGCTCCAACCTGCAGGCCTACAGCGTCTCCGAGCTGGCGTTCGCGCTGAAGCGGACCATCGAGGACGCCTACGGCTTCGTGCGGGTGCGCGGCGAGCTTTCCAAGGTCACCTTCCACTCCAGCGGCCACGTCTACCTCGACATCAAGGACGAGCGCGCCAGCATTTCCGGCGTGATCTGGAAGACCAACGTGCGCGGGCTGGCGATCAAGCCGCAGACCGGCATGGAGGTGGTAGTCACCGGCCGCATCACCACCTATCCCGGCCGCTCGCAGTACCAGATCGTCATCGAGACCATGGCGCCGGCCGGCGTCGGCGCGCTCTTGGCGCAGCTTGAGCGGCTGAAAGCGAAGCTGGCGTCCGAGGGCCTGTTCGAAAAGGCGCGCAAGCGGCCGCTGCCCTCGATGCCCGGCACGATCGGGGTGATCACCAGCCCGACCGGCGCGGTGATCCGCGACATCCTGCACCGCATCCGCGAGCGCTGGCCGTGCCGGGTGATCGTGTGGCCGACCGTCGTGCAGGGCGAGATCGCCTCGGCGCAGGTGGCTGCCGCGATCGCCGGCTTCAACCGCATCCAGCCGGGCGGACGCATTCCCCGCCCCGACGTGCTGATCGTGGCGCGCGGGGGCGGCTCGGTGGAGGACCTCTGGCCGTTCAACGACGAGGCGCTGGCCCGGGCCGCGGCCGCCAGCGCGATCCCGCTGATCTCGGCGGTGGGCCACGAGACCGACACCACGCTGATCGACTACGTCGCCGACCGCCGCGCGCCGACCCCCACCGCCGCGGCCGAGATGGCGACGCCCGTGTTCACCGACCTGGCGGCGACGCTGGCCGACTACGAGCGGCGGCTGCTCAGCTGCGGCGGGCGCGCCATCGAGCAGCGCCGCACCCGGCTGGAGGCGGCGGCGCGCGGACTGCCGCGGCCGCAGGAACTGCTGGCGATCGCCACGCAGCGGCTCGACATCGCCGCCGGACGGCTGACCGCGGGGCTGCAGCGCAACGTCGCCGTGCACGCGCAGGCGCTGGCCGGCGTCGGCGGCCGCCTCGGTCCGCGGCTCCTGCAGCGCGAGGCCGAGCAGAAGCAGCGGCGTCTCGTCGAGACCTCGGCGCGGCTGGCGCCGGCGATGACGCGGCGGCTGCAGCGCGAGGACGAGCGGGTGACCGCGCTCGGCAAGCTGCACGAGTCGCTGAACCCGAAGGGTCCGCTGCGGCGCGGCTATGCGCTGGTCTACAAGGGCGACGGGCGGCTGGCGCGCTCGGCCACCGAGCTGCGCGCCGGCCAGGCGGTGCGGATGGAGTTCCAGGACGGCAAGCGCGACGCCATCGTCGACGCCGCGCCCGGCCGCCGGCCGCGGAGCGTGACGCCGGGCCCCGACCAGGGCGATCTCTTCTAGGTGCGACCTCTTCCAGCAGCCGGGTCCCTTCTAAACCGGGGGCCGGCGCGCTAAATCGTTGCGCATGAACGCATTCGACAAGGACCTCGGCAAGCCCGGCGAGATCGCGCTGGTGCGTTACGGCGACGGCGAGGTCACCGTGATCCGGCCCGGCCGCTACGTGGTCTGCGCGGTCACCGGCAAGAAGATCCCGCTCGAAGCTCTGCGCTACTGGAACCCGCGCCTGCAGGAAGCCTACGCCGGCCCCACCCAGGCGCTGCAGCGCTGGAAAGAGATGAACCCGTAAGGCGCCGCTGGTCCGCGAGTTAGCGCGCCGCAGGCGCTGCTTTCAAACACGAAGAACACGAAGAACACGAGGGAAGCGAAGCTCGCCAAGGGGTCCCTTCGAGCAGTCAGCGCCTTCGTGGTCTTCGTGTCCTTGGGGGTGGAATGACAATGCCTGCGGCGCCGCCACGCCTGCGGCCTGTCGCGGGGCGTCTGGCTTCACCGGCGGGGCTCAGTACCCCTCCTTCGCCAGCGCTTCGTAGAGCGGCGCCGGGAAGCGGCGGTGGACCCACCAGTACTCCTGCGGACGGGCGCGGGCGCGGCTTTCGATGAAGGCGTTGATCGCCGCGACGCCCGCCTCGACGTCGGCCAGCGAGCCGCCCTTGATCGGCAGCGGGATCTCGTCGGCGACGTAGACGCGGAAGCGTGCGCCCTTGGTGCGCTCCACCCAGCCCGGCTGCAGGTGCGCGCCGAACCGCATCGCCCACCGCACCGGCGCGTGCTGGGTGGGGACCAGGTGGCCGAAGAACGGCGCGCGCAGGCCCTCGTGGTACTTCTGGTCGCTGAGCACGCCGACCGAGAGCCCGGCGTTCAGCGCCGACATCACCTCGCGTCCGCCCTGCGCGCCCTTCGGCGCGAACAGCTTCACGCCATAGCGCATGCGGCTCTCGCGCATCTTGGCGTCGATGTAGGGGTTGTTGGCGCCGCGGTAGGCGAGCACGCCCTCGATGCCGGCGACCGTCTTGGCGGCCGCCATCACCTCCCAGTTGGCGAAGTGGCCGCTGACGAAGACGATCGGCCGGCCGGTGGCGACGATCGCATCCAGCTTGTCGCGTCCGATCAGCTCCACGCGGCTCGGATCGGCCATGATCCGGTCCATCATGAAGAACTCGATCAGCACCCGCCCGACGTTCTCCCATTGGTCGTGGGCGACGCGCCGGCGCTGAGCCTCGTCCCATTCGGGGAAGGCTATCCTCAGGTTGCGCAGCGTGGTGCGCTGCCAGCCGGTCAGCGGACCCAGCAGCTTGAAGAGCCAGGCGCCTGCGGCCGAGGCTGCGTCAACCGGTAGCAGCCGCACCAGCCCGGCGACCAGATCGTAGCCGGCCGCCTCCAGACGCCACTTGAAGTGCTGAACCCGACTCGCCACCGCGCTCTCCTAATCGAGCGCGCCCGTTAAGGAAACGGCATGCCGCTTGCCCCGCCCGCGGCAAACCGTGCCGAAACGACACGGGCAAGAATGCCAAGCGGGGTGGCTTCGTCATGAGTGACGACATCGATTTCCATTTGGGCAAGCGCATGCGCCGGCGGCGACGTCTGCTCGGCCTGACCCAGCAGCAGCTCGCCATGGCGTGCGGCGTGCGATTCCAGCAGATCCAGAAGTACGAGTGCGGCGCCAACCGCGTCTCGGCCGCGCGACTCTGGAAGATCGCCGGCGCGCTGGAGGTGCCGGTCGGCTACTTCTTCGAAGGGCTGGAGGGCTCGCCGACGTTGCCGGGCCCCACCCGCGACGAGTCGGCCGACCTCGTGCAGACCTACCGCCAGCTCGGCGAACAACCGCGCCAGCGGCTGCTGGAGCTGGCCCGCAACCTCGAGCGAGACACCCGCAAGACCGACGCGGCCTAGCTTCCGGGCGGGCGGCATTCCGGGCTAAGGGGGCGCATGCTCCCGCCCCAGCTGCTTGCCGAGCTCGACGCGTTCCTCCTCGAGCTGAACCGCGCCAGCGCCGACGTCATCCTGCCGCTGTTCCGCGCCGAGCACGGCCTCGAGAACAAATCGGCGAAGGGCGACTACGACCCCGTCACCGCCGCCGACAAGGGCGGCGAGGCCGCCATCCGCCGGCTGATCGCTGAGCGCTATCCCACCCACGGCGTGATCGGTGAGGAAATGGGCGAGGATCGGCCCGACGCCGAGTTCGTCTGGGTGCTGGACCCGGTCGACGGCACCCGCGCCTTCGTCGCCGGCCTGCCGGTCTGGACCACGCTGATCGGGCTGCGCTTTCAGGGCGAGCCGGTGCTCGGCTCGATCGGACAGCCGTTCCTGGGCGAGGTGTTCGTGGGCAACGTATACGGGGGCCACGCCGGCGGCTCGCGCCTGGTCACCGCCGCGGGCGAGCGGCCGCTGAAGGTGCGCAAGGGCGTCGGCCTGAACGACGCGATCATCGCCACCACCGACGCCGAGGCCTGCTTCAACGGCGCCGAGCTGGGCGCCTGGCGCATGGTGCGCGCCGCCGCGCGCCTCGCGCGAATGGGCTGCGACGCCTACGCCTACGCGATGGTCGCGGCCGGCACGATCGACCTGGTGCTCGAGGCGGGGCTGAAGAGCTGGGACGTCGAGGCGGCCATCCCGGTGATCGCCGGCGCGGGCGGCCTGGTCACCGACTGGCGCGGGTCGCCGATCGGCCGCCACGGCGGCCAGATGGCCATCGCCGGCGATCGCGCCGTGCTCGACGAAGCGCTGACCTCGCTGCGGCGGGCGGCGAAGTAGGCGATCGAGGCGCGGCCTTGCGCCCCCTCCACCACCCGGCTGCGCCGGGCGGTCTCCCTCCCCCGCTTCGCGGGGCAGGAAGGAATGCAGCGGCGCCGCCTCTCACTCTCCTGCCCCGTGCAGCGCAGCGGAACGGGGGAGGGGGACCGCCGCGCGCAGCGCGGGGGTGGAGGGGGCGCAACGCTGCGCTCCGAGACTAACGGATTGCCGCCGTCGCCTCGTCGAACGCCGCCCAGAACCGGGCGCGGATCTCGTCGGTTTCCTGGAGGATCTCATGGTAGGCGCCGGGGATCTCGAGGTAGCGGCCGTGTGGGAAGCGGGCCGTGACCTGGCGCACGACGCCGGTGTCGACGATCCGGTCGGCGCCGGCCGCGCACACCGTCACCGGCGTGGACACGTGCGGCGGCCCGTCGCCGTGCTGCAGCTCGCCGGTCGCCGCGAAGGCGAACGCCAGCCAGCCCCAGGTCGGCGAGCCGAGCGCCAGGTCCGGGTGCTGCTCCACCTGCGCCACGTTGCGGGCGTAGCGGCGCGCATCGTGGGTCAAGAGGTTGTCCTCGAACGCCGTCGGCGGCGGCGCCAGCCTGGCGCCGGCGACCAGCGCCCCGCCGAGACCGACGCCCGACATCGCGCCGGCCAGCAGGCGCGCGAGCGCGGGCGCCACCGGCGGCGTGAAGATCGCGAACATCGGCGCTGAAAGGACCGCCGCGGCGAAGCGGTGCTCGCCCTTGGCCAGCGCCAGCGCGGTCAGGCAGCCGCCCATCGAGTGGCCCATCGCCACCCAGGGCTTCGGCAGCCGCGCCTCGAACGCCTCGACCAGCGCCGCGTAGTCGGTGAGGAAGTCGTCGTAGCCGCGCGCATGGCCTTTCAGCGGCTCGGCCAGCAGGCGGCGCGAGAGGCCCTGCCCGCGCCAGTCGTGCATCAGCACGGTGAAGCCGCGGCCGGCCAGCTCGCCCGCCACCTCGAAGTACTTCTCGATCGGCTCGGTCCGCCCGCCGCTGAGCACGACCGAACCGCGCGGCTTGCCATGCGCGGGCAGCAGCGCGGCGCGCAGCCGCGCGCCGCCGGCGCCGCTGAACCACTCGGCCGCCGCGCCCGCCGGAACGGGCGCCGCGTCGGTCCCGTAAAGCGGGGCGGCCTCGCCCACCCGCCAGGCTACTGCTGCAGCTTGGAGAACAGCGACTGCATCTTGCCCTGCAGCGCCATGGCGGCGGCCATGTCGGAGAGCTTCAGGCGGCCCGTCATCACCGCCGTCATCGGGTCGAGCTTGCCCTCGCCCAGCAGGATCAGGTCGTCCATGCTGATGGTCAGCGTCAGATCGGCCGGCCCGTTGTCGTTGGTCACCGTACCACCGTTGATGAGGACGTAGCCCTCGCCCTTCAGGTCGAACTTCAGGGACTTGCCGAGGCCGGAGTCGCTGCCGACCGCCTTCTTCATCCGTTCAGTGAGTTCGTCGATACGCGACATCACGCTTCCTTAGATAGCCGAGAGCTGCGC
>DATNEH010000221.1:0-3425 GCA_035553015.1 Caulobacteraceae bacterium | reverse complement strand
TCAGCAGACGCTCACGCGGATAATGCTCCAAGAACGACGAGGCGGTAGTGCGCGACCTCTGGACGTACCCGGAGCATTATCCGCGTGAGCGTCTGCTGACCCCGGACGATTTCGTCACCTGGCGGGTGAACTGGACTGACAAGGTGGAGAACATCCGCTCGATCGCTGACGAGCTGGGCTTCGCCCCCAGCGCCTTCCTGTTCGTCGACGACCGGCCGGACGAGCGCGACCGGGTGCGCCAGCGGCTGCCCGAGGTCGAGGTGTGGGGCGAAGACCCCTATGCGCTGCGTCGCCGGCTGCTCACCGATCCGCGCCTGCAGCTGCCGCGGTTGACCGACGAGGCGGGCCAGCGCACCGACCTGGTCAGGGCGCAGCTGGTGCGCCAGCGCCTGGCCGAGACAATGAGCGAGAGCGAGTACCGCGCCTCGCTCGGCGTGAAGCACGTCGTGCGGCGATTAACGCCGGGAGACGGGCTCGACCGGATCGTCGAGCTGTTCCAGCGCACCACCCAGTTCAACACGACCGGCCGCCGGTTTGGCGTGGCGGAGCTCGAGGGGATGGTGGCCGACCCGACGCACGCCGTGTTCAGCCTGAGCGTGTCCGACCGCTTCGGCGAGCACGGGCTCACCGGCGCCATCGTGGTGTCAGCAGGCGAGATCGTCGGGCTGGCGGTCAGCTGCCGGGTGCTGGGGCTCGGCGTCGAGCAGGCGTTCCTGGGCGAGGTCGCGGCCGCGCTGGCGCCCGACCATCCGCAGCTCATCGCGCGTATCGTCGAGACCGCCCGCAACGCGCCGGTGCGCAATGTCTATCGCGACGGCGGCTTCACGCTGGGCGACGACGGCGCCTGGCGGCTGGACACGGCCAGCCGACGCCAACGTTCAGTGGCCTGACAAAGCGCGTCATCCCGGAGAGCGTGGAGCGCTCGTCCGGGATCTGCTTGGAACTGGCGGGAAGTAGATCCCGGACAGCTCGCTGGCGAGCTTCCGGGATGACGACGAGATAGGGAACTAAGGCGGCGGATAGCCTGTGGCGTCGCTCGGGGGCACGGGGCGCCAGCGCCAGCAGCCCTGGACGTAGGGATAGTAGCCGGGCGGGTTGTCGCAGAACCACCAGACCGTCCCGGGGGCCGGATAAGCGCCGATCCAGTAGTCCGGCACATAGTCGGGGAAAGGGTAGACAGCGGTCGGGTACCAGTACCAGAAGCCGCCGGCGAACCACCACCAGCCGACCCGGCCGCCGCGCCAGCCGTGCCACCAATAGCCATCGCGCCAGGTGGACATGTCGTGCGCGCCGAAATGGCCGACCGGTCCTGGCGCGAAGTGGCCGGCATGCCCGACGGGCGGTGGGCCGCCGTGGGAATAGCGGCCGCTGTGGCCGTTGCCGCCGTGCCCGGGGCCGCCGTGCCCAGAGCCGCCGCGCCCGGAGCCGCCGTGCTGGGCGAGCGCCGCCGCAGGCAGCATCAACGCGGCCAACGCCGCAGCGATGAGCTTCTTCAAATACATGCCCAAGACCCGTGCGCTTCAAAACACGCGCCACCGAACGCCAATCCGTCGAAGCTGGCGGCGCTCGCCTGAACCTTGGCTGAACGATGCGCCGCGGCCTGGGGCGCGCGCCGTCCCGCGTTGCCTCGCCGCAACCGGGAGGGAGCGGGGAGAATCTGCCCAAAATCCGGCCGAACTGCTCTAGAGAACCGGCGCGAGCGCGGATCTGGAGCAGCATGGCGGTGAGCACGGAAGCGGCAGGCGCCGAGACGCCGGGGCGGCGTTGGGAAAAGCCGCCGCTGGGGCCGCGGACGCTGACGATCCTGTTCGTCGCCGCCAACGTGATCCTGGTCGCGCTGCCGCTGGTCCCGCAGCTCTTCCTGCACGGCAAGGGCAAGGACTATCCACTGTGGTGGGCGGTCGGTCATCAGGTGCTGACCGGCGGCGACCTCTACCACGACACCGGTCACGGCTTCGGCTTCCTCTACCCGCCGTTCGCGGCGCTGCTGCTGGCGCCGTTCGCCGCCTTCGGGCGGGCGTTCTCGATCTTCTGCATCGGCCTGGTGAACGTCGCCAGCTGGTGGGCGGCGGCGAAGCTTTCGGACCGGTTGGCTGGCGTGCCCGGACCCAAGGCCTGGTGGATGGTGGCGCTGCCCTCGGTGATCGCGCTGCCCTTCATCTGGGACATGTACGACCTCGGCCAGCCCAACCTGATGCTGCTGGCGATCATGCTGGCGGGGCTGGCGCTGATGGCGAGGCGGCGCGAGTGGCCGGCCGGGCTGATGTTCGGCGCGGCTGCGGCGCTCAAGGCTTTCCCGATCGCGATCTTCCCCTACCTGCTGTGGCGGCGGCGGTGGAAGGCTGCCGCTTCGATGGCGATCTTCACCGCCTTCTTCCTGCTGCTGGCGCCGGCGCCGTTCCGCGGCCTCGAACGCAACCTCGCCGAGGTGAAGACCTGGGCCGGCGGCATGGTGTTCTCAGCGAACGAAAAGGGCTTCGGCCAGCGGCCGGAGCAGAACTGGGGCTGGAAGAACAACTCGCTGATCGCGATGGTCCACCGCTACACGCGGCCGATCAACGCCGAGGCCGAGCACCCTGAATACCGGCCGATCTACGTCAACGTGCTGAACCTGACCTACGACCAGGCCAACATCGTGCTGGCGGTGGTCGCGGGGATCATCGGCTTGGGCTTCGTCGCGCTGCTGCCGCCGCAGCGGCGGCGCACGCCGGCCTCCGACGGCGCCGAATACGCGCTCCTGATCGCACTGATTACGATCGCCTCGCCGCTGGCCAGAGCCTACTACTTCGTCTGGCTGCTCTACCCGTTCACGGTGCTGGTCTACCGCGCCGCGCTCGACCCCGACCGCAGCGTGCGCCGCTGGAGCGCCGGGCTGCTGGCCGCCAGCCTGGCGCTCTTCACCATCGGTGTTTCAATCGGCCCGCCGCACATCCTGCAGGCGCTCGGCAACATGTTCTGGGCGACGGCCATCATCATCGGCGCGCTCGCCTGGCTGATGCGCAGGAGCATGGCGCCGTCTCTTCCCCCGCTTGCGGGGGAAAGCGGCGAGCCGCGCGAAGCGAGCTTCGCCGATGGGGGAAATGCGGCGATTGGACTCCCCGCATCGGCGACGCGTCCCTGACGGGACGGCGCGGCGTTTTCCCCTGAGGGGGAAGAGTTGCTACTCGAACAACTCGCTGACCGACTCGCCTTCGTGGATGCGGCGCATGGCTTCGGCGAGGGCGGGGGCGACGGAGAGGACGGTGAGCTTGTCGATGCGCTTTTCGGGCGCGACCGGCACTGTGTTCATGGTGACGATCTCGGTGATCTCGGGCTCGGCGGCGAGGCGCTCCAGCGAGCTGCGGCCGAAGAGGCCGTGCGTGCAGGCGATGCGCACCTGGCCGACGCCGTGGGCGCGCAGGTGGTCGACCGCCTCGATGACCGTC
>DATNEH010000220.1:0-4729 GCA_035553015.1 Caulobacteraceae bacterium | reverse complement strand
CAGTGACCCGGCGAAGACAGCGAACTTGCCCAGCTCACGCCCGTAGGCCCTGGCGAGAGCAGCGAGCAGCGCCGCGAGCGACAGGGCCTGGGTCGCCGCGAAAGAGGCGATCATCGAGAAGCCGGCGAACGGCGCGATGAGCAGGAGCCAGCTCGGCGGGTAGTGGAAGGCCGGGAACGGCTCGGGATTGGTCAGCCAGGGCCTGTAGGCCCCCTGCATGGCGCGGCCGAGCCAGACCTGATCGTAGATGTCGGCAAGGTGGCCATGCCGCCAGGCCTCGAGGGCGGTGTAGAAGATGGTCCAGTCGCAGGCGAGGCCGTTGAATGCCGGCCCGATCTTGCCGTTGTAGCCGGCGCCGGTGGCAACCACGAGCGCCCAGCCGTAGAGACCGAACGGCGTGAGCAGGAGCGCAAACCACGCGAGGCGGTGGCGGAGCGGCGGGGACATGGCGCGACTGTAGGCGAGCCTGCCTCAGAGCCGGTTAACGGCGACATCGGCGGGGCTGAAAGGCCCGATGTGCGCGAGGCCCGGACATTGGCGGTCTTCCCTCGCCGCGGGTATGTGTGCCCGCCTGACCGAGGGAGACGCCCGTGCTTGCAGGACTGAAGATCGTCGAGTTCGCCACCTATGTGGCGGCGCCCAGCGCCACGGCGGTGATGAGCGACTGGGGCGCCGAGGTGATCAAGGTCGAGAGCGGCCGCGGCGATCCCACCCGCCGCACCTTCGCCGCCACCCCGCACCTCGAAGGCAATCCGGTGTTCGAGTTCGAGAACCACGGCAAGCGCGGCATCGTGCTCGACATCGCCAAGCCGGCCGGCCACGCGGCGCTGCTGCGCCTGCTCGAGGACGCCGACGTCTTCGTCACCAACGTGCGGCCGGCCTCGCTGAAGCGCGCCCGGCTCGACTACGAGAGCCTGAAGGACGCGTTCCCCAGGTTGATCTACGTCTCGGTCACCGGCTATGGCCTGGAAGGCGGCGGCGCCGACCTGCCGGCCTTCGATGCGGCCGCGTTCTGGTCGCGCGCGGGCGTCGCAGGCGCCTTCACGCCGCGCGGGGCCGAGCCGCCGCTCTGCCGGCCGGCGTTCGGCGACGCCTTCTGCGCGATGTCCACGGTGTCGGCGACGCTCGCGGCGGTGATCGAGCGCCAGGCCACCGGCCGCGGCCGGCTGGTCGAGACCTCGCTGATCCGCGCCGGCGTCTATTCGATCGGCTGGGACATGTCGATCCAGCTGAAGTGGGGGAAGCTGGCCAGCCAGCGCGGGCGCAAAGAGGTGCTGAACCCGATCCAGAACTACTTTCGCACCGCCGACGAGCGCTGGGTCGGCATCCTGCCGCGCGACGGCCGCGACGACTTCGCCCAGCTCATCGAGATCCTCGGGCTGCAGGCGCTCGGCCAGGACCCGCGCTTCGCCAGCCATGGCGCACGCGCCAAGAATGTCGCTGCCCTCGTGGAGGCGCTCGACGCGGGCTTCGCCCGCTTCACGCTGGCCGAGCTGGCGGGCAAGCTCACCGCCGCCGACATGATCTGGGGTCCGCTGAACTACCCGCGCGACGCCGCGGTCGACCCGCTCGCCGCGGCGGCCGGCTGCTTCGTCGACATCACCGACGCCGAGGGCGTGGAGTACCGCCAGCCCGCCTCCCCCGCCCGTTTCCCCGGCTTCGACGACACCCCCAAGCGCCCCGCGCCCAAGCTCGGCCAGCACACCCGCGAGGTGCTCGCCGAGGCGGGCTTCGGCGCCGACGAGATCGAACGCCTGATCGCGGAAGGCGCGGCCGCGGCGGCGAGCTAGCGCCTGGCGATGACCACGGTCACCGGCTGAGCGCTGCCGACGAACTTCAGCGACTTCAGCTGCGGGTCCGGATAGATCCGCCACTGCCGCGTCGGCACCTTCACCTGGCGCACCACCATGCCGCACATCTTGCCGGTGGCGTGATCGGCCAGGATCGGGACCTCGGTCGGCTGGACCGGCGCGGCGCGCCCCGGCGCCGGCTTGGCGGCCAGCGGCGGCATGAAACGCGGGTTCGACCAGCAGGTGTCGTTCAGCTGCACCACCGCGTTCAGGGTGATCGTGTTGGGCAGTCGCGACCAGGCGGCCGCGCCGCTCACCACTGTCGGGATCGCCTTCGTCTCGGCGGACGCGCCGCTGGCCAGCGCGGCCAGCGCCGCCGCCATCACCCATGCCGATGCACGCATCTTTCGAGCCCCCATCATTGCCGTCGCTCGGAGCTGGATCAGCGAATCCCGCCGGCGCGGTGCAACGAATGGGCGTCGTCGGGCCTTCGCGCAACCGAAAACAAGCGCTGCCGCAGCCCCGCGCTCAGGCCCCCGACTTGCGGGTCCCGGCTTCCGAAAGGGTGCGCAGCATCTCGGTGGAGAACAGGCTGGTCGCGGCTTGGGCGACGGACAGAGTCGCGGCGCCTTGCGTTCCGGCGCCGATGTCGCCCGCGCCCTCGGGACCGCGCAGCACCAGCGCGACCAGGCTCTGTTCGGCCTGCATCTGCTCCATCCGCCGCGCCGAGGCGTACTGGATGAAGGTCGTATCCGACGTGTCGGTCGGCGCCGGGGCCACGACCGGCGCGTCGTCGCCGCCGGGCGCGGCGGTCAGGTTGGCGTAGACCTGCGCCACCGTGGCCGGCCGGCCGCCGTGGTAGAAGATGGCGCGATTGGCGCCGGCCGCCTGCGGGAACAGCGCCGGCGCGCTGGCGCCGGGCGAGGTACGCACCGCGTCGATCAGCTTGGCCGAGCCTTGCGGCCCCAGCACGTGGGCGACATAGAGCTCGCCGGCGGTCGGCTCGCGCCCCACCCGGCCGCGCAGGTAGGCGGCATGATCGGCGGCCAGCTCGCCGGCCATCAGCGCCGCCGCATGCGGGTCGAGCCGCAGGTCCATCACCGTCGCCCGCGCCTCGCCGCCCTGCACGTGGTAGCGCCCGCCCGCGCCCTGCTGGATCAGGTCGGCGTAGCGCGCGTAACCATACTTCGCGCCGTGCTGCTTCAGCGTGGCGAGCCAGGTCTGGTCGGTGAACTGGAAAAGGCCGGCCGCCGACGAGGTGCGCGCCTTGGCGTTCGGGTTGTAGCCGCTCTCGCGCTTGGCGGCGTGCATCAGGAAGCCGAAGTCGACCCCCGTCGCGCTCGAGGCGCGCTGGATCGCCGCCTCGACGACTCCACGGATCGACTGCACGGACATGACCGCGATTGGTGAAGATTCGTGGTTAACCGGGCCTTAACCGCGCCCGGCGCGGCGGGCTCGACAGCGTCGCGGCGGGAAAGCTCAGCTGCAAGATCGGGAATGGGTTCCCGGCGATCGGGAAGCCTTCCCATGGCGGCAGCTTGGCCGCAGGCCGATCATTCCCTGCGCAATGAGGAGGCTTCGAGACCTCCAATCAGGGAGCAACGTCCCAATGGGCAACATCATGACGATCCAGCCCGCGCTGGCGCCCGCCTTCGTCCACGCCATCCCGGGCGCCGTCGATCCCGAGCGCCCGCGCCTGTCGCGCGCCGCCGCGCTGGCGATCGCCGTCTCGGTAGCCGCGCACGCGGCGGTGGGTCTCTATGTCTACGAGGCCAAGTACGGTGCGCCGCCCGCGCTGGTTGCGGCGGATCCGCCGATCAGCTTCACCCCCGTCGTGATCAGGGAGACGCCGCGGCCGAAGCATGCCGTCACGCCGCCGCCGCACCAGCTCGCGGTGCGTCGCTCGCTCGCGCCAGTTCCGAGCACGCAGACCGTAGCGCCCTTCAAGCCGGTGATGACGCGGGCGCTCGATTTCAGCCATCCGCCCACACTTGGACCCGATATCGTCGTCGATCCGGCGCCGCCCGCCCCGCCCGCGCCGCCTGTCGTCACCTCGCCGGACTGGCTGATGCGCCCGGGGCCCGACGAGTTCTCGCGCTTCTACCCGCAGGCGGCGCTCGACCAGAACGCCTCGGGCGCCGCGACGTTGGCCTGCACCGTCTCGGCGACCGGGTCGGTCATCGGCTGCCAGGTGGCGTCGGAGACACCGAAGGGCCTCGGCTTCGGCGACGCGGCCAAGAAGCTCGCGCCCTACTTCAAGATGCGCCCGCAACTGCGCGACGGCACGCCGGTCGACGGGGCGAGCGTGCGCATCCCGATCCGCTTCAGCCTGGCGGCCTGAGGCCAGGCGGCCTGCGCCCAGGCGGCCTGGGTCCAGGCGACCGGAGGCTGGCCCGGCGCGGGTCGAAGGCGGCGGGCGCGGTGTCGGGCGCCCTGCCCTCGACCGCATCCAGCACCGCCTCGGCGATCATCGGGGCGAGCAGCCAGCCGTTGCGACGCGCGCCGACCGCCAGGACGACGCCCGCCGCCTGGCCGCGACCGACCAGCGGCAGGCCATCGCGTGTCGCCGCCCGCACGCCCGCCGCCGCGCTCCAGGCGCGCGGGCCGAGCGCTGCGGTCAGCGGGGCCGCCGCGGCCAGCAGCCGGCTCACCACGGCCGGATCGACCGCGGTGTCGCTCGCGCCCGCCTCCATCGTGGCCCCGAGCACCGCCGCCCCGTCGCCCCTGCAGAGGTAGACGCCGTTCGCGCGGATCGTCGGCGCGGCCACGAAGTCGCCCTCGGCGCGCAGGATGTGCCCCTTGATCGGCGTCAGGGCGTCCAGCTCCGGCGCCAGTCCCGCCAGCGCCCGTCCGGCGCCGGTGGCGACGACCAGCAAGTCGGCGCGCAGGCGCTCGGCGCCCCCGACCTCCACCCGGCCCGCCTCGAAGCCGCGCACCTG
>DATNEH010000219.1:0-2579 GCA_035553015.1 Caulobacteraceae bacterium | reverse complement strand
GCCGCCGCCGGCCGGGTCGAGCCAGGTGCGCTGCACCCCCGTGATGGCGCCATCGCAGTCGGTGACGGCGGCGATCAACGCCGGCCACGCCTCGCGCGTGCCGGGTTGGCTGCCCTCGTCCGGGCGGTAGAAGCAATGCGGGTGAAAGCGCAGCGCCGGCAAATCGTGCAGCCGGTCCATGCCGCGCCGTCGCAGATAGGTCTCCGCCAGCGTGCCGGTGATCGGCCGTGCCATGGCGAACAAGCGCCGTGCGGCCTGCGGCGATCCGGTGGGCGCCGGATCAGGGCGGTCCGTCTCGGCATGCACCTCGCCGAGAAAGCGCCTGGCCTCCTCGGCCGCGGCGGCGATGCCTCGCAGCGGCCGGCTGGCGGCGATCAGGTCGAGCAGGTCGCCGTACTCGCCGGTGGCCGCGTCGGTCCATCGGCCGGCCGCACCCTGGCCCGCGCTGGGGCCCTGGAGACGGACGTAGAGGCTGCGGCCTGGCGTGTTGCGCACGTCGCCCACCAGCCAGTAGCGCCCGTGCCGACGGCCGTTGGGGAGGTAGTGGCGACAGACCGCCTCGGCCTGCGCGGCAAGGCGCCGCGCCAGGTCGGACAGGGTGTCCGGCATGAGCGGATCTCCGAACAGGCAAGGGCCCGCCGGCTCGGACCACCCCACGAAGCAGCTTCGTGGGGATCCCCGGCAGCGGGCCCTTGGGTTGAGCGAAGGGGAGAAAACTACTCGGCGGCGATCCGCGCCTCTTCGGCCGGTGCGTTGGTTCCGCACGGGTCATCGTCCGGGAGCAGTGCCTCTTGGGCGCCGACCTGCTCGGCCTGCGCGTGCGGCGCCGCCGGCGATGCCGGGAACCCCTGGTCAGGCGTGCGCAGCGGCTCGGGCAGCCAGCCGGTGCCGGCCAGCAGCTCCGCCGCGCGCTCGGCCATGTCGCCCTTCTTCAGCGGCGCGAGCGCCTGCGCCGCCGGCTCGCCCTTGGCCTCGCACACCGCCTGCACGATGCGCGCCTTGGTGACCCGGCCGAGATAGCTGTCCACCGTCGGCACCCAGCCGGCCGCCGCCATGTCGAGGCCGACCGCCTCGGCGAGCCGATCGGCATGGGCCAGCGCCTTCGGCCGGCGGTTGTAGGCCTCATGCACGGCGTTGACGCTCAGCCCGACGCAATGGGCGAACAGCGCCTCGCGGTGCAGTTCACCCAGGCCGGCGAGGGTCGCCCATAGGTCCTCGGGCTGCTTGGGCAGCTTGGCGTGCCAGTCCTGGTGGCGTTGGGCGAGGCTCTTGGCGAGCGGGGTGTCGTTGAGGCCCGGCGCCTGAGCGGTGAACGCGGCGCTCTTCAGATCGAGCTCCAGGCAGGAGTTCAGTGCGTAGGGGTAGAACACGCGCAGGCAGAGGGCGTGCAGCGCCGCCAGGAACGCCACGTCGCGGTGCTCGCCGAGCGCCACCCGCAGCGCCAGGGTGCGGTGCGCCGTCAGCTCGGTCAGCAGCCGGTCGGGCAGCAGCTTGACGCCCTCGTCCTCCTCCGGCTCCGCCGCTGTCTCGGGGGTGCCATAGACCGCGTCGTCGTCGCTCTCGTTCCGTGCCGCGATGGCGACGCCCGGTTCGGCATGGTCCGGATCGCCGTCGCCAGAGTCCGTGCCCGCCAGGTCCGGTTCGGTCTCGGTCGCGACCGGCAGCTCGTCCTCGGGCCGGACGAAGCCGCGCTCGACGCGCAGCCGGCCCTCGCCATCGATGCTGACGAACGCGCCGGCGCGGGCGATCTCGGCCGGATCGAAGATCAGAGGTCGCATGTCGAAGGCGTCCAGCGCCGCCTCGATGTCGGCCAGCCGATGATCCACCTCTTCGGGCAGATCATCGAGGCCGGCGTGCACTTCCTCGAGCCGGTCGTACTCGGCCTGCAGCGCCGCCCGTTCTGTCTCCTGCTCCTCGGTCAGCGGCACCATCTCACCGCGCAGCTGCCGCAGCCCGAAATGATGGCCGTAGGGGAAGTCCGGGGCGATCTCGATCCAGCGCCAGCCCTCGCCCCGAACGGCATCGGCCTCGCGCGCCAGCCGCTCGGCCACCAGCCGATCGATCAATGCCACGTCCTGCAGCCAGCCGCCGTCGTCGCCCTGGAACAGGTCGCGCAGCACGGCGCCGCCCGCCGCCTCGTAGGCTTCGAGGCCGATGAACCGCGCCCGCTTGTCCGAGGCGCGTACCGCGCCCTCGGTCAGCAGGCGGCGGATGACATACGGCTCCTGCGTGTAGGAGGATCGCAGCCGCTCCCAGACCTGCTCCTGCCGCTCGTGATCGCCCGACACGGTGAAGGCCATCAGTTGCTCCAGGGTCATGGCGTCCTCGGCATAGAGGTCGAGCAGTTTGGGCGACACCGAGGCCAGCCGCAGGCGCTGCTTGACCACGGCGACCGAGACGAAGAACGTCGCGGCGATCTCCTCCTCGGACTGGCCGCGCTCGCGCAGCGCCAGGAAGGCGCGGAACTGGTCGAGCGGGTGCAGCGGCGCGCGCTGCACGTTCTCGGCCAGCGAATCCTCCTCGGCGATGCCGTCGGTGCGGATGACGCAGGGGATCGGCGCGGTCTTCGCCAGGCGCTT
>DATNEH010000218.1:0-10894 GCA_035553015.1 Caulobacteraceae bacterium | reverse complement strand
CAGCCCGGAGATGATCGCGCCGATCGGCGGGGCGACCAGGAACAGCCACAGCTGCGACATCGCCTGGCCGCCGACCAGCACGGCCGGGCCGAAGCTGCGCGCCGGGTTGACCGAGACGCCGGTCACCTGGATGCCGACGATGTGGATCATCGCCAGCGTGATGCCGATCGCCAGGCCCGCGAACGCCACCGGCGCCTTCGGGCTGGTCGAGCCGAGGATGACCAGCGTGAAGAGCGCCGTCATCACCACCTCGAACACGGCGGCTTGCATCAGCGAGAAGCCGCCGTTGTAGCCGGGGCCCCAGCCGTTGTGGCCAAGCCCGCTCGCGACGCCGCCGGCGATCACCGCGAGGATCGCCGCGCCGGCCAGCGCGCCCAGGAATTGCGCAACCCAGTAGGCGAACATCTCGGTCAGCGGCATGCGGCCGGCGACGAACACCGCGAGGCTGACCGCCGGATTGACGTGGCAGCCGGAGACCGGCCCGATCGTGTAGACCATCCCCACGATCGCGAATCCGAACGCCAGCGCGATGCCGAGCTGGCCGACATGGTCCATGCCGCCGAGCACGGCGGAGCCGCATCCGATGAGCACCAACGTCAGCGTGCCAATGAACTCGGCGAACATCTTCCTGGTCATCGCACACCCCAAGGGTTGTGGCCGGACCTCCGGCAGCTCCGCCGAGCATTATAGCGCCGCGCAGGCGGCAACGATCAATCCGAACCCTGAGGCCCGCCGCATCGCCTGGGGATAACCCTGGCGGCGGCGGGCCGGGTCGGGCGGCTAGGCGCGGTCGATGCGGGCCGCGTAGCAGCCGTGGGCCGCATTGTGGGCGTGCAGGTAGGCGGCGGCGGGATCGGCCAGCAGGTCGCGCGCCTTGTCGGCGACGTCGTCGGCGAGCGCCAGCTGGGCGCCCAGCAGCATGCCGTCCACATCGTAGGCCCGCAGCGCGATCGGCCGGCCGCGCAACACCGGTGGCAGTTCGCCAGCCGCCATCGCCCGCGTCTCGCGCGCCGCCTCGCTGACGAAGACCGCATAGTTGGATCGGTAGGGCGTGGCGGCCGGCTGGTGCTCGTAGTTGACCAGCAGCAGGCTCTGGCCGGGCGCGGCGTCTTCCAGCGTCACGCGGCAGGGATAACGGCCGTCGTCGCCGGCGATGACGCGCCGCGCGCCGTGCTCGGCGAGAGCGTCGTCGGATAGCCCGAACAGCGGCTCGAAGCGCGCGACGGGCAGGGCGGATACGATGAACGAGGGGGTCATGGCTCGAGTCTCCTTGGCTCACGAGGACGCCCTCAGCTAGCCGTTGCCGACGCCGCGTTCTGGCGGGTTCCGGTCACAAATCCGATTGCGGGTCCGAAACCCGCCGATGGAAGCGCTCGCGGGTTGTTTGCGCTCCGCCGCCGCGCCGCCTATCTTGCCGCTTCACCGCTCGAGGGAGGCCCTGGCCGCAATGAATCCGCAGACGAACCGGTTCACCGTTTCGTTCGTCAGCCAGTTCTTCCGCGACCATGCCCTTCATCACCCCCCTCATCACGCTCGACGGCCTCTCGCAATCCAGCCCTGACGGCCGCGTTCTCTTCGAGAACCTGACCCTCGCGCTCGGGCGCGAGCGCACCGGGCTCGTCGGCCGCAACGGCGTCGGCAAGACGACGCTGATCCGCCTGATCCTCGGCGAGACTGCGCCGACTACCGGCGCGGTCACGGTCGCCGGCCGTGTCGCTGCCTTGCGCCAGCAGCTCAGCCCGCCGCCCGGCGCGACGCTGGCGGATCTGCTGGGTGTGGCCGAGCCGCTGGCGCGGCTCGCGCGGCTCGAAGCCGGCGAGGGGAGGGACGACGACCTCGATGCGGCGGACTGGACGCTGCCGCAGCGGATCGAGGCCGGCCTCGCCGACATGGGGCTCGCGGCGATCCCGCTCGACCGTCCGGCGGCGACCTTGAGCGGCGGCCAGGCGACGCGTGCAGCGCTGGCGGCGCTGCTGATCGCCGAGCCCGACTTCATCGTCATGGACGAGCCCACCAACAACCTCGACGGCGAGGGCCGCGCCGCGGTGGCCGACCTGCTGGAGCGCTGGCGCGGCGGCGCGCTGGTGGTCAGCCACGACCGCAGCTTGCTCCGTCGCGTCGACCGGATCGTCGAGCTGACCAGCCTCGGCGCCAACCTCTATGGCGGCGGCTACGACCTCTACGCGGCGCGCAAGGCCGACGAGGAGGCTGCCGCTTCGCGCGAGCTGGAGCGCGCCGAACAGGCGCTGGCCCGCACCGAGCGCGGCATCCAGGCGGCCAGGGAGCGCAAGGCCAAGAGCGACGCCGCCGGCCGCCGCGCCAAGCTGCGGGGCGACATGCCGCGCATCGTGCTGAACGCCCGCGGCGCGCGCGCCGAGGAGACCGGCGGCGCGCTGAGCCGCCTCGCCGAGCGGCTGCGCGCCGAGGCCGAGCAGGACCTCGCCGACGCCGAGGCGCGCGTCGAGCGGATCCGGCGCCTGGCGTTCGACCTGCCGGCGTCGGGCCTGCCGGCCGGCAAGCTGGCGCTGGCGTTCGAACAGGTCGGCTTTCAGTGGCCGGACGGAACATCCGTGCTGTCGGACGTTTCCTTCCGCCTGACCGGGCCCGAGCGGGTGGCGCTGACCGGTCGCAATGGCGCCGGCAAGACCACGCTGATCCGGCTGGCGGTCGGCGATCTGCAGCCGACGGAAGGTGTCGTTCGGCGCCGCGCATCCGCCGCGCTGCTCGACCAGCGCGCGGCGCTGCTCGACGACGGGCAGACGCTGCTGGAGAACTTCCGGCGGCTGAACCCGGCGATGGACGACAACGCCGCCTACGCCGCACTGGCGCGGTTCGTGTTCCGCAATGTCGCCGCGCTGAAGCCGGTCGGGACCTTGAGCGGCGGCGAGCGGCTGCGCGCCGCGCTCGCCTGCGCATTGATCGCAGCCAGGCCGCCGCAGCTGATCATCCTCGACGAGCCGACCAACCATCTCGACCTCGACTCGATCGCCGCCGTCGAAGCCGCGCTCGCCGCCTACGACGGCGCACTGATCGTCGCCAGCCACGACCGCGACTTCCTCGCCGCGGTCGGGGTGGAGCGCGAGATCGCGCTTTAGCTTTCCCTTCGCACCACCCGGAACGTGGCGTGCGCCTTGGCGCAGGGCTTGCCGTCGGCGGTGACCAGCGCCTCGGCGAAGCACAGAGTCGAGCCCAGCCGGTTCAGCTTCGGCTCGACCTGCACCCATTGGCCGAGGTTGGCCGAGCCCAGGAAGTCGAGCGCCAGGCTGACCGTCACCAGGCTTGGATGATCGCCCAGCGCCTCGCCGCAAGAGAGACCCATCGCATTGTCGGCCAGCGCCGAGATCAGTCCGCCGTGAACGAAGCCGCGGCTGTTGGCGTGCGTTCGTGCGGCGCGAAAGCCGATCTCGACCACCCCCTCCGCCCGCCGGCTGAAGAGCGGCTCCCACGCATCGGTGACCGGGCTCCTGCGGAAGTGCGGCGCAAAGCCGCCCGGCGGCGCGGCGACAGTCTGCAACGAGGGATCGGATGCCATCTGCCTCTCCGTGGTTGCCGAGAGGTTAGGCGCGCCTCGCGAGTCAAACAATTGTTTTAAACGTCTGATCGAGCCTTCGTGACCAGCGGCAGCACATGCAGGCGCAGCGCGTCGAGGAAGGCGTCGCGCATGAAGACGGCCGAGTGGCCGCCACCCTCGATCAGTTCCAGCCGCACGGCCGGGGCCCGCAGCGCGGCGGCGTAGGCTGCGACTTCGGCGGTCGGGGTGTAGTTGTCCTGGTCGCCCTGCAGGAAGACCATCGGGACGGCGAACTGCAAGCCGACCTGCGCCCAGGCGTCGAACGCCGCGATCTCGCCGCGCAGCGCCGCATATGCCGCCGCGCCGCGGGTGCGGCCGTCAGGCAGTTCGAGACCCGCCGGAAGGTAGCGCGCCCCGGCCGGCGGCGCGGCGAGCGCGGCGGCCGTCGGCGCGTCCAGCGCCGCGAGCGCGTCGCGCTCGGCGTCGGTCCGGGCATTCAGGTAGAGCGACGCGGCCATCTCGGTCGCCAGATCGGCGTAGGGTGGCGGCCCCGCCGCCGCGAGCGCGGCGATGGCCGCCGCGTCGCCGCGCGCCTTCGCCGCCTCGAGCGACAGCCGGTAGCCCAGCGCCGCCTGCCGCGCCCAGTGGACGATCTGGCCGGTCCCGACGAACGCCGCCACCAGGTCCGGACGCGCCTTCGCCAGCATCAGGGCGACGATCGAGCCGCCCGAGACGCCGAGCACGGCCAGCTTCGCCACGCCCAGCCGTGCGCAGGCGATCTCGGCCACTGCGGCCGCGTCCGCCGCCAGCCGCGCCAGCGAAAGCGGCTCGTCGCCGTTTCTGGCGAAGGTCGCCCCGCCGCCGGGCTGGTCCCACTGCGCCAGCGTGAAAGCCTGCTCCCACGGCGCGAAGAACGGCGCCATCCGGGTCAGCGCCGCGCCCGGGCCGAAGATCATCATCAGCGCCGGGTTGCCGGCGTGGGCGCCGCGCAGCGTGATCCATTGCGGCGCGCCGCGGACCTCCCCGAAGAATGCCTGGTCGAGCGCCGGGGGCCCGGCGCCGTGGTCGGAAGCGTTCATCCGGCTGTTCCTCTAAGCGTCGTCCGCCGCATCAGGGCGCGCTCGCGGCGCGCAGGCTGGCTCGACCCGGGCACTCTGCGAGCGCCGCAGCGCGCTTGTCAAACTGAAGTGCAGGTCAAGTAGCCAGGCCCAGAATGGGTAGAATAATATTCGTTATTCTACTCAAAGCCGGCGCCAGCTACATTGATCCTGCCAAGCAAAAGGCGCGTCATCTCCGCGACATCAGCGGAGGACTACCTGCAATGACTTTGCTGCTAAACCCGACCCGCCCTGGACCGAGCGCCGATCGCATGACCTGGGCGCTGGAGCGGCCGCACACCGAGGGGCCGAAGCCGGCGCCGCCGTTTCGCCTGTTCCCGCCGCGCCGGCAGAAGTCGGCCAGCGAGCACATCTATTTCGACGTCCGCACGATGGTCGCGTCCGGCGGCCGCCATCTCCTGCAGTACGGCTTCGTCGACGACCGCGGCAACATCGTGCTCAGCGTCGTCGGCGAGACCAGGGCGCCGTTCCCCGCGCCCGAGGTGGTGCCACCCGAGGACCTGGCCGCCGAGCCGATGGACGAGGCGTGGCTGGCGCTGCTCGTCCGCATGACCTGCCGCGGCGCCTCGCTGGTCACCTTCCACAAGGTGCTGAAGTCGGGCCTGCTGCCGCCAGGCGTGGTCGAGGAGGCCGACAGCGTCGAGTGCGCCTGGCGCCGCTACGTGCGCCTCGCGCGCCGCCGCGGCCAGTTCGACCGCTCGCAGCCCGTCACCCTCGATGACGCGCTGGAGACGGTCGGTATCGGCCCGGTCGGCGCCGCCGACGCCTCGCTGCGGGCGCTGGGCATCCGCGAGCTGTGGTCCTGGATGGACCGGATCGAATAGGGTCCGGCTCACGCCGCCGGCGACCGGACCTCGGCCGGCGGCGCCAGCCGTTCCCAGAAGAGCGGCTTTAGGTCCCAGAAGAAGGCGTCGACCCCATAGCGATCGGCGAGGAAATAGAGGCCCTCGCCCTCGCGGCGCAGATAGCCGTCCGCCACCAGCTGTTGCAGCTTACGGCGGGCGGTCTCGCGCGGGATCAGGGTGATGTCGGAGAGGCTGAGCGCGTTCATGCCCTTGCGCTCGCGCGGCCGGGGCGGCTCGCCGCGGGCCTCTGCCTCGCTCGCCGCCACCTGCTGCGAGAGCTCGCCCAGCAGGAAGATCGAGTACAGCAGGTACTGATCCAGATCCCCGTCGAAGCGGGCGCGCACCCGGATCAGGATCGACGACAGCTCGCCGCCCCAGCGGTAGAAGAACCGCGAGACATCCTGATCCAGGAATTCCGAGAAGGTGGGCTTTGCGCAACCGTCGGCTGCGCTTTCTGCCGCGTAGTCGTTGGATGGGCCCACCGCCTGGGTGGTCATCGCTGAGGTTGAACTGAACATCTGGTCTCTTTCGAAACTCGGGCTCCCCCCCGGTTTCGTGACACTCAGAAGATCGGCCGATGACGGATGACTTGCAATGACGAAAAGAACTGATTTGTACAGCGTGGTTGATTTATACCGTGAATCACCCGTGTAACATTAACCAAACTCCCATTTCTGGGCGCAACGGCACGCTCTGCCGTCGACGTTTATTGTGAACAACCACCGTTAAGAACTGCGACACCGATTTATCTTCACAATTATTTGTGTGCATTGATGGATCGATCAAGTGGGCGGCGGCTACGGCGCCGCTTGTGCAAGGGCGATTGACGTGCGCGGCGAGCCTCGCCAAGCTTACAGCGGCGCCGAGATCCGGCGCCGTTTAGAGGGAGGCCGTCCGATGAAGGCAACGTCTCGCCAGCGGACGACCCTCGCGGCCACGGCCAGCTAGACTAGGCCGGCCCACCCGTTCCGCTGTTCATCGCTGCCGGATCGCGCCGACGCGCGGCTGGCGATTTCCATGGGCTGCGGCTGCCGGGCGCTTCCGCCGGCGGCGCGCCCGAACATGCGAGACGTCATGTCTGACACCTTCACTGCGCCGGCCAACGCGCCGGCCCAGATCAACCGCTACGGCGAGCTCTGCGCCGAGGTCTACGTGCTCGACAAGCCGCCGGGCGCGCTGCACGACATCCAGTACTATCTCGAACAACTGCGGCCGCTGGACGGGCCGATCCTGGAGGCGGCCTGCGGCTCCGGCCGGCTGTTGATCCCGATGCTGCAGGCCGGCCTGCCGGTCGAAGGCTTCGACCACTCCGAATCGATGCTGGCCCAGTGCCGGCTTGCGGCCGACGCGCGCGGCCTCAACGCCACGCTGCGGCGGACGCGTTTCCAGGAGTTCGAATACGACCGGCCGTTCGCGGCGATCGTCTGTCCGGTCGGCGCGTTCACGCTGGTCGACGACTACGCCGAGGCGCTGGCGGTGCTCGAGCGGTTCCACGACCACCTGCAGCCGGGCGGCAGGCTCTTCGTCGACATCATGCCGCTCGCCTACCTGACCAACCCGGCGAGCCACCATGTGCGCAGCTGGACGACGCCGGCGGGCGAGCAACTGACCATCACCTCCAGCCGGCTCGAGCTCGACCTGCTGCGCCAGCGCAAGGTCACCCTCGACCGGTACGACCGCTGGCGGGGCGGCAAGCTGGTCGAGAGCGAAGTGGAGGTGCTGGCGACCCGCCTCTGGGCCCTGCACGAATTCGAGCTGACCCTGAAGGAAGCCGGGTTCGAGGGGATCACCGTCTGCGGCGACTACCGCATCGGCCGGCCGCCACGCGCCAGCGACGGCTGGTGGTGCTTCCAGGCGGTGAGGGCCGGGTAGGGGCCGCTCGCCCCCTCCACCACCGCGCTGACGCGCGGCGGTCCCCCTCCCCCGCTGCGCGGGGCAGGAAAGGTCGAGGCGGCGCCGCTGCGTCTTTCCTGCCCTGTGAAGCGAAGCGGAACGGGGGAGGGGGACCGCCCGGCGCAGCCGGGTGGTGGAGGGGGCGCAACCGCGCGGCGAGCGAGATCTACGCCCGCTGGTTCAGCGTGATCGCCGTGGCGATGGGGCGGCGGGTGGCTTTCGGGCCGTAGGCCTGGCCGACGTTGCGGTGGGCGGCGATTTCCTCGGCCACCGCCTTGACCAGGCCCTCGGTCACCGTCTTGGAGGCGGCGAGGGCGCGGCCCTGGCGCTGCAGCACCGCATCGAACGCCTCGGTGGCGCGCAAGAGGCGCGCGCGCAACTGGGGCGTGGCGGCCTGCAGCAGCTGCGGGTTGGCGCGCACGTGCGCCGAGCCGTTGCGGTAGTCGGCGGTCAGCCGCGTCACTTCCGGCAGGCCGGCGGCGGCGTCCTGCGGGCGGTGTTGCTCGAACGCGCGCGCCTGATCGGCAAGCAGCTGGGTCAGCTGCTCGGTGAGGGCTGCCATGTCCTCCAGACCCGGGAACGGCGGCTCCCTCATTGAACGCCCTGCTGACTGGCGCGCAGTTTGGGGCCGCCCGGCGCCGAGCTGACTGACGGCCAACGTGGGCGCGCGACGACCTTCTGCGCGGCGGCGGCGAGGCCAGGGTACGCCTCGGCCGCGAGCGGTGCGGCGGGCTTGGCCGGGACCGCGCCCGCCTGGCCCGCGGCGGCAGGCGCCGATGGCGCGGCGTCGCTCAGGCCCTGCAGCTTCAGCATTTCGCGCTCGACCGAGGCGGCGACGCCGACCCCGCCGCGGCGGGCCATGTCCTTGGCCATCGCCTCGGCCAGGAACGACTTCCACATGTCCTCGCCCGGGCCGCCGCCGAAAGGCGGGGCGGTGGTGACGCCCTGGAACATCGTCTGCAGCATCGAGGTCAGGAACGAGGCCTCGAACTTCTGCGCGGTCGCGTGGATCTGGCCGCGGCGGGCGAGCTCGGCGGCGCTGGTGGCGGCCGGGCCGGCGGTGGGGTCGATCTGCGGCGAAGCGAGCGAGAGCGCGGTCATCACATCACCGCAATGTCGGCCTGCAGGGCGCCGGACGCCTTGATGGCCTGCAGGATCGAGATCATGTCGCGCGGCGTGACACCCAGTGCATTGAGGCCCGTCACCAGGCTCTGCAGCGAGGCGCCGCCGCCGACCATCAAGAGTTTCTTGCCCTTGGCTTCGTCGACCTTCACGGTCGACTGCGGCACGACGGTGGTCACGCCCTGGCTGAACGGCGCCGGCTGGCTGACGCGCGGGGTCTCGTCCACCGTGATGGTGAGGTTGCCCTGGGCGATCGCCACCTGCGAGATGCGCACGTCGGCCCCCATCACGACGACGCCCGACACCTCGTCGATCACCACCTTGGCGGGCGCTTCCGGATTGACGTCGAGATCCTCGACGTCGGTGACGAAGCCGACCATGTCGTGGCCGGCCGGCGCGCGCAGGGTGACGATGGTCGGGTTGTCGGCCACGGCGCTGCCCGGGTAGGCGGTGTTGATCGCCTCGGCGATGCGGCGCGCGGTGGTGAAGTCCGGATTGCGCAGCGTCAGGCGCAACTGGCTCATGCCGTCGAGGTCGAAGCCGGTCTCGCGCTCGACGAGGCCGCCGGCGGCGATGCGTCCGGCGGTCGGCACGCCGCGGGTGATCGACGAGCCGGAGGCGCCCTGGGCCGACACCGCGCCGGTCTGCACGGTGCCTTGCGCCACCGCATAGGTCTGCCCGTCGGCGCCCATCAGCGGGGTGACCAGCAGCGTGCCGCCCAAGAGGCTCTTGGCGTCGCCCATCGCCGAGACCGAGACGTCGACCTGCGCGCCGGGCGCGGCGAACGGCGGCAGCCGCGCGGTGACCATCACGGCGGCGACGTTCTTGGTGTTGATCAGGGCGCTGGCGGAGGGATCGTGCGTATTCACGCCCAGCCGCTCCATCATCGACTGGATGGCCTGCTTGGTGAACGGCGCGTTCTGCAGGGAATCGCCGGTGTTGTTGAGGCCGACCACCAGGCCGTAACCCACCAGCATGTTCTCGCGCACGCCCTCGAACTCGACGATGTCCTTGATCCGCGAGCCGGCGGCGGCCGGCTGACAGAGAAGGGCGCAGCCGAGGATCGCCAGCGCGAGACGCAACAGGTGGCGCATAGAAGGGCCTTCTTTCACTCGGGCGCGGCCATGCCAGAAGCTTGCCAGCCGGCGCGGCGCGGAAAATCAAGCCGGATCAATGGATTGTCGGCCGTGCGCGGCCACGCCGTCGGCTCGCCCGGCAGAATCTGCCCGGCATTAACCATGCCCTAAGCAAGCGGCCCGACAGTGGCTCGGCTGACGTCGCGTGGGGACGAAAGTTGAGGGGCATATGAAAGTCGGCGGGCCGTCCGGCCCCAGCGCCGTCGGAGGCGCCAGACCAGCCTCGTCGCCGGCCGCGGCGGGCGGGTTCCAGCCCATCGTGTCGGCGGCCGCCTCGGGCGCTGCGGGCGTGTCGCGCGCCGGCGGTGTCTCGGCGATCAACTCGCTCGACGCGCTGATCGCGCTGCAGGAGGTCGGCGGGCCGCTGGAGCGGCGCCGCAGAGCCACCGGCCGCGCCAGCCGCATCCTCGACGCCCTCGACGAGCTGAAGATCGAGCTGCTGGCCGGCGGCCTGACCCCGACCGTGGTCGAGGCGCTGGCCCGGGCGGTGCGCGATCAGCGCGCGCTGACCGACGACCCGCGCCTGGAAGGCGTGCTCGACGAGATCGAAACACGGGCTGCGGTCGAATTGGCCAAGCTTGAAAGCGCAAGATTCGCGGAACACGGGGTTGCGACCTAAACGCGCCTCCTCATCGTGGCGCGTTGCCGCGTTCCGGGCTTTTGCCTATAAGCCGCGCGCCCGACGCTTGAAGCGGGACCTTGATTTGGGGGCGTGAGGCGTTCGATGCAGTCAGTGACCACGCTGCTGAACGGTAGCGGCTACCATCCATCAGAGGATGAGCCGTTCATGAACGATCGGCAGCTCGAATACTTCAAACAAAAGCTGCAGAAGTGGAAGGAAGACATCCTCCGCGAATCTCGGGAAACCGTGACGCATCTGCAGTCCGAGACCGAAAATCACCCTGATCTGGCCGACCGGGCCTCGTCGGAGACGGACCGGGCGCTGGAACTCCGCACGCGCGATCGCCAGCGCAAGCTGATCTCCAAGATCGACGAGGCGCTGCGCCGGATCGAGGAAGGCGCCTACGGGTATTGCGAGGAGACCGGCGAGCCGATCGGCCTGGCGCGCCTGGAAGCCCGCCCGATTGCAACCCTGAGCCTCGAGGCCCAGGAGCGTCACGAGCGCCGCGAGCGCGTCCACCGCGACGACTGAGCGGCCGCGGGCGAGGCGATTCAGGCAAGCGCGCGCCTGGCGCTCGCCTCGACGGCGTCGCGCGGGATCAGCCGGATCGTCGAGCTGGCCTTGGCCAGCACCTCGCCGCTGGGACC
>DATNEH010000217.1:0-43028 GCA_035553015.1 Caulobacteraceae bacterium | reverse complement strand
CACGTGGACCACACCCGCACCGTACTCCGGCGCAATCTTGACGGCCGTGTGCTGTTTGCTGGTGGTCGCGCCGCCGATCAGCAGAGGAAGCTGGAGATGGCGCCGCTCCAT
Organism: Caulobacteraceae bacterium; assembly: GCA_035553015.1. Classification (GTDB taxonomy): domain Bacteria; phylum Pseudomonadota; class Alphaproteobacteria; order Caulobacterales; family Caulobacteraceae; genus Acaudatibacter. The sequence goes on along the minus strand of DATNEH010000217.1, from coordinate 42,917 downwards.
TTCCCGCGCGACCGACACCATTTCGTCCAGAGACGGCGTGATCAGTCCGCTCAAGCCGATGAGATCGACGTGCTCTTCCGCAGCCGTGCGCAAGATCACGTCCTGGTGCACCATCACGCCGAGATCGATCACCTCGTAGTTGTTGCACTGGAGCACGACGCCGACGATGTTCTTGCCGATGTCGTGCACGTCGCCCTTCACGGTCGCGAGCAGCACCTTGCCGGCCGAGCTCCTTTCGGTAACGCCGCGCTCGGCCTTGTCCTTTTCCATGAACGGCATCAGGTGCGCGACCGCCTGCTTCATCACGCGGGCCGACTTCACCACCTGCGGCAGGAACATCTTGCCCGCGCCGAAGAGGTCGCCGACCACGTTCATGCCGTCCATCAGCGGCCCTTCGATCACGTGCAGCGGCCTGTCGGCCGCCAGCCGCGCCTCCTCGGTGTCGGCCTCGATGAAGTCGCTGATCCCGTGCACCAGCGCGTGGCTGAGCCGCTCGTTGACCGGACCGGATCGCCAGGCGGCGTCGGCGGTCTTCTCCACCGAGGCGCCGCCCTTGTACTTCGGCGCGAGGTCGACCAGCCGCTCGGTGGCGTCGGCGCGGCGGTTGAGGATCACGTCCTCGACCGCTTCGCGGAGCTCCGGCTCGATCTCGTCGTAGACCGGCAGCTCGCCGGCATTGACGATGCCCATGTCCATGCCGGCGGCGATCGTGTGGTAGAGGAACACCGAGTGCATCGCCCGGCGCACCGGCTCGTTGCCGCGGAAGCCGAACGAGATGTTGGAGACGCCGCCCGACACCCGCGCGTACGGCAGCTGCTGTTTGATCGCGCGCGTCGCCTCGATGAAGTCGACCGCGTAGTTGTTGTGCTCCTCCAGACCCGTCGCCACCGCGAAGATGTTCGGGTCGAAGATGATGTCCTCCGGCGGAAAGCCAAGCTCGTCCGTGAGCAGATGATAGGCGCGGGCGCAGATCTCGACCTTGCGGGCGCGGGTGTCGGCCTGGCCCTGCTCGTCGAAGGCCATCACCACCACCGCCGCGCCGTAGCGCAGGCATTTGCGCGCCTGGTCGAGGAACTTCGGCTCGCCTTCCTTCAGGCTGATCGAGTTCACGATCGCCTTGCCCTGCACGCACTTCAGGCCGGCCTCGATCACCTCCCACTTCGATGAATCGATCATGATCGGCACGCGGGCGATGTCGGGCTCTGCGGCGATCAGGTTGAGGAAGGTCGTCATCGCCTTGACGCTGTCCAGCAGCCCCTCGTCCATGTTGACGTCGAGCACCTGCGCGCCGGCCTCGACCTGCTGGCGCGCGACCGTCAGCGCGGCCGGGTAGTCGCCGTTCTGGATCAGCTTGCGGAAGCGCGCAGACCCGGTGACGTTGGTCCGCTCCCCGATGTTGACGAATAGGGGTCTCAAAACGCCTCCAAACCCCGTTCTCCCCCGCGAAAGCGGGGGCCCAGGTCTTTTGAACCACGGAAAACACGGAAAGCACGGAAAGGAACGGAGCCTCGGCGGACGTCCGTGTTTTCCGTGTTTTCCGTGGCTAGTCCTCTAGGGCCAGATCTCTCGAAAAAGCCTGGGTCCCCGCTTGCGCGGGGAAGAGCGGCCAATTGGGAACCAATCACGCCAGTTCGAACGCCTCCAAGCCCGAGAGCCGCATCGCCGGCGCGCGTTCGGGGAGCGGCCGCGGCGGGACGCCCTGCACCGCCTCGGCGACGTGGCGGATGTGGTCCGGCGTCGTGCCGCAGCAGCCGCCGAGGATGTTGACGATGCCGCTCTTGGCCCATTCCTCCAGGAAGCAGGCGGTCTCGTGCGGGCCCTCGTCGTATTCGCCCATGGCGTTCGGCAGGCCGGCGTTCGGGTAGGCGGCGACCAGCGTGTCGGCGATCCGCGCCAGCTCGGCGATGTGCGGGCGCATCAGGTCGGCCCCCAGCGCGCAGTTGAGCCCGATCGCAAACGGCTTGGCGTGCCGCACCGAGTTCCAGAACGCCTCCACCGTCTGGCCCGAGAGCGTGCGGCCGGAACGGTCGGTGATCGTGCCGGAGATCCAGATCGGCAGCGGCTCGTAGCCCTCGTCCTGCAGATCGAGGATCGCCTTGATCGCCGCCTTGCAGTTCAGCGTGTCGGTGATCGTCTCGATCAGGAAGAGGTCGACGCCGCCCTCCTGCAGGGCAGCGACCTGCTCGCGGTAAGCCGCGTAGACCTGGTCGAAGGTGACCTTGCGCGCGCCCGGGTCGTTCACGTCCGATGACATCGAGAGCATCACGTTCAGTGGCCCGATCGAGCCGGCGACGAAGCGCGGCTTGTCCGGCGTCTGGGCGGTCCAGCGGTCGGCGACCTCGCGGGCGATCCGCGCGCCCTCGAGGTTGATGTCGCGCACCGCGCCCTGCAGCTCGTAGTCGGCCTGGGCGATCGAGGTGGCGGAGAAGGTGTTGGTCTCCGAGATGTCGGCGCCGGCCGCGAAATACTGGTCGTGCAGGTCGGCGATGATGTCCGGCCGCGTGATGCAGAGGACGTCGTTGTCGCCCTTCAGCTGCACCTTGTGGTCCGCGAAGCGCTGGCCGCGGTAGTCGGCTTCGGCCAGGCCCCGGCGCTGGATCATCACGCCCCAGGAGCCGTCGAGGATCAGGATGCGCTCTTTCGCGGCCGCCTTCAGCGCGGCGATGCGTTCGGATCGGCTGGTCATGCGTTGGCCTCCTTGACGCCCAGCACCCGGCAGATCGCGACCGTCAGCTCGGCCCGGTTCAGGGTGTAGAAGTGGAAGTCCTCGAAGCCTTCCTCCTGCAACTTCGCGCACATCTCGGTCGCGACGGAGGCGGCGACCAGCCGGCGGGTGGCCGGATCGTCGTCCAGCCCCTCGAAGTGGTTGGCCAGCCAGGCCGGCACCGGGACGCCCATCGGCTTCGTCATGCGCACCAAGCCGGCGAAGTTCGACACCGGCATGATGCCCGGCACCAGCGGCGCCTCGATCCCGGCGGCGCGCACCGCGTCGCGGAAGCGCAGGAAGCCGTCGATGTCGAAGAAGAAGTCGCTGAGCGCCCGCGTGGCGCCGGCGTCGACCTTGGCCTTCAACACGTCGAGCTCGCGCTGCAGCGTGCCGCTCTCGCGGTGCACCTGAGGGTGGACGCCGACCGACACCTCGAACGGCGCGATGGCGAGGATGCCGGCCGTGAGCTCGGTGGCGTGGGCGTACCCGTCGGCCGGCGGCGCGTAGGTCCCGCCGATCTGGCCAGGCGGGTCGCCGCGCAACGCCACGATATGACGCACGCCGGCGTCCCAATAGCCGCGGATCACCTCGTCGACCTCGCCGCGCGAGGCGTTGACGCAGGTCAGGTGCGCGGCGGGCGTCAGCGGCGTCTCCGTGAGGATGCGCGCCACCGTGCGGTGGGTGCGGTCGCGGGTCGAGCCGCCGGCGCCATAGGTCACCGACACGAACTCGGGGCCAAGCGGCGCCAGGCGGCGGATCGCCTTCCACAGCGTCTCCTCGGCTTCGGGCGTCGCCGGCGGCGAGAACTCGAACGAGACCCGCACGTGCTTGTCCCGCCCGCCGGCGCGGGCGATCGGGCCCAGAGCGGACTCTCTGGCGGACTCAGGGGCGGATACTGGCGCGTTCATGCGACCCTCCGGATACGCTCGGACTTGTGCTCGGCCACCCAGACCTTGACGGTCAGCCCGCCTTCGCCGGCCGGCGGCAGGGTGACGGCGGTGACCTTGGCGAGGCCGCCGGCGGCGGCCCAGCGCTCGATCTCGTTGTCGAAGAAGCCGAGGCGGCGATGGCGATGCTCGGCGCGCAGGAACTCCAGGTCGTGCGGCGCGAAATCGATGATCAAGAGCTTGCCACCCGGTGCGACCAGCCGGGCGGCGGCGGCCACCGCCGCGGCCGGTTCGCCGAGGTAGTGCAGCACCTGGTGGGCGACGACGAGGTCGGCCTCGCCGTCGGCCAGCCCCACGTCGAGGATGTCGCCGTGGCGCAGCTCGCAGGCCGCGAGCCCGGCGCCGGCGACGTTGCTGCGCGCCACGTTCAGCATCTGGCGCGAGAGATCGAGGCCGACCGCACTGGAGGCTCTGGCGCCCAGCAGCGTCAGCATGCGGCCGGTGCCGGTGCCGAGGTCGACCAGCCGACGGAACGGGCCCTCGCCCGCCGCTTCCAGGATCGCCGCCTCGACCGCCGCCTCGGACACGTAGAGCGAGCGGATCTGGTCCCACTGGCCGGCGTTGTCGGCGAAATAGGCGGCGGCCTGAGCGGCGCGCTCGGCGGCGACGCCCTCCAGCCGCTCGGCGTCGCGCAGCAGCGTCGCGTCCTCGCGGGAGATCAGCGAGAGCGTCGCATCCAGCATGTCGCGCGCCGGGCCCGCGCCGGCGAGGCGATAGAACACCCAGGCGCCGTCCGGGAAGCGCTCGACCAGGCCGGCTTCGGCCAGCACCTTCAGGTGCCGCGAGACGCGCGGCTGGCTCTGGCCGAGGATGCGGGTCAGCTCCAGCACCGCCAGTTCCTCACGGGCCAGCAGCGCGAGGATGCGCAGGCGGGTCGCCTCACCCGCCGCGCGCAGCACTTCGACCGTCTGATCCGACGTGATCGGCATGGGATATAAAGATATCTTTATGTCCTAACCGTCAAGTCACAATACGAGCGCCGACGCCCTGCGTCCTTGAAGACGCCCGCACCGCGGGCTGCTCAGGATGGCGAACAGTGTCGGCCTGCAACACAATTCGTCGTGGCGAGGCGCGCTCGCAGAGCGCGTCTCGAACAACGAACGACAGGAATTTGCTGAAGTGCGGCTCTGCGCGGGTGTGGCGGTCGCGCAACCCCAGATAAATGGGGATGAAATAGCTAAGTTCAAGAGTTGGCGGCAACGCTTCGCGCGCGTAAAAGCACGCTCGCGGACAAACCCATCTTCATCAACGACCACCCCCGGCTCCCCTCGGAGACCGGGCGCTTTCCGTCCGCGCGTCTATTTCGAAACAGCCTTCAAGGATCTCATGAATCTAGCCCTGGCATCGCAAACGCTCTTCCTTCCTACCAACCTCCAGCTGCGCCGCACCCAGCAGCGCCGCACCGGCGCCGGCCGCTTCGAGCCGATCGCCACCATCTTCTGGGCCCTGGCGAGCCTGATCGCCGCGTGCGTGGCCGCGTTCGCCTAACACCACCCTAGTCGCTTAATGAGCCGCGCCGCGTGGTCCGAACCCGCCCGGCGCGGCTTCTGCTATTCGATCACCGCATTCGCCAGCGGCTCGCCGGCGAAGAAGCGGCGCAGATTCTCGCGCGTCAGGTCGACCATCTGCGGCAGCGCGCCGGACGTCGCGCCGGCCGCGTGCGGCGAGAGCACCACGTTCGGCACGTCTGCCCAGCGCTCGGCCGGGGTCGGCTCGGTCTCGAACACGTCGAGCGCCGCCATCCCGAGCGTCCCCGCCTTCAGCGCCGCGATCAGCGCCCGCTCGTCGACCAGCTGGCCGCGCGCCACGTTGACCAGCAGCCCGTGCTCGCCCAGCGCCTCGATCACCTGCCGGTCGATCAGCTTGCGGTTCTCCTCGCCCGCGCGGGCGGCGACGATCAGGATGTCGCTGTCCTCGGCCAGCGCCAGCAGGCTCTCCGCGCGCGGCCAGGGCGCGTCCGGCTTTTCGTTCGGTCCCCACCAAGCGATCTTCAGCCCGAAGGTCGCCGCGCGCCGCGCCACCGCCTCGCCGATCGCCCCCAGCCCAACGATCCCCAGCCGATGGCCGGCCAGCGAGCGGGTGATCCGCTTCTCGGTCGGCCGCCAGCGGCCCTCGCGGACGATGGCGTCGCCCTCCAGCAGGTCGTGCCAGGCGGCCAGCATCAGCCCGATCGCCTGGTCGGCGACGTCCTCGTGGTTGACGCCGGGCGAGTGGCTGACCTTCAGCCCACGCTCGCTCGCCCAGGCCAGGTCGACGCCGTCATAGCCGGCGGTGAAACAGGCGATCAGCCCCAGCCGCGGCAGGCTCTCGGCCAGTGCGCGGTCGATCGGGAACTCGCCGGCCACCACGATCGCGCCGATCGTGCCGCTGGCCTCCAGCGGCGGCGCCTGCCAGAGCCGCCAGACCGTGAAGTCGGCCTCCAGCATGGCCGCGATCGCGGCCAGGTGCGGCTGCACGACGAGGATGGCGGGCTTGTCGGACATGGCGGACCTGCAGCCTCACGCGCCCCAGGGAGCGCGCCCGTCGGGAAATAGCCCGGCCGGGGCGCGCTTGACGAGTCCCGGCGGCATGGCCGATCAACCGGCATGCGGCGCGTCGTGATCCTTGGCTGCTCCGGCTCGGGCAAGTCCACCTTCGCGCGGGCGCTCGGCGCCAGGCTCGGTGCGCCGGTCGTGCACCTCGACGCGCTCTTCTGGCAGCCGGGCTGGGTCGAACCGGAGAACGCGGCGTTCCGCGCCGCGGTGGCGGCCGCCATCGCCGGCGACGCCTGGGTCACCGACGGCAACTACGTGAGCCGCACCTTCGATCTGCGCCTGCCGCGCGCCGACACGGTGATCTTCCTGCACCAGCCGCGCTGGCTCTGCGTCTACCGCATCCTGTCGCGCTGGCTGTTCGCGTTCGGGCGGAATCGGCCCGACATGGCCGACGGCTGCGAGGAGAACCTCACCTGGGACTTCTTCCGCTGGACCTGGCAGTTCGAGTCCAAGCATCAGCCGCGGATCCTCGCCGCCGCCGAGGCCTATCCGACGCCGATCACCCACCTGCGCGGCGGTGCGGCGATTGCGCGGTTCCTGGCGGCCGCCGGCTAACCGCCGCGAGCCGCCGGACAACCGTCCGAGCCGCCGCGCGTTCTGCTACTGGGCCGGGCTCCGACCTACGCTTGCCCCACGGCGCTGCAACGATGCGCGCCGTCAGGGGTTTAGCCCATGCGTGGCTGTGGGGGCCGCGTCAGTCGGAGACGGATTACATGAAGCTTCAAGTCGTATTGGCGGGAGCGGCCGTGATCGCCCTCGCCGCCGGCGCTGCTCAGGCGGCGACCCACCATCATCACAGAGCGTCCGGCAAGAGCGCCGGCGTCTACGCCGAGCCGGCGCAGCCGATCGCCTACTCCAAGCTGGATTCGTACCTGAAGGCTGGCGGCCACGCGCGCATGGCCCAGAACTGGGGCCTCGAGAGCACCGGCATGGCCGCCGGCTCGGCCGCCGGCGCCGGCGCCAACGCCAGCGCCGTCGCGCCGCAGAACGACATGGCCCAGCCGTCTGCGGGCGCTGCGCCGAGTATGGCTCCTGACCAGCAGGGCGCCGCCGCCCCGGCTCCCTCGACCGCGGCCCCGAATCCGCCGGCGACCGAGACCTCGCCGCCCTCGACCCAGGCCGCACCCAACACCTCGGCCGCACCTGGCGGCGCCGCCGGGCCGCCTGGAACCGCGCCCCACTAAGGGCCCCATGAAGGGTCACTGACGGGCTGACGGGCAGACTTTCCGCCCCGCGCTGAAGAAAATCTCTCTGGCGCGGGGCGGCCCTGTCGCTAAATCGGCGGCGACGCTTTTTCCTGAGCCGGAGCCGCCAGTTGTCCGTCGCCGCCCTCTACCAGCCGTTCGAGTTCAAGGGCCTGAAGCTGCCCAACCGGATCGTGATGGCGCCGATGACCCGCTCGGCCTCGCCGGACGGCGTGCCCACCGACGAAGTCGCCGCCTACTACGCGCGGCGCGCCGCCGCCGACGTCGGCCTGATCATCTCAGAGGGCACCGGCGTCGCCCGCCCCGCCTCGCTCAACGATCCCAACATCCCGAGATTCCACGGCGAGGCCGAGCTCGCCGGCTGGAAGAAGGTGATCGATGCGGTGCACGCCGCCGGCGGCCTGATGGCGCCGCAGCTCTGGCACGTGGGCGCCGTGCGCAGCCGCCGCGAGGATTGGGCGCCCGCCGGGCCCTACGACAGCCCCTCCGGCATCTCCAGCCCGGGCCACCGCTTTGGCGAGCCGATGAGCGACGTCGACGTCGCCGACGCCATTGCCGCCTTCGCCTCGGCCGCCGCCAGCGCCAGGCGGCTCGGCTACGACTGTGTCGAGCTGCACGGCGCGCACGGCTACCTGATCGACCAGTTCTTCTGGGACGGCACCAACGAGCGCGACGACCTGTTCGGCGGTCCGACCATTGGCCAGCGCGCCAACTTCGCGGCGGAAATCCTGAAGGCGGTGCGCGCTGCGGTGGGTCCCGACTATCCGGTGATCATCCGCCTCTCGCAGTGGAAGCAGCAGGACTTCGCCGCGCGCCTCGCGCCGACGCCGGCCGACATGGAGGCCTGGCTGCAGCCGCTGGCCGACGCCGGCGCCGACGCCTTCCACTGCTCGCAGCGCCGCTTCTGGGAGCCGGAGTTCGAGGGCAGCGACCTCAACTTCGCCGGCTGGGCCAAGAAGCTGACCGGCAAGCCGTCGATCACCGTCGGCTCGGTCGGCCTCACCGGCGAGTTCATCGCGGCCTATGGGGGCGAGGCCTCCAAGCCCGCCTCGCTCGACCGGCTGATCGCCATGCTGGAACGCGGCGACTTCGACCTCGTCGCCGTCGGCCGCGCCCTCCTGCAGGACCCGCTCTGGTCCGAAAAGGTCCGCGACGGCCGCACCGCCGAATTGATGGACTTCGAACGCTCGGCGATGGCGACGCTTTACTGAGCAGAACGCGCCCCTACATCCGCTCTTCCCCGCGCAGGCGGGGACCCAGGCTTTTTCTGAAACCTCGCGCCTTGCGATAAAACGCCTGGACCCCCGCCTGCGCGGGGGAGAGCGGAAGTTGGAGATGTCGGAACCCATTCACGGCGCACTGGTGCTTTTTTCTGGCGGGCAGGACTCCAGCGTCTGCCTGGCGTGGGCGCTGGCGCGCTACAGCCATGTCGAGACGGTGGGGTTCGACTACGGGCAGCGGCATGCCGTGGAGCTCGAGCAGCGCAAGGTGGTGCGCGCCGAGCTGGCGCGGCGGTTCCCGGCCTGGGCGGTGCGGCTGGGGCCCGACCACCTGCTGGACATCAAGGGGTTCGGCGCGATCGGCGAGACGGCGATGACCGCCGAGAAGGCGATCGAGATCACCGAGAAGGGACTGCCCTCGACCTACGTCCCCGGCCGCAACCTGGTGTTCCTCACCTACGCCGCCGCGCTGGCCGACCGTCTCTCGCTGAAGACCCTGGTCGGCGGCATGTGCGAGACCGACTTCTCCGGCTATCCGGACTGCCGGCGACGCACGATCGATGCGATGGAGAGCGCGCTGGAGCTCGGCATGGAGCGCGTCTTTCCGATCAAGACGCCGCTGATGCGGCTGACCAAGGCCGAAACCTGGGCGCTCGCCAAGGCGCTGGGTGGCGAGGACCTCGTCGAGCTGATCCGGGCCGAGAGCCACACCTGCTACCTCGGCCGGCGCGAGCCGATGCACGCCTGGGGCGCCGGCTGCGGCCACTGCCCGGCCTGCGAGCTGCGCGCCAACGGCTGGCATGACTGGGTGGCGAGCGGCCGCCCGGCCTTGGCCAACGCGGCGGCGTGAGCGGCCGATGACCTGCTCGGTCCGATGACCTACTCGGTGAAAGAGATATTCCTCACGCTGCAGGGCGAGGGCGGCCAAGCCGGCCGCGTGGCGGTGTTCTGCCGCTTCGCCGGCTGCAACCTCTGGAGCGGGCTGGAGCGCGACCGCGCCGCCGCGGTCTGCACGTTCTGCGACACCGACTTCGTGGGAACGGACGGGCCGGGCGGCGGCAAGTTCAAGACGTCGGCGGACCTTGCGGCCGCGATCGCCGCGGCCTGGAGCGGGCCGCCGGAGAACCGGCTGGTGGTGCTGACCGGCGGCGAGCCGCTCCTGCAACTCGACGCGCCGCTGGTGGACGCGCTGCACGCGGCCGGCTTCTCGATCGCGCTGGAGACCAACGGCACGCTGGCCGCGCCGGCCGGTGTCGACTGGATCTGCGTCAGCCCCAAGGCCGATGCGCCGCTCGCCCAGACCAGCGGCCAGGAGCTGAAGCTGGTCTACCCGCAGGCCGGCGTCGATCCGGCGCGGTTCGAACATCTGGCGTTCGAGCGCTTCGCCCTGCAGCCGATGGACGGGCCGGACCGCGATGCGGCGACGCGCGCGGCCATCGCCTATTGCCTCGCCCACCCCCGCTGGCGTTTAAGCCTGCAGACCCACAAATACCTCGGCATCCCGTAAGGCGCTTCGCCAGAGCGGAACGCCGACCGAACCCTTCTTCCAAGATGAGCACCGAACCAGTCTTCGAGATCACGAAGGCCGCCGCCTTCGACGCCGCCCACCGCCTGCCCGACGGGCCAAACGCGAGCTACACGCGCCTGCACGGCCACTCGTTCCGCGTCGAGGCGACGCTCCGCGGGCCCGCGACGCCGCCGGTCGGCTGGGTCGGCGACCTCGGCGCGCTCGACGCGGCGCTGAAGGAGGTGGCGGGCGCGCTCGATCACGGCCTGCTGAACGAGACCCCCGGCCTGGAGAGCCCCACCCTGGAAGCGCTCTGCCTGCATTTCGGCGGGGCGCTCAAGCCCCGCTTCCCCGCCCTCGTCCGCATCGCCGTCTCCCGCCCCAGCATCGGCGAAAGCTGCGTGCTGAATCTGTAGTCCCTCCCCCTCCCCCGTTCGCTTCGCTACACGGGGCAGGAGCGCACCCTGTACGCACACCGGCCGGCGCCGGCGAGGATGTGGGAGATGCGCTCCACCTGCACGCCGGGCCCAAGCACCTGGCCGAACAGCGCCAGTTCCTCGCGGCAGAGGCCGGTGCAGAAGCGGGCCGCGGCGCAGACCGGGCAGTGGTGTTCCAGCAGCAGCAGGCCGCCCTCGTCCTCGCGGACCTCGGCCATGTAGCCTTCGCGCTCGCGGATCGCGGCCAGCGCTGTCAGCCGCGCCTTCAGCGAAGCGGCCTCGCCGATCTCGGCGAGGTAGGCGGCGGCCTGGTCGGCGGTGCGCAGGGCGAGCAGCCGGTCGAGGCCTTCTTCGCCGAACACACGGCGCACCTGGCCGATCAGCTCGGCCGAGAGCCCGGCATGGGCGTCGGCGAAGCGCGCGTCGGCCGCTTCGGTCACCTGCCAGCGCCGCGCCGGCCGCCCGCGGCCCGACGGCGGCCGCGCCTCGGCCTCGGCCACCAGCCCCTCTTCGGCGAGCGCCTGCAGGTGCTGGCGGACCGCGGTCGGCGTAAGCTTCAGCCGCGCCGCCAGCGCGTCGGCCGCGATCGGGCCCTCGCGCTTGACGAGCGCCAGCACCGCCGGTCGACCGGTGGGCGCTACACCTCTGGGAGCCTGCGAGGCGTCTGTCATGCCTATTTTCTAAAGTTCCGACTTGCGTAATTCAAGCGCGGGGTATTTTCTCAAGGATATGCTTTCGAAATAGGGGGCAGGCGGCCATGTTCGAGCGATCCGGCGTCACCCTTGGCGAGCTGCAGCGGCTCGGTCGCAAGGTGGTGCGCAAGGGCGGCAAGCAGGTGCTGCTGATCGCCTCGGATGAGCGCCTGTTCGCCGTGGCCAACCGCTGTCCGCACGAGGGCTATCCCTTGAGCGAAGGCACGCTCGGCCCGCCCTGCGTGCTGACCTGCGACTGGCACAATTGGAAGTTCGACCTCGCCAGCGGCGAGACGCTGGTCGGCCGCGATCCGGTGCGCGCCTATCCGGTGCGCGTCGAGGACGGCGAGATCGCGGTCGACCTCGCCAATCCGCCGGCCGACCTGCAGCGCGAGCGGGCGCTGCGCGGCCTCCTCGCCGCCATCGCCGACGACGACCGCACCCGCATGGCGCGCGAGGTCGCCCGGCTGGAGCGCGCGGGCTTCGACGCGCGGCTGGCGCTGGTGCACGCGATCGAGGCGGTGAGCGAGCGGCTGGAAGGCGGCATGACCCACGCGCACGCGGCCGCCGCCGACTGGCTGGCGCTCAGCGAGCGTGCGCCGACCGCCGACCTGCGGCTCACGGCGCTGCTGGAGCCGGTCGGCCATCTCGCCCGGGATACGCTGGGCGCCGGCCGCTATCCCTACGCGCAAGGCCAGCTGCCGTGGGACGCGGAGGCGTTCCTCGCCGCGATGGAGGCGGAGGACGAGTTCACGTCTCAGGCCCACGTGCGCGGCGCGCTCGACGACGGCCTGACCTACCCCGAGCTCAGGCCCACGCTGGGCCGCGCCGCCCTCGCCCACTACGCCGACTTCGGCCACAGCACGATCTACGTGCTGAAGGCCGGCCAGCTGATCGAGCGGCTCGGCGACGCGGTGACCCTCCCGGTGCTGCAGGCGCTGATCCGCCAGCTGATTTACGCGCGGCGCGAGGACCGGCTGCCGGAGTTCCGCGGCTACCCCGGCGCGCTCGAAGCCTGGTCGGACCGCCGCGCGCGCCCGGCGACGTCGGCCGACTTCATCGGCCTCTCGGTCGCCGCGATACTGCGGCGGCTCGTCGCATCGGCGGGCCGTCCGCCGACGGAGCTGTTCGACGCGCTGATGGGCGCCGCGGGCTGGAACCTGCTGCACTTCGACGCCGAGTTCGACCACGCGGCGGGCCGCGTCATCGCCGACAGTGTTAGCTGGCTCGCCTTCACCCACGCGCTGACCTTCGCCAACGCCGCCCACCATCTCTGTACGGACGATGCGGAGCTGTGGCCGGCAGCGCTGCTGCAGCTGGCGCTGTTCGTCGGCCGCAACAAGCCGTTCGTGAACGCCCAGCAGGACCTCGCCGAATGGGCGGTCGACGAGCCCGCCGCGTTCCTGGAACGCGAGATGGCGGCGCTCTACGATCACGCCATCCCCGAGCCGATCATCGCCTGCCACCGCATCAAGGTGCTGTTCGCGCTGGAGGACGAGCTGGCGCGTGAGCCCGGCGCGCCCTGGGCCGGCGTGACGTGCGCCGCGGTCAACCGCTACCTGAACACCCCGATGAAACGCCACCATGGCCTCAGGCTCGCCCGCCAGGCCCGCGCCTTCGTGGCCAAGGAGGGCTGAGCCCGCGCCGGCGCCCGCGTCAGTCGTCGATCGCCTGCGACGGCCGGTCGACCATCCGGCGGAAGGGGCCGGGGTAGTTGGGATCGTCGCGCCGGCGGCGATCGGGGCCGAAGTAGCTGGTGGTCTTCACGAACGGCCGCGCGTGGTCGACCACGCGGCTGATCCGCTCGATGACGCCGCGCGCCGTCACCGGCTTGGACAGGAACTCGGTGACGCCGGCGTCGCGCGCCTCGGCCACCCGGCGCATCGTCGCGTGCCCGGTGATCATGATCACCGGCGCCATCGGGTTGGGGCTCTCCTGCCCGTTGCGCAGGCGGCGGACGAAGTCGATGCCGTCCAGCGGCTGCATCGCCAGGTCGGTCATCACGATGTCGATCGGCTGGTTGCGCATCATCTGCAGCGCCTCGGCGCCGTTGGCCGCCTCGAACACCTCCCTGACGCCAATGGCGCGCAGGATCTCGGTCAGCAGCAGGCGCATGTGGTGGTTGTCGTCCACCAGCAGAATCTTGATCAGCTCGAAACGCAACGGCGCCTGACCCCCCCAAGGCCCTGGCGCCCCCGACGCCAGCCTAACGTCCATACCGCAGTCCGATGAACGTACGGTTCTGGCACACGCTATGCCGGCTCTTTTTCCGACACTAGCGCCAAAACGTCACCGTCTATCGGCGAGTCGCTGCCGTCGCGTCAACTGCCCTGGCGGGTCGGATGCGGTCCTGGGTGGAACGCGCCGCCGCCGGTCTGGCCGCGGTGGCGCAGGAAGGCGTCGGCCAGCACGCAGGCGACCATCGCCTCGACGATCGGGCTGGCGCGCAGGCCGACGCAGGGGTCGTGGCGGCCGGTGGTGCGCAGCTCCACCTGCTCGCCGGCCTCGTTCAGCGAGCGGCGGGGCGTGAGGATCGACGAGGTGGGCTTGAACGCGACGCGCGCGGTCACCGGCTGGCCGGTCGAGATGCCGCCCAGCACGCCGCCGGCCTGGTTCGACAGGAACTGCGGCTCGCCGTCGTTGCCGATCACCATCTCGTCGGCGTTCTCCTCGCCGGTGAGCGCCGCGGCCGCGAACCCGGCGCCGATCTCCACGCCCTTGGCGGCGTTGATCGACATCAGCGCGCCCGCCAGCTCGGCGTCGAGCTTGCCGTAGATCGGCGCGCCCCAGCCGGCCGGCGCCCCCGTCGCCTCGACGGCCAGGATGGCGCCGGTGGACGAGCCCGCCTTGCGGATCGCGTCCAGATGCTTTTCCCACACCTCGACCATGCCCGCGTCCGGGCACCAGAACTGGTTGCGTCCGACCTCGTCCCAATCCCATTTCGCCGGGTCGACCGCATGCGGACCGACCTGCGCGACGCCGGCGCGCACCACCACGCCCTCGCCGAGCACCTTGCGGGCGATCGCGCCGGCCGCGACCCGCGCCGCCGTCTCGCGCGCCGACTGGCGCCCGCCGCCGCGATAGTCGCGCACGCCGTACTTGGCGAAATAGGGGAAGTCGGCGTGGCCGGGGCGGAAGCGGTCGGCGATCTCGGAATAGTCGTGCGAGCGCTGGTCGACATTCTCGATGATCATCGAGATCGGCGTGCCGGTGGTCACCTGGCCGCCGGTGCGCTCGTCGGAGAACACGCCGGAGAGGATCTTCACCGCGTCCGGCTCCTGGCGCTGGCTGACGTAGCGCCCCCGCCCCGGCCGCCGCTGGTCGAGCCACACCTGCACGTCCGCCTCGGTCAGCGGAATCCCCGGCGGACACCCGTCCACCACGCACCCCAACGCCGGCCCATGGCTCTCGCCCCAGGTGGTGACGCGGAAAAGGTGCCCAAAGGTGTTGTGTGACATGGCGGCGGGTTCTTAGCTCATGCGGTAGATAAGGCAAAAGCTCGGCCTCGAAGCGCCAAGTCAGTAGCCCTCGCCCCGCGCAGCGGGGAGAGGTCGGCCGAAGGCGCAGGCTTCGGACGGGTGAGGGGACTCGTCGCGCCAGCGACGAGCGGCGCGGAAGCGCCCGAGCGGCGCTTGACACAACCGCAAATGTTCCTGTTATGTTCCGTTCATGAACAGCCCACCTCGATCGTCGAGGCCTGCCGTGCGTCGACGCGCAACTGAGGGCCTTTCGCGGCGTCTGGCGACGCCGGCGTGTCGACAGGTCGACAGGCGCCCCTCACCCGTCCGACCGCTTCGCGCTCGGCCGACCTCTCCCCACTCTGCGGTGGGGCGAGGGCTACTTGTAGGCGACCCCGCAAAGGGCGTTTCTGGGCTAAGCCGCCCAGGCCGCCGCAAATCTCCGCAGTTGCGCCCGCGCGGCGCTTTCCGGGACGCCGGTGTCGGGGACCAGGCGGATGAACAGGCTGCCTTGCGGGTGCGGGCCGCGCGCCGGCAGGCCCTGGCCTTCGAGCCGGACAAGGCCGCGCTCGGCGATCTTGCCGTTGATCCAGAGCACCTTCTCGCCGAGCGGGGTGGCGACGCTGACCCGGCCGCCCTGATCCAGCACGGCGGCGCCCACTTCGGCGGTGACCCAGAGGTCGGCGCCGCGCACCTGCACGGCCGGCTCGGCCGCGATCCGTACCTTCACCCGCGCCTTGCCCACGCTGAGCATCTCGCCGTGGCGGGCGCCGGCGGGGATGCGGGCGGGCAACCGGCGGCCGTCCGCCAGCACCGCTTCGGCCTCGCCGCCGAAGAGCGCGGTCAGCGGGCCGATCTCGACGTGCGGCTCGGGGCCCGGGATCTCCGCCTGCGGGATCACCGCCGGCAGCCGCGGCAGCGACTGCAGCAGACGGTAGGCCTCGAGCACCTCGCGGAACTTCGCCGCATCGCCGCCCGGACGGTCGGGGTGCGCCTCCTTGGCTGCGGCCCGGAACGCGCCGATCACCGCGTGCGGCGAGGCGTCGGGCGCGAGGCCTAGGATCGCGCGGGCCGCTTCTGGGGTCAGCTTGCCTGCAGACATCAGCCTGGCGTTCTCGCCCCGCCATGCTCAACGGCGCGTTAAGGCTGACGAGAACCGCGTGGGCCCGCCGCGCAAATCGGCTATAGGGCGCCCGAGATGCCAAAGAAGCCGATCATCCCGTTTTCGCCGAGCGAGGCGGACTACCTGAAGCGGGTGGCCGAGGCCGAGCCGCTGCCCGCGATCACCGATATCGACCCGATCCCGCTGTTCGTCGGCTGGCTCGAGGAAGCGGTGAAGAAGGAGCCCAACGACGCCAACGCGATGACGCTGGCCACTGTCGACGCGCATGGCATGCCGGATGCGCGCATGGTGCTGCTGAAGGGCGTCGACGCGGCGGGCTTCACCTTCTTCACCAACCTCGGCAGCGACAAGGGCCGCCAGCTCGCCGCGCAGCCGAAGGCGGCGCTGGTGTTCCACTGGAAGAGCCTGCGCCGCCAGGTGCGGGTGCGCGGCGACATCGCGCCGGTGACGCCCGCGGAGGCGGACGCCTATTTCGAGACCCGCGCCCGCTCCGCGCAGATCGGCGCCTGGGCCTCGGACCAGTCGCGCGAGCTGCCCGACCGGCTGGCCCTGGAGCGGCGCATCGCCGAGATGGGCATGAAGTTCGGGCTGGGGAGCGTGCCGCGGCCGCCGCACTGGTCGGGCTTCCGGCTGACGCCGCAGCACATCGAGTTCTGGCGCGACCGCCCGTTCCGCCTGCACGAGCGCCTCGCCTACGACCGCGCCGGCGACGGCTGGACCGTGAAGAGGCTGTACCCGTGACCGTCGAATTCTCCCTTCTCCCCCTGCGGGAGAAGGTGGCCGCGAAGCGGCCGGATGAGGGGTCGCGCCGCCATTCGAGACTTGCCTGCACGACGCTTGTCCCTCGCTGGGCGTCGACCCCTCATCCGTCGCCTTCGGCGACACCTTCTCCCGCAAGGGGAGAAGGACGCTGAGTTCGAGCGACGAGATCTTCCAGTGGTTGAAGGCGCAGTCCGATCGGGTGATCGAGACTTCGTGCGCCTGGGTGTTCCTCCAAGGCGAGCGGGCGCTGAAGGTGAAGAAGCCGGTCGACTACGGCTTCCTCGACTTCTCGACGCCCGACAAGCGGCGCTGGGCGCTGGAGCGGGAGCTCGCGTTCAATCGCGCCACCGCGCCGGACATCTACCGCGCGGTCCACGAGATCACCGGCCGCCCAGACACCCTGGACCCTGGCAGCTTCGACCTCGATGGCCCCGGCGAGGCGGTCGACTTCGCGCTCGAGATGCGCGCCTTCGACCCGGCGGCGGTGCTGGCCGAGCAGCCGGAGCGGGTCGACGGGACGCTGGCCGAGGCGCTGGGCCGGACGATCGCCCGCTTCCACGCCACAGCCGAGTTGCGGCCCGAGGGCGGCGGGGTGAAGGCGCTCGGCTTCACCATCCGCACCAACGCCGACAACCTGCGCCACCTGGAAGCCGTGCTCGGCAAGCATGAGGTCGAGTACGTGATCGCCGCCACCGACCAGGCGCTGGCCGACCACACCCGCCTCCTGGAGCGTCGGCGCGCCGAGGGGTTCGCGCGCCGCTGCCACGGCGACCTGCACCTCGGCAACATCCTGCTGGAGCACGGCCAGCCGGTGCTCTTCGACTGCATCGAGTTCAACGACCTGCTCTCGGAGATCGACGTCCTCTACGACGTCGCATTCACGGTGATGGACCTCTGGTTCCGGGAGCGGCGCGAGGCGGCGAACCGGCTGCTGAACGCCTACCTCGACGAGGCCGCGCGGTCGTTCCCGCCCGATCTCTGGGACGGCCTCGTCCTCTTGCCGCTGTTCCTCTCGGCCCGCGCGGCGGTGCGCACCCACGTCACCGGCATGCAGGGCGATATCGGGACGGCCCGCGCCTATCTGGCCGCCGCGCGCGACCACCTGGCGCCGCCGATGCCGACGCTGACCGCGATCGGCGGCCTTTCCGGGACCGGCAAGACCACCCTCGCCCGCCGCATCGCGCCCGAGCTCGGCGCGGCGCCCGGCGCCCTCGTTTTGCGCAGCGACGAGATCCGCAAACGGCTCGCCGGCGTCGCGCCGACCGAGAAGCTGCCGCCCGACGCCTACGGCGCCGGGACCTCGGAAGCCGTCTATGGCGAGATGTTCGCCCTCGCGCGCCACGCGCTCGCCGCCGGCCGCAGCGTGGTGCTGGACGCGGTCTTCCTGCTGCCGGAGGAGCGCGCCGCGGCGTCCGGCGTCGCCGGCGACGCGTTCCTCCCGTTCCGGGGAGTCTGGCTGGAGGGCGATGCGGCCGAGCTGCGCCAGCGGCTGGAGACGCGCGTCGGCGACGCCTCCGACGCCGGCCCGGCGGTGCTCACCGAGCAGCTGGCGCGCGATCCCGGCCCGATCGACTGGCTGCGGCTGCCCGCTGGCGACCTGGAGGCGGCCGCCAGCCGCATAGCGGCCGCATGATGGCGAGATTGACGCCGGGGCGCGCCCGGTGTCCTACAATTCGACTTACATGAACGACAGTAAGAGACGACGGAGTGAAGCGCCCATGCTGGGGTTGATGCAGGACTGGCCGCTGACGCTGGACAAGATCCTCGATCACGCCGCCCGCTGGCACGGGCAGCGCGAGATTGTCAGCCGTTCGGTCGAAGGCCCGATCGTGCGCACCACCTACGCCGAGATCCATCGGCGCGCGAAGCGGCTTTCGAATGCGCTGAAGGGGCTGGGGGTGAAGCCCGGCGACCGTGTCGCGACGCTGGCCTGGAACTCGGGCCGCCACATCGAGGCCTGGTACGCGATCATGGGCATCGGCGCGGTCTGCCACACGCTGAACCCGCGCCTGTTCCCCGACCAGCTCTGCTACATCATCAACCACGCCGAGGATCAGGTCCTCTTCACCGACCTCACCTTCCTGCCGACCATCATCGAGCGCCGCGCCGACATGAAGAGCGTGCGCCATGTGATCGTGATGACCGACGAGGGCCACATGGCGAGCGTCGGCCTCGACGGCGCGCTCTGCTTCGAGACGCTGGTGGGCGAGAACGGCGACGACTGCGTCTGGGGCGGCTTCGACGAGAACACCGCCGCCGGCCTCTGCTACACATCGGGCACCACCGGCAATCCGAAGGGCGTGCTCTACTCGCACCGCTCCAACTTCCTGCACACGCTGGTGACGCTGCAGAGCGACGTGATGGGGCTCTCCGGCCGCGACGTCGTGCTGCCGGTCGTGCCGATGTTCCACGCCAACGCCTGGGGGCTCGCCTTCTCGTGCCCGGCGGTGGGCTGCAAGATGGTGATGCCCGGCCAGAAGCTGGACGGCGCGTCGGTGCACGAGTTGATCGAGACCGAGGGCGTCACCTTCTCGGCCGCGGTGCCCACCGTCTGGCAGATGCTGCTGCAGCACCTGCGCGCCACGGGCGGCAAGCTGACCACGCTGAAGCGGGTGGTGATCGGCGGCTCGGCGGTGCCGGAATCGCTGGTGCGGGCGTTCCGCGACGAGTTCGACGTCGAGGTCACCCACGCCTGGGGCATGACCGAGACCTCGCCGCTCGGCACGCTTTCGACGCCCACGCCGGAAGTGGCGGCGATGAGCGAGGAAGAGCAGCTGCAGTACAAGCTGAAGCAGGGCCGCCCGCCGGCCGGCATCGAGCTGAAGCTGACCGACGATGAGGGCGCGGTGCAGCCGCACGACGGGACCACGTACGGGCGCCTGAAGGTCAAAGGCCCGTTCGTGGTGCGCGAGTACTTCAAGGGCGAGGGCGGCGAGATCCTCGACGCCGAGGGCTTCTTCGACACCGGCGACGTCGCGACGATCGATGAGCTGGGCTACATGCAGATCACCGACCGCGCCAAGGACGTGATCAAGTCCGGCGGCGAGTGGATCAGCTCGATCGAGATCGAGAACCTGGCCGCCGGCCACCCGAAGGCGCTGATCGCCGCGGTGATCGGGGTCGCCCACCCGAAGTGGGACGAGCGGCCGCTGCTGCTGGTCAAGCTGAAGGAAGGCGAGGCCGCGACGCGCGAGGAGTTCATCGCGTACCTCGATGGCAAGATCGCCCGCTGGTGGATGCCCGACGACGTGGTGTTCGTCGACGATATCCCGCTGGGCGCCACCGGCAAGATCGACAAGAAGCTGATCCGCCAGCGCTTCCACGACTACACCCTGCCGACCGCCAAGGCCGTCGCCTAGGTCTTTCGCCGGAACCTCTCGTTTCCGAACGGCGTTTTTTACAGCGTCGCAAGCAACCCTTGCGCGCGAGCGTAGCTATTCAGCGCGCCACTCAAGATCATTTCAGAGGAGCTAGAGAATGGCTAGCGCCATCACCACTCGTATTCTGCGCGGCGCCGTCGTCAGTGCTGTCGCCGCCCTGGGGCTCGGTTTCACCGTCGCACAAGCTCAGCCCTACTATGATGACTACCCCGCCGACGCCTACACCACCGCCAGCGGCGTGACCGTGTACGCCCACCCGTATCGCCAGGAGCGCGCGCCCAACGGCGCGCCGATCGAGATGGTGCGGGTCAGCCGCGTGGTGCCGGTCGGCGACCTCGACCTCAGCACCGGCTACGGCCAGCACATCATGCGCGAGCGGGTCCGCCGCGCGGCGACCGACGCCTGCAACGAGCTCGACACAATGCCGGGCTACGTGCCGGCTTCCGGCGAGAGCGATGTCGACTGCTACCACCGCGCCGTGGACGACGCGCTGGCGACCGCTCCGGTGGGCGTCGACGCCGACTACAACGGCTACTGAGCCCCGAAGCGACCTCGGATTCGATATCGGCTCAGCTGAGCCGATACTCGCTGTCGGGACCGGCCGCGCCGCTCGTGGCGACGCGGCCGGTCTTCACGAGCTGGATCATGTGCGCCAGCACCGAGCGGCCGGCGGCCGGGTAGAGCCGCGCATCGACGCCGACGTACATGGCAGGCACCATGTCGACGATCTTCGACTTGCCGGCGGCCAGCTGCGCCAGGATCTGCCGCTCGCGCTCCATGCGGTGCGCGCGATAGGCGTCGATGAACGGACCGGGCTCGGTGATCGGCGGCCCATGGGTCGGCCACAGCGTCTTGAAGTCCCGTCCCTGGATCACGTCGAGGCTGGCGAGGTAGTCGTGCATGTCGCCGTCGGGCGGCGAAACCACCGTGGTCGACCAGCCCATGATGTGGTCGCCGGTGAAGCAGGCGTTCTCCTCGGCGAGCGCGAAGCAGATGTGGTTCGAGGTGTGGCCCGGCGTCGGGATCGCCTCGACCGTCCAGCCGTGTCCCGCGATCGTGGCGCCGCCGCACACCGAAACGTCCGGCGTGAAGCTGTCGTAGCCGGCCTCGGTGCGCACCCCATCCTCGGCCGGCAGCTCGGCCACCGCGCAGCCGTAGATCACCGCGCCGGTCGCCGCCGCCAGTGGCCGCGCCAGCGGCGAGTGGTCGAGGTGGTGGTGGGTGATCAGGATGTGGCTGACCCGCTCGCCCTGGGTGGCGTCGAGGATCGCCTGCAGGTGCTCGGGCTGGTCGGGACCGGGGTCGATCACCGCGACGCCTTCGCCCTTGCCGATGATGTAGGTGCCGGTGCCGGTGAAGGTGAACGGGCCCGGGTTGTTGGCGATCACCCGGCGGATCAGCGGCGAGACCTGGTCGACCTTGCCGTACTCGAACTTGATGTCGCGAACGTAGGGGATCATCCGAGCAGCACCGGTCCGAGGTCGTAGCCGGCCGCCGCCGCCAGCCGCACCAGCTCGGAGCGATCGCGGCCGCGGGAAGCCTCGCCGATCGCCCAGGCGGTGATCGAGCGCGTGCCGGTGCGGCAGTAGGCCAGCACGGGCCCGTTCGCGCCCGCGACCGCCTCGGCCTGCGCGCGCGCCTGATCGATGGTCGGCCGGCCGACGAACGGCAGGGCGAGGAACTCGGCGCCCGCGGCCCGCGCGGCGGCCTCGACCTCGGCGCTGGTCGGCTGGCCCGGCGCCTCGCCGTCCGGCCGGTTGTTGATGATCAGCTTGACGCCCGCCTCGCCGGCGGCGCGCGCCTCCTCGGGCGTGATCTGCGGACTGACCTGGAAGGCGTCGGTCACCTTGCGAAACTGAGACATATCATCCTCGACATCGACCTGCGGCCGGCCCTTCGTTGACATCATCGGGGGTGGGTGGAAGTTACACAAGGCATGCTCCGCTTCGTCGTCCAGCGCCTCGTGGTGGCGATCCCCACGCTCTTCGTGGTCGTCACGGCGGCCTTTTTCATGATGCGGGCGGCGCCTGGCAATCCGTTCTCCACCGACCGCAAGCTGCCGCCGGCCATCGAGAAGAACATCGCCGCCAAGTACCACTTCGACCGGCCGCTGTACGTCCAGTACGCTGAATACGTCGGCGGGGTGCTGCACGGCGACCTCGGCCCCTCGCTGAAATACCGCGACAAGTCGGTGCTCGACATCATCGGGCAGAACTGGGTGGTGAGCTTCAAGATCGGCGCAGTCGCCTTCGTGCTCATGGTGGTGCTGGGCGTCAGCCTGGGGGTGATCGCGGCGCTCCGACAGAACGGGCCGGCCGACTACACGGTGATGTCGATCGCCATCCTCGGCATATGCATACCCACCTTCGTCACCGCGCCGCTGCTGCAACTTGTGTTCGGCAGCGAGCTGGGCTGGCTGCCGATCGGGGCCTGGGACGGCGGCGCGCTGCCCAACCTCGTCATGCCGGTGATCGTGCTGGCGGCGCCGCAGGTCGCCATCATCTCGCGGCTCACGCGGGCCGGCATGATCGAGGCGCTGCATTCGAACTACGTCCGCACGGCGCGCGCCAAGGGGCTGCCGGAGTTCGAGATCGTGGTGAAGCACGCGCTGAGGGCCGCCGTGCTGCCGCTGGTCAGCTACCTGGGGCCTGCCTTCGCCGGCCTGATGACCGGATCGCTGGTGGTCGAGAAGATCTTCGGCCTGCCCGGGCTCGGCAAGTTCTTCGTCAACAGCGCGCTGCAGCGCGACTACACGGTGGTGATGGGCATGGTGATCTTCTTCGCCGCCCTGGTCATCCTGCTCAACCTGGTGTCCGACGTGCTCTACGCCATCCTCGATCCGCGGGTGCGGCTGGCGTGAGCCTCGCCACCCTCACCTCCCGCTCGCCGGAAACCGCCGCCCTGATGGAGCGGGCGGTGAAGGGGCGCAGCCTCTGGGACGACGCGCGTCGCCGCCTGTTCCGCAACCGCGGCGCGGTCGCCAGCATGATCATCCTGGGCGTGATGGTGCTGCTCGCGGTGATCGGCCCGCTGCTGGTCCCCTACGCCTACGACGAGATCAACAAGAACGACGTTTGGGTCGGGCCGCTCACCAACGGCCATCTGCTGGGCGCCGACGCGCTGGGGCGCGACCTGCTCGCGCGGCTGTTCACCGGCCTGGGCGTCTCGCTGGCGATCGGCGCGGTGGCCACCGCCGTCTCGCTGGTGATCGGCGTCGCCTGGGGCGCGATCGCCGGCTACTTCGGCGGCGTGGTCGACGAGGTGATGATGCGCATCGTCGATGTGCTCTATTCGCTGCCCTACATCTTCTTCGTCATCATCCTGATGGTGACCTTCGGCTCCAACTTCATCCTGCTGTTCGTGGCGATCGGCGCGGTGCAGTGGCTGACCATGGCCAGGATCGTGCGCGGCCAGACGCTCTCCTTGAAGCAGAAGGAGTTCATCGAGGCGGCGCGGGCGATCGGCCTCTCGCGCATGGCGATCATCAGCCGCCACATCGTCCCGAACCTGTTGGGACCGGTGGTGGTCTACGTGACGCTGACCATCCCGGGCGTGATCCTGGCCGAGAGCTTCCTGTCGTTCCTGGGCCTGGGCGTGCAGCCGCCGATGGCCTCGCTCGGCACGCTGATCAACAACGGCGCGCAGGACATGGAGCTGGCGCCTTGGCTGCTGATCTTCCCGTCGATCTTCATGGTCGTGACGCTGATGTGCTTCAACTTCATCGGCGACGGCCTTCGGGACGCCATCGACCCGAAGGACCGCTAACAACCGCTCAGTTGTCTCTGTGGGCGCGGACCCCCGGCTGCCCGTCGACGCTCAGCATGTAGCTGCCCATCATCGCGCGCCTGATCACGATCGCCGAGCCGGGGTGAGGCTCGCGCGACAGGAACTCGTCGTCGATCTGGCGCCAAATCGCGCCGTCCTGCATCTGGAACACCCAGCGGCCCTCGCCGATCTGGTGGGCGCTGGCCAGCGTCTCGTCGATGCGGTCGACCTCCTTCTCGCCGGTGTCGAACATCGACAGCGTCGGCAGCGTGAAACCGAACGCCTGCTTGCGCACCGCCTGGCGCTGCTTGCGGTCGAGCGTGACGAGATCGCCAGATTGCTGCGCGCTGGTCATCGCCGCGACCGCCGCGTCGTAGCAGGCCAGCCGTTGGGTGGGATCCTCGATCTTGCGGCAGTCGACCACCGCCTGCACCACCGGCGCGTTGGTCGGCGCCGCCTGCGGCTTCGCAACCGCGGCGCCGGCCGCCCCGACCGCGACAGCGGCGACGGCCCCGATGACAAAACGCTGCATGGCGGGCCTCCCGGATCGACTCACGGCGCAAGTTGAGGACGTCCGCCAGGTTCACGCAAGGCCCGCGCTGCCCCTTGGGAAGGCGACGGTGAAGGTGGAGGCATGCGGCTCGCGTGCAACAGGTCTTCGCGAACAATATTGCCGGAGACAGGGTGAACAGCGGCTGAAATGAGCCCGTCCCGCTACACCTCGAGCAAGCTGTGACCGGAATGTAACAGGCGGCGCCTCATCAGATTACCGGCGCGTAATCGGCGTTGACCCCTCCGGCAAGCGAGACCAGAAATTCGGCAACCGGGGGGAGCTTTATGCCCGGGACAACCTGCAAACCCGTTGCGATGCGGCGCCGCGCACGTCGGCGCCCCGCGAGTCGGAGGGATTTCTTGACCATGACCACCATTCGTACGCGCCTCTTGGCGACGTCGATGATTACAGGCCTGGCGTTGATCGCCGTGCCTGCGGGCGCGGCGTTCGCCGCCGACGCCACCGCCGACGCCAGCCCGATGGCGACGATGGACCAGGGCGCCCAGGCGCCGGCCGCCGCTCCGGTGCAACAGCTCCGCGCGACGGCTGAAGCCACGGCCGAGGCCGCGACCACCGGGGAGATCGTCGTCACCGGCTCGCGCATCCCGCAGCCGAACCTGACCTCGGTCAGCCCGATCCAGGCGGTCGGCCACCAAGAGTTCCAGATGACCGGCAAGACCGACGTCGTCGACCTGCTGAACACCCTGCCCTCGAACTTCCAGAACACTACTCAGGACTTCTCGAACACCACCAACCCGCTGACGGCGCCGGGCGGCATCACCACCGCCGACCTTCGCGGCCTCGGCCCGCAGCGCACCCTGGTGCTGGTCAACGGCCGCCGCCTCGGCATCGGCGACCCGAACACCGGCAACCCGAACCCGGCGCCTGACCTCGACCAGATCCCGGTGGCGCTGATCGACCACGTGGAAGTCCTCACCGGCGGCGCCTCGGCGACCTATGGCTCGGACGCCATCGCCGGCGTCGTCAACTTCATCATGAAGACCGACTTCGAGGGCGTTCAGCTCGACGGTACGCTGGGGATCAACCAGCACAACAACGGCCAGGGCTGGATCCAGGACGCCGTCCGCGCCGGCGGCAGCACGCCGGCCACCGGCAGCGTCTGGGACGGCCAGTCCAGCGACTTCTCGGTGATCATGGGCTCCAACGCGCCGGACGGCAAAGGCAACGTGACCGGCTACTTCGAGTTCCGCCACGCGACGCCCGTCAACGAAGGCGACCGCGACTACTCGGGTTGCCTGCTCATCAAGACCGCCGAGCGGTCCGGCTTCTGCGCCAACTCGTCGAACTCGAACCTCTTCCAGCCGATCATTGGCGGGATCCCGGGAACGGCGTTCTCGGTGGTCGGCAACCAGCTGCTGCCGAATCCGCAGGCGGGCTCGGTGCCGCCGGCCGCGTTCAACTCGGCGCCGTACGAATACCTGTCGCGTAACGACAACCGCTACCTCGCGGGCTTCTTCGCGCACTATGAGATCACGCCGTGGGCGCAACCCTACGCCGAGTTCATGTTCATGGACGACCGCTCGAACTCGGCGATCGCGCCGTCCGGCCTGTTCCAGGGCGGCAACACGACGCCGAACTCGAACGGCAACTGGCTCGTCAACTGCGCGAACCCGTTCCTGAGCGGCCAACAGCAAGTCGCCATCGGCTGCTCGCCCGCCATGATCGCGGCCGACTCGCAAGTGGCCCTGAACATCGGTCGCCGCAACGTCGAGGGCGGCCCGCGTACGGCGTCCTACGATCACAGCAACTACCGCATCGTGCTCGGCCTCAAGGGCGACATCGGCGACGCGTGGCACTACGACGGCTACGGCTCCTACTATTATACGAGCCTCTACAACGCCAACGGCGGCTACCTCAGCATCCAGGGCATCCAGAATGCGCTGTTGGTCGGCGGCACCGCCGCCAATCCCTTCTGCGAGAACCCCGCCGCGTCCGGCTGCGTCCCGTACAATATCTTCCAGCAGGGCGGCGTGACGCCGGCCGCGCTCAACTACCTCACTGAGCCCGGCACGTCCCACGGCGCGACGGAAGAGAGCATCTTTGAGTTCGACCTGACGGGTGACCTCGGCAAGTACGGCTGGAAGTCGCCCTGGGCCAACGACGGCGTCGGCGTCAGCTTCGGCACCGAGTCGCGTTGGGATCGTCTGACGTTCCAGCCCGACGCTGCGGAACTTTCCGGCGACCTTTCCGGCTTCGCCGGCGCTTCGGTTCCGGTCGACGCCGCCATCGGCGTTCAGGAAGGCTACTTCGAGACGCGCATCCCGATCGCCCAGAAGCAGCCCTTCGCCGACGACATGTACCTGGAAGGCGGTGTCCGCTACTCGGACTACTCGACGAGCGGCGGGGTGACCACCTTCAAGGTCGGCGGGCAGTGGTCGCCGGTTCCGGACTTCACCTTGCGTGGTTCGTATGACCGCGCGATCCGGGCCGCGAACATCATCGAGATCGCCACCCCGCAAAGCGTCACCAACACCAGCGTCGTGTCGGTCGACCCCTGCGCGCCGACGGTCAACTCGCACGGCGCCCTCGTCAACGCGACGGCCACGCTGGCCCAGTGCGAGCGGACCGGCGTGACGGCGGCCCAGTACGGCAACGGCGGGACGACCAGCCAGATCGTCCAGTGCCCGGCCGGTCAGTGCGCGATCCTGCAAGGCGGCAACCCGAACCTGTCGCCGGAAATCGCCGACTCCTGGTCGATCGGCGGACTCTTCCGCCCGACCGGCGGCATGCTGCGCGGCCTCAGCCTCAGCGTCGATTACTGGGACATCAAGATCGCCGACCAGATCAGCACCGTGCCGATCTCGCTGACGCTGGCCGAGTGCCTGGACTCGGGCAATCCTGCAGCCTGCAGCCTGGTCAAGCGGACGCCGAACGGCAACCTGTTCGGCACCACGATCGCCGGCGGCGGCTACATCACGGCGTTCGACCAGAACATCGCGGCCACCGACACGGCGGGTATCGACTTCCAGGCCGATTACCGACTCAACCTGGAAGACGTGAACGTGCACGGGTGGGGCTCGCTGGCGTTCAACTTCGTCGGCACCTACCAGGTGAAGGCGGCGACCACGCTGGCCCCCGGCGTCGCCCCGTATGACTGCGCGGGCCTCTTCGGACCGACCTGCATCGCCGTCAGCCCGACGTGGCGTCACACGTTCTCCATGACGTGGGATACGCCCTGGAACGTGCTGGCCCGACTGCAATGGCGCTACATCGGCAGCACGTCGCTGGACGCCAACTCCACGCAGTCGACCCTGGCGCTGCTGACCAACCTCTCGGGCGGCTCGCCGGCATTCGGTCCCGGGGACAACAACCTGCCTGCGGTCAACTACCTGGACCTGTCGGCGGCGTGGCGCGTCAACACCATCCTCACGGTGCGGGCCGGTATCAACAACATCCTCGACCAGGATCCGCCGATCATCAGCCAGCCGATCGCTGGTATCGGTGCTCCGAACACCTACCCGACCTACGACCTGCTCGGCCGGTCGATGTTCATCTCGGCGACGGCGAAGTTCTAAGCCGAGACTTCAGTATTGCGTTTCTTCCTGGGGGCGGTCCGCAAGGGCCGCCCCTTCTTCTTGCACGAAGGCCGAATCGCAAGACCCGCGCCTTGCGTGTTCGCAGGGCGCCACGGTGTGCGGCAGTGTTGAGGGGCTGTTCGAAATGACCCGCATCTCTTTGATCCTGGCCGCCGGGACGTGCGCGCTGCTCGGCGGCTGCACGTCGATGGGCTGGCACACCTACGCCCAGGCGCCGCGGTCGCAGCAGGTGGCGGCCAACGGGACCAACGCGGCCCTGATCTGCAGAGACCTGGCGCCGACCGGCTCCCGGATGGTCCGGCGCGAGTGCCACACCCAGGCCGAGTGGGACACGCTGGCCGAAGGCGCGATGCAGCAGTTCAACCAGGACGCCGCGCGCTCCCTGCCGTCCACCAATCCGGGCTCGGCAACGGGGCGGTAATCCGAGCCGGTCAGGCTCTTCGCGTAGGCGTCACCGGGGGGTGATCATGGTGAAGTGGGTGTCTTCTGTCGGCGCGGCCGTGCTGGGCACGGCTGTGCTCATGTCGGCGAGCGCCGTCGACGCTGAGTGCAAGCTGGTGGAGACCGCCGAGTTCCACGTCGATCCGAACAGCGCCGCGCCGATCGTGGACGGCGAGATCAATGGCCAGCCCGTGAAGATCATGTTCGACATCGGGGCGGCCGTGAGCATCGTCCCGGTCAGCGAGGCCCGGCGCCTTGGCCTGAGGATGTCGCGACTGAGTGGCTATCGGATGTACGGCTTCGGCGGCGACACGGCCGCCTACGACGCCAATATCAACGAGCTCAAACTGGGCGCCTTCAAGGTCGGCAATCTGGAGTTGGTCGCCGCCGGCGACCAGGACGCCAAGTTTCCAGTCTCGCTGCTGCTCGGCGACGACTTCTTCTCCCGCACAGACGTCGAGTTCGATCTGCGCGACGGCGTCGTGCGGCTGTTCGAGCCGCAGGGCTGCACGCCGCCGCAGCTGATCTACTGGGGCCACCCCTACTCCCAGGCCAAGATCCTGCCATGGGACCGCGACGACCCGAAGACGCAGATCATGGCGATGATCAACGGCAAGCAGATTCTCGCCGAGTTCGACACCGGCGCCCACACGTCCGTCATCGACCAGACGGTGGCCGAGACCGTCGGCGCCGAGCCGCCCGCTGACGGGCGCTCGAACGAAGTTGGCCATGGCATCGGCCCGCGCCCGACCCAGGGCTGGACAGCGCATTTCGACAGCCTCCAGCTCGGCGACGAGAAGCTGTCCAACATCCGCCTCGAGGTGCAGAACTTCGCCAGCGGCTGGACGCGGTCGGACACGGGGACGCTGATCCCGCGCCAGCTCAGCAGCACGCCCTACCTCTTCATCGGCGCCGACTTCTTCCACGCCCACCGCGTCTTCATCGACAACAAGGACCACCTGATCCTGTTCAGCTACGAAGGCGGCCCGGTGTTCCGGCAGGCAGAGGCGCCGCCGGCGCCGGCCGGTCATTGACCGCCGGCGGCGGCCCCCTCAAAGGCCGCCGGGCTTGCAGCCGCCCTTCAGGAAGGCGTCGATGATGTCGAGCTGCTCTTCCTGCATCGCCGGCGTCATGAAGACGTACTGGTGGCCCATGTCCTTGATTTCCACCAGCTGAACCGGTTTGTGCGCACCCCGCAGCGCCGCGGCGAACTTGCGCGATTGCTCTATGTCGACCGTCTGATCGCGATCGCCGTGGTAGAGCAGCACCGGGATCTGCGCTTCAGTCGCGTGCGCCAGCGCATCGAGGCCCCCGATGGCCGGGTGCTGGAATTCGCGCTCCCAGCGATTGTCGCTCGTCGCATACGCGATGGCGCTGAGGTCGCCGGCGCCGGCGCCGGAAATGGCGCACTGGTAAAGCCCGTTCGGCCGAATGCTGGCCGCGAGCGCCGCGTAGCCACCGTAGGAATAGCCGAAGATCGCCACCCGCTTGGGGTCGGCGAGGTGCTGCGCGATAAGCCATTTGACGCCGTCGTCGAGGTCGTCTTCCATCTTCTGGCCCCACTGGCCGTCGCCGGCGCGCCAAAGCTTCTGTCCCCAGCCCGCCGAGCCGCGGAACTGCGGCTGGATCACCGCGTAGCCGCGCGAGGCGAAGTACTGCACCCAGCCAACGATATCCCACTCCATGTCGTCTCGGGCCCAGGGGCCGCCGTGCGGCTCGACCAGCGTCGGATACGGTCCGGGTCCGAACTGGGCGGCGGGCGGCAGCGTCAGGAACGCCGGGATCATCAGGCCGTCGCGCGCAGGATATTCGACCAGCTTGGTCTCGCCCAGCGCGGTGACGTCGATCCACGGCCGGGCCTTGCCGAGCAGCATGATCTTGCCACCGGCGAGCAGATAGTATTCGGGCGGCTGCTTGGGTCCCGACTTCTCGATCAGGAAGTCCTGGTAGTCGTCGGACCAGGCGAGCATACGCACGCCGGCGCCGGCCTCCACCGCCACGGTCGACTTCGACCCGGTGGCCGGATCGGTCCACTCGGTCGTGGCGACGCCGACGCCCAGCGCGTGCTCGATCTGCTTCTGGATCGCGTCGAAGTGCGGATCCAGCCAGTAGATCTTCTCGGTCTCAGCCTGATAGCCGAACCCCAGCGGGCGGCCGAAATCCTGGGCTGCGTGCGACAGCACCGCGCCGTTGGCCTCGAACAGCTTATGCTCGAACGCCGGCTCGACGATCTTGCGTGCCTTGACGTCGTATTCGTAGATGCCGGTCTTGTCGCCGCCTTCGGGGGAGGAGATCAGGATCACGTGCGGGTCTGACGTGAAGCCGACGATGTTGGTCACGACGCGATCCTTGGCGTAGGAACGGAACAGCTCGACCCACTGGCCGCTGTCCGGATCGCGGAACTGCTGGGCGATGAACATCTTGCCGCCCTCGAAGTCGGCGTACTCGCGCGACCGCAATTCGCCCTTCAGGTCGACCTGGTAGCCGAAATACTTGTCGGAGCCTTTCATCACCCGCTCGGCCGACATGTTGTAGACGTCGACCTTGTAGATGTCGCCCAGGCCGCCGAGGCGGCTGTCTTCCACCAGCACGTGCGTCGGATCGCGGGGAAGCATCGAGATCAGGTCGGTATTGTCTAGCTGGTCGACGAGGTCGGCCAGGCTCGACGATACGCTGCGGTCCGGCAGCAGCGGTGCGAAGTCCTTCCCTTGCAGGTCGGTGACATACGCCTTGATCAGATGACCCGTGACGGCCTTCTCGAGGCGCATGTCATTCACCGAGATCGGCTGGACGGCATGCACGAGCAGCCGATCGTTCTTCAGGAACATCACGTCCAGGAAGCGCATGTGCGTGGCGCGCACGCGGACCGGCTGCTCGCCGAGCGCGTCGGTGCTCCAGATGGTGAGATCGGCGTTGACCCCATCGACCGACGTCAGCGCGGCCAGGTGCTTCCCGTCGGGCGCAAGCGAGACGCTCTCGATCGCCGGCGCGCGCGTCAGGTCATGCGCCGATGGCGGCGTCGGCGCGGCGAACGCCGCCGGAGTTGCGACGAAAGCCGCGGCCAGCGCCGCGAGCTGCGACCAGAGAGACCGCATACGCACTGTAATCCTCATCGGCTTGCGCCGGTCGCACGCCGGCGACGGTCCTGCGGGCCGCGCCCCGGGAGGCGCGGCCCGCCAACGGCTAGAACTTGGCGGAGATGTCGAAGAAGAACGAACGGCCGATCAGGTCGTACTGCGAGGCCAGCGGCACGCTGCCGATCCGGGTCGTGATGATGTCGTTGACCGAGATCAGCGGCGGCGTTTGGTTGAAGATGTTCTTCACGCCGAACTCCACCGTGAACTTGTCGAACTTGCGCCGGATCGACATGTCATTCGTCGTGTAGAACGGCGCCTTGTAGTGGCCGATGACGTTCTCACCGGTGTTATTGTAGTTGAAGATCTCGGTGTTGAAGAACGTCTCGTCGCTGCTGTAGCCGACCATGAAGGTGTACCAGTTGAACGTCCACGGGCCCTTGTCGAAGCGCCAGTCGATGTTGCCGACCCACTTCGGCTGGCCAATGCTGCCGAGGACGTTCTGCACGGTCCCGCCAAGCAGGTCGATCTGGGTGTAGAACGTCCAGGCCAGGCTGCTTTCGATGGTCATCCTCCAATCCCGCGGCAGCGGCGTGTGGTAGCGGATGTCGACGTCCAGCCCCTGGTTGGTTTCCTTGGCGACGTTGACGAAGTCGTCGTTGACCACCGCGATGTTTGAGGGGTTCGAGGCCGCCGTCGGCGAGTTGCGCTGGATCAGCGAGCAGAACGGATTGTTCGGGAAGTCGGTCGCCGAGTAGCAGGCGCCGACGATGTTGGCGGCCCCGAACTGCGCGATCTGATTGACGATGTCGTAGTTGTAGTAGTCGACCGCCAGGCTCAGATCCATGTCGTGCCAGGTCGGCGTGAAGACGAAGCCGATGGTGTCGGCGATCGAGGTTTCCGCCTTCAAGTGTCCTGAGCCGCCGCCGGCCAGGATGGTCGCCCCCGCGCCTGACCCGTCGTAAGTGGGGCTGACCGCGCCGCCGCCGAGATTGGCTGGCACGTGCGCGTTGCCGCAGTTGGCCCTGACCACCGGCGAGAGACCGGGCTGCGTCAGGTAGTTGATGCAGGGGTCGAGCCCGAACTGGTTCAGGAAGCTGGTCTGGTTGGCGAGGAACAGCTCGTAGAGCGCCGGCGCCCGGAAGGCCGTGCCATAGGTGCCGCGGATCTTGAACCAGTTGGTCAGATCCCAATCGACCGTGCCCTTGTAGGTGAAGTTCGAGCCGTAGCTCGAGTAGTTGGAGTAGCGGCCTGACCCGTCGAGGCTCAGCGCATAGATCAGCGGAAGGCCCTTCAGCACCGGGACCTTCACCTCGGCGTACAGCTCTTCGACGTTCTCGCTGCCCTTGGTGATGCCGGTGGTCGAGAAATTGTAGACGTTCTGGTTGATGAAATCCGGGGCCGGCGTGTCGTTGAGCGATTCCCGGCGCAGCTGGAAGCCGATCGCCGCGCCCAGAGGGCCTGCCGGCAGTTGCATGAGATCGCCGGTGGCCGAGCCATCGACATACATCTGGGTGTAGTCGGTATGGCCGTAGGCCTTCGAGTACAGGAAGGCGGCCTCCTGCGGCGTGAAGAAACCGTTGGCCGCGGCGGCGATGTAGTTCACCGGCACGCAGGCGACGCCCGGCTCGAGCTGGGCCATGCTCTCGTTGCTGAATGAGGCGTTGTTGACGTCGCAGCCATTTGTGCCTGCGCCGGCGCCCGCGGTGGCGCTGACGCGGTCCGCCTTTTCGTAGACCTGGCTGTAGTCGCCGGAGCTGTAACTGATCTGGCCGAACACGTCGTAGGTCCAGTTGGTCAGGCTGCGCCAGTTCGGCAGGTCGCCCTTCACCCCCACCACGCCGCGGAAGTAGTTGACCGTCTGCGTGGCCGGCTGGTTCTCCACGATGACCGGAACCGGCGCACCGAAACCGCTGATCGGGACGCCGTAGAACGCCGACAGGCCGGGATTCGGGCCAAGCGCGGTGTTGAACGGGTTGCTCGGGTTTAGCGGCACCACGAAGAACTGCCCGATTTGGTTCTGGGCGGAGTCGCGCTGGTTGAAGAGGAACGAGCCGTAGACGTTCGTGTGGGGGTTAACGTCGTAGCCGCCGAAGAGCGTGAAGGTGTAGCGGCTGACCGGCGAGATCGCCATCGCCCGGTCGGTAAGTGGGTTGGTGGTCGGCAGCAGCGCCGCCGAGGCGCGGGTCGCCGCCGGATCGCCTGGGAAGATCAGGCCCACCGCCTGGAAACCGGGCATGTCGAGGCCCACTGGGCCGCCCCCGGCCACCGCACTCTTGTTGGGCAGGTACTCCTGGAATCCGGAGGGCGGCGCCGCCAAGTCGACCACGCTGTTGGCGATCGCGATGTTGCTGCACTTCGGCTTGCCGGTGACCGGGTCAATCAGGTCGGCCAACGCGCCGGTGGTCGAATCGGTGACCAGATCCTGCGCGCAGGAGAGATAGCCGCGCTGGCCGAAGTAGAGCGGATCCTGGCGATAGTAGTCGAAGCCCGCCGTCACGTAGCCGCGGTCCCAGGTTTTCCCGAAGCTGCCGTCGACCTGGTAGATATTGCCGCCGCCCTCCTGCGAGGGTTCGACGTGGGCGTGGATCTCGCCGCCGTCCTGGGTGGTCTTGGTGATCACGTTGACCACGCCGGCCACGGCGTCCGAGCCGTAGATCGACGAGGCGCCGTCCTTCAGGATTTCGATGTGGTCGATGATCGAAGCCGGCAGGACGTTGAGGTCGAACGGTCCCACCGTGCCGCCGACACCTGCCGGGCCAAGCCGCTCGCCGTTGAGCAGGAACAGCGTGCGCTGGGCGCCCAGGCCGCGCAGCGACAATGTGTTCACGCCGGGACCGCCCGTGACCACGAAGCCGGAGAAGAAGTTGTTGATCTGAACGGCGTTCGCCGCCACCGGCGACAGTTGCAGGATCTGGCTCGTGTCGACCTCGCCCAGCAGTTGGGCCTGCTCGGCGGTGATCACCGCCATCGGCGCGGAGCTGGTGAAGGTGGTCGACTTGATCCGCGTGCCGGTCACCACGACCTCGTTCGTTGAAGCCGTCTCAGGCGCAGCGGGCTTCTTGGCAGGTGGCTGCTCAGTCGGTTGAGCGGCCGGCGCCGCACCTGGCTGGCCCGGCTGACTCGACTGCGCCGGCGCCCCGGTCGCCTGCCCCTGCGCCCATGCCGGCGCGGCGAGCGCGGCCAGCATGAGACCCGAGCAAAGCGAGGTCGTGGCGAAAAACGCCCTGTAACCCGTCATGTTGCTTACTTCCCCCAGCAATCTGTCGTTGAGTCATTGCCCGACAGGCAGCGTACCCAATGTGAACCTGCTGTCACGTTGGACGCAAAGGCTGAGGTCCAATTTCACCGACTGTGGTTCGATTGCGCAACAGTTACGCACGCCACCCAAGGTTACCTGGGCGAAACCATGCTGCCGGGTCAGCGCGCCGTAAGCCGCGGAATCGGCGCCAGCACTGCGGCGCCGGCGTCGCGCAGGCGGGCCTCGTGGAGGCTCTCCATCAGGGCGCGAGCATCGGGGTCCTGAGCCAGCTCGGCCGCCGCGGCCATCAGCCGGGCGCTGTCCGCGCCGGCGCCGAACAGGCGCGCGATCGCCGCGAACGGGCTCGGCGAGGTCTCGAAGCGCTTGAGCTGCGCCTGGCCGGTGATGCCGCCCAGCTTCTTGGCGCGCTCCACCGCCACCGGGAAGCCGCCGAGGTAGTCGACCAGCCCGAGCGACTTGGCCTGGGCGCCGGTCCAGACGTGGCCCTTGGCGATGTCGCCCACCTGCTGGGCGCTCATCTTGCGGCCCTCGGCCACCCGCGCCACGAAGCCGTTGTAGATGCGGTCCATCCAGGCGCTGAACGCGGCGGTCTGCGACGGGGTCATCGGACCCTGCGCGCCGAAGGCGTCCGCGTAGTCGCCGCCCACCTTCAACCCGCGCAGGTCGACGCCGAACTTGGCGAGCGCCGGACCGATGGCCAGCTTGCCGCCGAACACGCCGATCGAACCGGTCAGCGTCGACGGCTGGGCGACGATCTCGTTGGCGTCGGACGCGACCCAGTAGCCGCCCGAGGCGCCGTACTCGCCCATGCTGACCACCACCGGCTTGCCGGCGGCCCGCGCCGCGCGCACGGCCGAGAGGATCTGCTCGGAGGCGGTGTCCGAGCCGCCGGGCGAGTTGAGGCGGAAGACGATGGCTTTGACGTTCTTGTCGTCGATGGCCTTGTAGAAGGCCTTGGCGACGTCGTCCGAGTAGATGGTCGGGCCGCCGCCGAACGCGCCGCCGTGGCCCGCCGTGCCGGTGACGATGTCGCCCTCGGCCTGGATCAGCGCGATGGTCGGCAGCGTCGAGAACGAGCTGCGCTGCGCGGCCCGGGCGCGCTGGGCGTACGCGTTGAACTCGGCGAACTTGGCGCCGTCGCCGGCCGCCTTGAGGATAGCGGCCTCGGCCGCGTGCTCGTCGCCGACGTTGTCGACCAGGCCCTTCGCCTTCGCATCCTCGGCGGAATAGGGACCGGCCTCGATCAGCGCGGTCAGCGCGGCCGGGGTCTGCTTGCGGTCGGCCGCGGCCGCCGCCAGCGAGGTCGCATAGACCGAGTTCATCCACGACAGCTCGGCCTCGCGGTGCGCCGGCGTGTAGTTGTCGTAGAGGTAGCCGTTGACCGCGTTCTTGTACTGGTAGCGCTGCTGGTAGTCGGCGACGACGCCGTACTTGTCGAAGAAGCGCTTGAAGAAGATGTCCTGCTGCGCCAGGCCGGTGACCTGGAAGCTGGACGACGGCTGCATCCACAGATTGCCGCTGGCCGCGCCGAGCTCGTAGGTCGCCGTGGCGGCGCCCTGGGGATAGATGCCCTGGCTGAAGGCCAGCATCGGCTTGCCGGAAGCGCGGAAGTTCCGGAACGCCAGCCGCAGCTCGTCGGCGGCCGCCGGCGCGATGCCGCCGTCGGGCAGCCGCACGAAGACGCCGCTCACCTGGCTGTCGGCGGCGGCGCGGCGCAGCGTCTCCTCGACGCCCATCACCGAGAGCGCGTGTGCGCTGAAGAGCGGGATCCCGTCCTGGGCTTCCTGGTCGGTCAGGCCGCCGCGCAGGTCGAGGTTCAGCACCGTCTTGGCCGGCAGCGGCGCCGGCCGCGAGGCGCCGACCGCGAGGGCGATCAACCCGATCGGCGCGACGACGAAAAACAGCAGCAGGCCGACGAAGACCCCGGCGACGGTCAGGAGGAAATGCTTCATCGGGCGCTGTGTACCTGCCGGGCGCGTTCAGGCCCCTAGGCGCTATAGACCGCGCGCTCGAAGGCGCCAAAGGCTTCCAGCGCGGCTGGATCGCCGAACGGCAACAGCTGCGCGAGGAAGACGCCGGCGGCGCCGCTGGCGGGGTCGGCCCAATAGTAGCAGTTGGCGAGGCCGGCCCAGGCCAGCGAACCGGCGGCGCGGCCGTTCGGCCCTGGCTTCGGGTTGATCAGGAAGCCCAGCCCCCAGCGCTTCGCCTCGCCCGGGAACGGATCGAAGCCGGCGCAGAGCCCCGGGTTGACGCCCGCCAGCACGCCCACCTCCGGCCCTTCCCACTGCGTTTGGCGCATCGACGCGACCACCCCGGCCGAGAGCGCGCCAGCGCCGACGCCCAGCACGGCCTCCAGGAAGCTCAGGTAGTCACGCGCGGTCGAATAGAGCCCCCCGCCGCCCATCCCGAAATGCGGCTCGGCCGGCATGCCGAAGGCGATGGGGGCGAGTCGGCCATCCGCGCCGCGCCCGTGCATGGCGGCAAGCCGCGACCTCTGCTCATCGGTTGGAAAGAAGCCGGTCTCGCCCATGCCGAGCGGCGCAAAGAGCCGGCGCTCCAGGTGATGGTCGAGCCGCTCGCCTGCCACCGCCTCGATCAGCTTGCCGGCCCAGTCGGTGCC
Organism: Caulobacteraceae bacterium; assembly: GCA_035553015.1. Classification (GTDB taxonomy): domain Bacteria; phylum Pseudomonadota; class Alphaproteobacteria; order Caulobacterales; family Caulobacteraceae; genus Acaudatibacter. The sequence goes on along the minus strand of DATNEH010000217.1, from coordinate 5,673 downwards.
GATGCCGTAGGACCACCCCGACCCGGGCTCGAAGAGCAGCGGCGCGTCCGGGCCTTCGCCGCGTGGATAGGGACCGACAGTCTCGACATAGCGCGTGAGCGGCTCGCTGCAGAACTCGTAGCCAAGGCCCGAGGTGTGGGCCAGGAGATGCCGCACGGTGATCGGCGTCTTCGCCTCGACGAGCTGCGGCGCGCCGGCGGCGTCGAAGCCGGTCAGCACCTTCGGCGCCGCCAGGCCCGGCAGCCAGCGCGACACCGGCGCATCCAGCTCCACGCGCCCGGCCTCGACCAGCTGCAGCACCGCCGCCGTGGTCAGCGCCTTGGTGCAGGAGGCGATCCAGAACACCGTATCGGGCGTCATCGGCGCGGCGTCGCCCAGCCCGCGCACCCCGGCCGCCGCCTCGACCACCGTCCCGTCCGGCAGCCGCGCCGCGGCGGCGATCCCCGGCAGCCCGCCGGCGACCGCCTCGCTCAGCGCCTGCTCGATCCGGCCGCTCGCATCCATGTCCGCCCCCGCTTAAGCCTGACTTCCCGGCTATCACGCCGGCGCCGCGGTTTGTAGCGCCGGGCGATGCGCAGGCTCAGCGGCTGGCGATCACCGCCGCGACCAGCTTTCCACAGGTCGGGTTGTAGACGTTGTTGTGGGCGTCGGTGTCGGCGGTCTTGATCACATAGGCGTCCGCCAGGAACCGGTTCACCTTGCCGCTCACGGGCGCGAAATCGGCTGTGGCGGCCGAGTCCGGCGCCAGCAGGCTGGCGGCCAGCTGCGCGCCGTTGGCGCCCATCGCCCCATAGGGATCGTTCGCGTCTCCGATCGACAGCGTGGTGTCGCCCGACAGGCGGGACGCCAGCGGATAGGCCAGCGTGCAGGCCTGGTCGTTGTGGGTATGGGTCATCGCGATCGGTCCTGGGATCTTGCCCAGCACCGCTGAGTAAGGCCCCAGCCCCGCCGTCATGCCGTTCTGCGAGTAGGCGCCCTCCAGCAACGTCAGCGACTGCAGACGCAGCGCCCCGTGCGGCGTGAACGAGTTGGCCGCCGCGGTGACCAGCCGCGCCCCGAAGCTGTGGCCCACCAGGTGCAGCCGCACGGGCGGTTGCCCCGTCAGGATCGGCAACACGTGCGCGCCCATCGCGTCCCCCACCACGCCGGCCCGCGCCTTCATGGTGAAGTAGCTCATCAGATTCAGGGCCTTGGCGACGCCGTTGCGCGCGCCCTGTACGGCGCTGTTGATCACATCGCCCAGGCCCAGCACGGCTCCGACGCCGGGCGCGAGCGGCAACGCCAGCGGGGCCTGGTAGGCGTTGAGCAGTAGCTGTGCGCCGAACGACGTGCTCGCCCTGCCGAACAGATTGGCGGTCTGGGCGAGCTCTGGGTCGGGGTGGCTGGGATCGACGCCCAGCGCCTTCTGCGCTTCCGCGAAGAAGCCGTAGGCGGCCGTTGAACTGGCGACAGCCGCGCGCGCCGCGGCCACCAGTGCGGCGGTGTCTTGACCGCCCAGCAGGGTCTGAATGTCCGACAGCGCCTGCTCGAAGCGGTCTTCGGGGAGGTCGGCCACGCCCGGGCCCGGCGCGCCTGCCGACAGCACCCCGCCGGAGGCCTCCGACACGCTCAGCGCGCGGCCGCCGTCGTAGTCGGCGTTGTACGGCTTCGACGGCCAGAGCACGCCTGCGACGACGACCTTGGCGGGATCAACGCCGGCCAGCGCCGCGCAGACATTGCCCCAGAGCCTGGAATAGAGGCCCTGAGCGCCCGGCTGGTCGGTCTGCCAGCCGTGCGACAGCACGACCAGGTCGCGGACCCCGTCGGCGGCGAGCGCCTGGTTGAGGGCCGAAATGGCCTTGTCCGGTTCGGTCAACGCGCCGGTCTGGTCGAACTGCAGCCAGACGAAAGGCGATGCTCCCAGCGTGCTCATGAGTTCCTCCGGTCAGACGGATTGCAAGGCGCGCATGGCGTCGATCATGCCGGCGCCCTGGAAGTCGGCGCGGCGCCCGAGGTCGGTGGCGCTGCCCATCAGGATCGCCTTCACCTTCTCGGGCTGGCCCAGGAACTCGCGACGCACCGACAGGAAGCCGGCGATCGCGCCGGACACGTGCGGCGCGGCCATGCTGGTGCCGGAGCGTTCGATGAACGGCGCGTCGTCGGCGAGTACTTTCCCATCGCCCAGCTGGGTCCTGGCGGCCGCAAGGCTGGCCATCGGGGCGCACGAGACGATGCGCTCGCCGGGCGCGACCAGGTCGGGCTTCTGGCGCCCGTCGGCGGTTGGCCCCTTCGCCGAGAAGTAGGAGACACCGTAGGTGTGGGGCATGTCCCGGTGGGTCGAGCCGACCGTGATCGCCAGGTCGGCGTTGCCGGGGTCCTCTATGGTGCCGAGCAGCGATGCGGGCGCGAAGCCCTCCTCCAGGCTCTGGATGGTGCCGTAGCCGGCGTTGCCGGCCGCGACCACCACCACGACGCCGCTCTTCACCAGCCGATTCACCTCCGTGCACAGCGGGCTTTGGCCCGCCGCGAACCAGCGGGGATCGAACTGATAGCCGAGGCTGAGGTTGAGGCCGTGGATCTTGAGCTGCGTGCCGTTGGTGTTGGCCGCCTGCACATAGCCGATCGCCGCCAGCAGCAGACCCATGCTGCCCTGTTGTCCTGCCTCGAGCACCTTCAGGCTGACCAGCTTGGCCTTGGGCGCCAGCCCTGCGATGACCTTCTGGCCGGCGTCCGCTTCATGCCCCGTGGTGGTGTCCGACGTCTGCACCTCGCGGCAGATGATCAGCCGCCCCGCGGCGGCGGCCTGACTCTCGCCGGCGATGATCCCGGCCACGTGGGTGCCGTGGCCGTCGCCGTCGATCAGCGCCGGGTTCGTCGCGCCCGGCGCGACTGGCCCCACCGTGGTGAAGTCGTGGTGATCGAGCCCGTCGGTGAGGTCGAGCGTGCCGCACTTGAAGTGGGGGTGGGTCCCATCGATGCCGGTGTCGGCGACGGCCCAGACGATCCCCTCGCCGCTGGCGTAGAAGGCGGCCTGAGCGGCGTCGCACTTCACCGTGCGCACCGACTGAAAGACGGCGCCCCTGACCTCGTGGTTGCGCCAGATTTTGTAGATCGGCGACGCCACCTCCTTCGGGAAGGTCTGCGACCATCGGGCCAGGCCGACGATCGTGTCGCCGGCCAGGGTTCCGATCAGGTGGTGATCGGTCCAGAACGAGTTCTCGAGGTCGAGCGTGTCGTCCGGCCCGAAGCGTGGCCACTCTCCGGTCAATTGGGGCTGGACGGTCAGGTCGAAGCCACGCTCGCGAAGGCGCGCAATCTCGTCAGCAGTCCGCATCTGCTTCTGCGTGACATAGATCCTCGCCAGCAGCAGCCGCGCCATGCGTCCGCCGCCCCGGAAGCGGGCGTTGCACTCGATGACGACGTCGAGCGGCGCCGGCGTGGCCGCCCCCAACAACGGCCGCCCGCCCGTTTCCGGGGGCGGCGCATTCATCTGCTGCAGCAGATCGGCGCCGATGAAGGTGTGGGCGAGCGCCTTGCGCAGGTCGGGCCGGCCCGGCTGGGAACCGCCGCCGCCCTGATCGGTGTCCGACATGCCTGCCGCCCCTGCTGATCCAGCCAACTAAGCCACGACATCCCCGGCCATACAATCACACGTGGAAGTTGGTCATGCCGGAACGGCTGACGTCCGCCGCGTTTAGCGCTAGAACAAGACGAGAACGCAGGAGGCCGCGGTTGAGCCAGCGAACCGGGAGCGCCGATCTGCCGCTGCATGGCGGCCGCGTGCCCGCCTGGCTGGCCAACCGGATGACCGCGCTCGGGACGGTGATGTGCGAGGCCATCATCCATCACTACGGCCGCGACGAGCTGCTGCGGCGCCTGGCGCACCCGTTCTGGTTCCAGGCGTTCGGCGCCGTGATGGGCATGGACTGGCACTCGTCCGGCATCACCACCAGCGTGCTGGGCGCGCTGAAGCGCGGGCTCGCGCCCCGCGCCAGCGAATTGGGCCTGCACGTCTGCGGCGGCCGCGGCCGGCACTCGCGCAAGACCCCGGCCGAGCTGGTGGCGTTGGGCGAGCGCTTCGGTTTCGACGGCGCGGGCCTCGCCACCACCAGCCGGCTGGTGGCCAAGGTCGACAGCGCCGCGGTGCAGGACGGCTACCAGCTCTATCTGCATGGCTTCATCGTCGGTGACGACGGGCGCTGGGTGGTGGTCCAGCAGGGGATGAAGGGCGAGGCCAGGCAGGCGCGGCGCTATCACTGGCTGTCGGAGGGGCTGGAGAGTTTCGTCGATGCGCCGCACAGCGGCATAGAGGGCGTGGCGCAGGGGCGGATCGTCAACCTCACCGACGCGCGGGCCGCCGCCTCGCGCGCCGCGCAGGTCGAGCTGCTGGAGGCGCTCGGCCCGGACGGCGTCGCCCGCGAGGTCGCCTCGCTGGAGGCCCGCGCCGAAGCGACCGCCCCAGCCGCGCCGGCGCGCAAGTCGGCTGCGGCGCAGATGTTGCTGCCGCACCTGACCCTGCCGGCGCACCACGACGTGCGCGCCGAGGACGTCGTGGTGACCCGCCTCAGCGCCAACCTCGCCGCGGCAGCCGAGGCCGGGCCGAAGGACTTCACCGAGCTGCTGCAGGTTCCGGGCGTCGGCGCGCGCACCGTGAAGGCGCTGGCGCTGGTCGCCGAGGTGATGCACGGCGCGCCCTGCCGGTTCAGCGATCCGGCGCGCTTCTCGTTCGCGCACGGCGGCAAGGACCGGCATCCGTTCCCGGTGCCGATCCACGTCTACGACCAGACCATCGCGGTGCTGAAGTCGGCGGTCGCCAGCGCCCGGCTCGGCCAGGACGACCGGCTGCATGCGCTGAAGCGGCTGGACGTCGAGGCGCGCCGGCTGGAAGCGGTCGCCGCCGGCGCCAGCTTCGCGCAGGTCATCGCCGAGGAGCGCGCCCGCTCACCGAGCTACGGCGGCCGCAGCGTGTTCGGCTGGGAGGCAGATGACGCGCAAGCCGCCGGCTGAGCGGCCGCTCCGGCGCCGCGACGGAACGCGGTCCAGGGGACCGACCCGACGGCCCGCTGCACGCGATGAACTGTGGAACTTGGCCCGTCGGGTCAGGCCGGTTTTCCCAATCAAACCAATGGTCGGAGTGGCAGGATTCGAACCTGCGACCCCCGCGTCCCGAACGCGGTGCTCTACCAGACTGAGCCACACTCCGAAATTGGGAGCGCGCTATATAGCGGCGGGCTTGGAAGGCGGCAACCGTCCGAACGCACCCTGCGACCGCGGCGCGCGGCAGAGGGCGTTGCGCTGCCGCAGCGCCTGCGTTATCTCCCCGCCCCTGCCCGGCCGCCGCACCAGAACGCAGCGCGCCGAAGCCGTTCCTGCTGGGGAATGGTGTAATGGTAACACTGCGGTTTTTGGTACCGTCATTCTAGGTTCGAGTCCTAGTTCCCCAGCCACACTCACCCCGTGAACGTCGCTCCGATACGACTGGGCTCGGCCTAAGCCCCGGTGCCGCGATGGCAGCGGCACGGAAACGCCGCCTGCATGTCCGCATGACCGCCGGAGGCGCTGATCATGTGGCCGGCCACGATCAGACGTGGGCCTGGCAACAGGCCTGCGTCGATTGCATTGCGCAGATCGAGCCCTGGCCACTCAGGATCGAACGTGCCCATGTCGCGCAGAGTTGTGAAGCCACAGCGCATG
>DATNEH010000216.1:0-8739 GCA_035553015.1 Caulobacteraceae bacterium | reverse complement strand
TTCGGGCTCAGCAAGTTCACGCAGGAAGTGCGGTTGGCCTCGCCCTCCGGCCAGAAGCTGGAGTGGCTGGGCGGCTTCTTCTACACGCACGAAGACGCGTCGAACCACGAGCAGATCAACGGCTACGACTCCACCGGCGCGCAGCTGCCTGGGGTCAACCCGCTGGAGCTGGTGACCCTGCCGAGCACCTATCAGGAATACGCGGTGTTCGGTGACGTCACCTATCACTTCACCGACTGGTTCGATCTGACCGGCGGCCTGCGCTACGCGCACAACGACCAGCACTTCGTCCAGACGGAGAGCGGCGCCCTGGTCGGCCCGCCGCTCGTCGTGCCCGGCCACTCCAGCGAGGGCGTCGTGACCTTCCAGGTCGCGCCGGAGGTGCACTTCGACAAGAACACCATGGCCTACGTGCGGATCGCCAGCGGCTACCAGCCGGGCGGCCCGAACGTGGTCCTGCCGGGCGCACCGCCAGGTTCGCCACCCGTGCCGACGCAGTTCAATTCCTCGACCTTGATCGACTACCAGGTCGGCGTGAAGTCGACGCTGCTCGACGGCAAGGCGACGCTCGACCTTTCGGCCTTCTACATCGACTGGTCGAAGATCCAGGTCTCGGCGCTGATCGGCAACACGAGCGCCATCGAGAACGGCGGCTCGGCGCGCAGCGACGGCTTCGATTTCACCGGCGCGTACTCGCCTATCCCCGGCCTGACGCTCGGCGGGACGCTGGCCTACACGGACGCGGTGCTCACCAGCGACATACCGTCGATCGGCGCGGTGAAGGGCGCGCGGCTGCCGCTCGTGCCGCAGTGGAGCGGTTCGCTGACCGCCGACTACTCGCGGCCGCTCACTGGCCCGTGGACCGGCTTCATCGGCGGCGGCTACCGCTACACCGGCTCGCGCTTCTCGGCCGTCGAGGGCTCGATCAATCCGGGCACGACCGAGCCGCAGGGCATGAAGGTGGGCGCGATGAACGTCGTCGACCTGCGCCTGGGCGCGCGCACCAGCGACCTGACGCTGACGCTGTTCGCCAAGAACCTGTTCGACGAGCGCGCCTACATCCCGCCGGCGTTCTACTTCTTCGATGCGATCGGGGTCCCCATCGACATCAAGGCGCCGGTGCTGCAGCCGCGCACCATCGGCGTGAGCATCGACAAGTCGTTCTGACGCGCATGCAGCTCGAGGTAACGGCGGAATCGTGGGCGTACGCCACGCCGTTCCGCATCACCAACTTCGTGTTCACGGCGGCGGACGTGCTCTGCGTCACGCTGAGCGACGGCGGCCATGTGGGACGCGGCGAGGCGGCCGGCGTCTACTATCACGGCGAGACGCCGGCGAGCATGGCCGCGCAGGTCGAGGCGGTGCGCGGGGCGGTCGAGGCGGGCGTGGGGCGCGAGGCGCTGCGGGCGCTGCTGCCGCCGGGCGGGGCGCGCAATGCGCTCGATGCGGCGCTCTGGGACCTGGAGGCCAAGCGGCGGGGCGAGCCGGCCTGGCGCATCGCCGGCGAGGCGGCGCCGCGGGCGCTGCGCACCACCTTCACGGTCAGCGCCGGCGCGCCGAAGGCGATGGCCGAGGCGGCGCGCGGCTATGAGAGCGCGCGCGCCATCAAGCTGAAGCTCACCGAGGATGATCCAGGCGGCTGCGTCCGCGCGGTGCGGGCCGCGCGGCCGGACGTGTGGCTGGGCGTCGACGCCAACCAGGGGCTGACGCGCGCCACCCTGGAAGCGCTGCTGCCGGATCTGGTGGCGGCGCGCGTGGAGCTGATCGAACAGCCGGTCAAGGTCGGCGAGGACGCCTCGCTGGACGGGCTGGCCTCGCCGATCGCCCTGGCCGCCGACGAGAGCGCGGTGACGCTGGACGACCTGCCGACGCTGGTCGGACGCTACGACGTGGTCAACATCAAGCTCGACAAGTGCGGCGGCCTCACCGAGGGCCTGGCCATGGCGCGCGAGGCGCGCCGGCTCGGGCTGAAGGTGATGGTCGGCTGCATGTCGGGCACCTCGCTGGCGATCGCGCCGGCGTTCGTGCTGGGCCAGCTCTGCGATCTGGTGGACCTGGATGGTCCGATCTTCCTGGCTCACGATCGCGAGCCGGCGGTGGCGTATGCGGACGGCGATGTCTGGTGTCCCGAGACGCTGTGGGGCGGCGCGGGCTGACGTGGACCAAGGATCAACGAGGAGAGGCGGGATGATCGGCTCGAAATCGCAACGGCGCGGCCGCACGGCGGCCGGCTTTGCGGCCGCCGTGCTGGCGGCGCTCTGCGCACTGGGTGTGGGCGCCCTGGGCGTCGCGGCGCCGACCGGGCCGGCGTCGGCCCCGGCCGTCGTGGCGCCCGCCGCGCCGACGCCGCCGGCTTCGGCGGCGCTGCCGACCGCCGCCCACGCCCTGACCGCGCAGGACCTCGAGCCCTGGCTCGACGGCCTGATGCCGACCGCGCTGAAGACCGCGCGCACGCCGGGCGCCGTCGTCGTCGTGGTCAAGGACGGCCAGGTGCTGCTCGAGAAGGGCTACGGCTTCGCCGACTGGAAGAAACGCACGCCGGTCGACCCCAAGACGACGCTGTTCCGCCCCGGCTCGACCTCCAAGCTGTTCACCTGGACCGCGGTGATGCAGCAGGTCGAGGCCGGCAAGCTGAACCTCGACGCCGACGTCAACACCTACCTCGATTTCAAGATCCCGCCCTACCAGGGCAAGCCGGTCACCCTGCGCCTGCTGATGACGCACCGCGCCGGCTTCGAGGAGACGGCGCGCGACCTCCTCACCTACGGCAAGGCGCCGCCGCCGCTCGGCGAGGTGATGAAACGCTACGTGCCGCCGCGCTTCCTGACCCCCGACGAAGGCCCCGCCTACTCGAACTATGGCGCCAGCCTGGCCGGCTACATCGTCGAGCGCGTCTCCGGCGAGCCGTTCAATCAGTATGTCCAGCGCCACATCTTCGCGCCGCTCGGCATGACGAGCTCGACGTTCGACCAGCCGCTGCCCGCCACGATGGCCCCGCACATGGCCACCGGCTACGCGACCTGGGACCAGCCCGGCCCGGGCTTCGAGATCGTCGACATGCCGCCGGCCGGCGCGCTGTCGTCGACCGGCGACGACATGGCCCGCTTCATGATCGCCCAGCTGCAGCTCGGCCGTTGCGGCTCGGCCCAGATCCTGCAGCCGCAGACCGCGCAGGCGATGCACACGACGATCTGGCGCGCCTTTCCCGACCTGAACGGCAACGCGCTCGGCTTCTACCAGCAGAACATCAACGGCCATCGGGTGGTGGCGCACGGCGGCGACACCAACTTCTTCCACACCGACCTTTCCCTGTTCATCGACGACAACGTCGGCCTGTTCATCTCGGTCAACGCGCGCGGCAAGGATGGCATGGGCGAGTTCCTGCGCGACAAGCTGTTCACCGAGTTCGCCGACCGCTACTTCCCGGCCGCCGCGCCGCCGCCGGCGTCGAGCGTCGATGCTGCGACGGCCAAGGCCCACGCGGCGATGATCGCTGGCCCGTACATCACGACCCGCCGGGCGGATTCGAACTTCCTCGCGCTGATCCAGCTGATCCAGCCCAACGTCGTCAAGGCGAACGCCGACGGCTCCATCACCGCCGCGCCGCTCGGCACGGCCGAGCGGTTCGTCGAGGTCTCGCCGTTCCTCTGGCAGCAGTTCAACGGGCACGACCGCATCCAGGCGACTGCCTCTGGCGGCAAGGTGACCCGTTGGAGCTCCGACTCCGCCGCGCCGATCTTCGTCTACGTACGGCCGGGCGGCCTCGCCGGCGCTGGGCTGGAGCTGCCGCTGACGCTCGCCTCGCTGGGCTTCCTGGTGCTCACCGCGCTCAGCTGGCCGGGCGCGGCCCTGGCGCGGCGCCGCTATCGCCAGAGCTTCCCGCACTCGGGCGCTCGCGCCCTGCTGTACCGCCTGACGCGCGTCTGCGCCTGGCTGGCGCCCGCCGCCGTCATCCTCTGGGCGGTGGTGGTGCAGCTGGTCTCGGAGACCACCGGCGCGGCGGTCGGGCTGATCCTGCACTCGGCCCAGGCCGTCTCGTTCCTGGCGTTCGCCGGAGGGACGGCGGCGGCGCTCGCCAACCTGTGGCTCGTGTTCACCCGCAAGGCCGAGCTATCGGCGCGCATCTTCGCGGTCGTGCTGCTGGCGGCCTTCGCCTTCATGCTGTGGATCGCGCTTCACTACCACCTGATCGGCGTCAGCGGCCAATACTGAGGGCGCGCGACGGCCGAAGCCATTCGTGCGGGCTGTACGCGCCCGGCGCTAGCTGATTGAGTGTCTCCCAATCATAAGTCGGGGAGATACGCGATGAAGGCTGCAGTCCTGCGGGAAGTCGGCAAGCCGCTGCAGATCGAGGACGTGGAGGTGCGCAAGCCCGGGCCGCGCGAGGTGCTGATCCGCACCGCCGCGGCCGGCGTCTGCCACTCCGACCTGCACTTCGTCGAGGGCAGCTACCCGGCGCAGATGCCGGTGGTGCTCGGCCACGAGAGCGCAGGCGTCGTCGAGGCGGTGGGCGAGGACGTGCGCACGGTGAAGGTCGGCGACCACGTGATCACCTGCCTCTCGGTGTTCTGCGGCCACTGCGAGGACTGCCTCAGCGGCCACATGTCGCTCTGCCGCAGCCCGGAGGTGCGCCAGACCGAGACGCCGCGGCTCAGCTCGCCGGGCGGGCCGATGAACCAGTTCCTCAACCTCTCGTCGTTCGCCGAGATGATGCTGATCCACGAGCATGCCTGCACCGCGATCCGCAAGGACATGCCGCTCGACCGCGCGGCGCTGATCGGCTGCGGCGTCACCACTGGCGTCGGCGCCGCGATCCACACCTCGAAGGTGCGGCCCGGGGAGACGGTGGCGGTGATCGGCTGCGGCGGCGTCGGCCTCTCGGCGATCAACGGCGCGGCGATCGCGGGGGCCGGGCGGATCATCGCCATCGACACCTCGCCGGCCAAGGACAACATCTCCCGCCAGTTCGGCGCGACCGACTTCATCAACGCCGCCGAGACCGACGCGGTGGCCGCGGTGATGGAGATGACCGGGGGCGGCGTGCACCACAGCTTCGAGGCGATCGGCCTGGCGAAGACCGCCGAGCAGGCGTTCAACATGCTGCGCCGCGGCGGCACCGCCAACGTCATCGGCATGATCCCGGTCGGCCAGACCATCTCCCTGATGGGCGCGGCGTTCCTCGGCGAGAAGCGCATCCAGGGCTCGGCGATGGGCTCCAACCGCTTCCCGGTCGACATGCCGCGCTTCGTCGACTTCTACCTTTCCGGCAAGCTGAAGCTGGACGAGATGATCAGCCGTCGGATCAAGCTGGAGGACATCAACGACGCCTTCGCCGAGATGAAGACCGGCTCCATCGCCCGCTCTGTGATCGTGTTCGACGCGTAAGGACGGGCGCGATGCGTTCGCTCGAGGGCAAGGTCGCCATCGTCACCGGCGCGGCCAGCGGCATCGGGCTCGGGATGGCCGAAGCGTTCGCCAGCCGCGGCATGAAGGTCGCCATGGCTGACGTCGAGCGCGAGGCGCTGGAGCGCGAGGCCGAGCGGCTGACCCGCGCCAACTTCGAGGTGGCCCCCTTCGTGGTCGACGTGTCGTCGTTCGAGGCGGTGGACGCGCTGGCGGACGCGGCCGAGGCGCGGTTCGGCAGGCTGCACGTGGTCTGCAACAACGCCGGCGTCTCCGGCGGCGGCGGCGCCCGCCCGATCTGGGCGCAGTCGCAGAACGACTGGGACTGGGTGATGGGCGTCAACTTCTGGGGCGTCGTCAACGGCCTGCGCGCCTTTGTCCCGCGCATCATCGCGCACGGCGAGGAGGGTCACGTGGTCAACACCTCCTCGATCCTCGGGCTGACCACCGGCGCCGGCTCGATCTACGGCGTCTCCAAGCATGCGGTGACACGGCTGACCGAGGGGCTCTACCACGACCTCAAGGCCGCGGGCGCGAACGTCGGCGTCACGCTGCTGTGTCCCGGCATGATCGCCACCAACATCATCACTTCGGCCCGCAACCGACCGGAGGAACTGACCGACGCCTCCGACCAGCCCGACGCGGCGGGCCAGGCGGCGATCGCGGCGATGGATGCGCGCTTCAAGGAGGGCGGGATGGCGCCGCGCGAATTGGGCGAGAAGGTCGCCCAGGCCATCCTCGACGACCAGTTCTATCTCCTCACCCATGCCGAGAACATGGAGGGGGTCAAACGCCGTTTTGACGATATCTTTCACCTGCGCGACCCATCGCCGCCGCGCCCGTTGATTTAGAGACTGAGATTTGAGGCCAGGACCCAGCGTCTGGAGCCAGGCCGCCCGATTTGAAGGACGTCCGAGATGAAGCTCGTCTATTCCAAGGAAGAGATCCTTTCCGACCATCCGTTCGCCCGGCCGAACAGCTTCGGCGGCAAGCGCCTGCATGGCGGCTATGGCGCCGACGGGACCTACATCTCGCCGCGCACGCTCGTCCGCTGGCCGGCGATCCATGCCTGGCAGGCGAGCCTGAGGGCCAAGGGCGGCGAGCTGATCGACGCCTCGACGCGCCTCCTGCACGCGCCGCACTTCCCGAACCTCGCGCAGATGAAGCTGCTGCTGAAGGCGGGCGTGACGCTGCCGCTCTGGAACTCGCTGACCACCACCGGGATCATCGAGGGCCGCGGCAAGATGCTGGCCGGCATCACCGCGCCCGACTTCCAGGCGCTGGTCGAGGAGGACATCTCCGAGACGGCGACGGCGCATCTGAACAAAGGCCTCTTCGTCGCCCACGGGCTCGACGAGGGCGGCGATGGCGTCAGCGACGTCGGGGCGCACGATGCGATGTGGTACGTGGTGCGCGATCTGGCGCTCACGCCGAACCTGCATCCGATCCCGACCATCCCCGATCGTGGCGGCAGGCCGGGCGCCGACGGCCGCGAGATGCCGCAGATCCCCGCCCAGCACGAGATGCTGATCAAGCAGCTGATGGGCGTCCTGATGATCGAGATCCGCGCCGAGCGCGGCTTCGAGTTCAACAAGGCGCTGATGAGCGATCCGGACGCCTTCCCGGCGCGCCGCGAGGAGGCGCGGCAGGCCGCCGCCATCGTCGGCCAGATCCAGCAGGACGAGGCGCCGCACGTCGCCTACCTGCAGCTCTTCATCTCCGAGCTGCGCGGCTTCCACTTCAAGACACCGTCGGGCCGGGTGAAGGGCGAGACCTTCCTCGATCCGGTGTGGGCGAAGATCGTCGCCTGGAATTCCGACGACGTGCCGCGCACCCAGCGCGAAGCCTCGCGCGAGATGATCGAGGCCCTGCTCGAGGCGCGCCCGGACGGTGCGGCGCTGCTGCGCGAGTTCGACGGCCTCGCCGACCGTCAGCTGGAAGCGGCGGAGTGAGGACGGGCCTGTCCTGGGTGATCCTGGCGAACGAGACGGGCGGCTAGGCGGTTCTTGGCCACGCAGCCGCCGCGTGCGACAGAGCCCGCCTTCCTTCGCGCATTTTCCAATCAGGGTTAGATCGCCATGAAGTACCGCAAGCTGGGCGCCAGCGACCTCGAGGTGTCGGAGATCTCGCTGGGGTCGTGGCTGACCTACGGGGTCGGGGTCGAGCGCGACAAGGCCAAGGCCTGCGTCGACAAGGCGTTCGACCTCGGGATCAACTTCATCGACACCGCCAACGTCTACGGCCGCGGCGCCGCCGAGAGCGTGCTGGGCGAGCTGCTGGCGGGGCGTCCGCGCGACTCGTACGTGCTGGCGACCAAGGTGTTCGGCGCGATGAGCGACACCGACCAGGGCCTCTCGCGTGCGCAGATCGCCAAGCAGATCGACGCCTCGCTGCAGCGGCTCAAGGTCGACCACGTCGACCTCTACCAGTGCCACCGCTACGATACGAACACCCCGCTCGAAGAGACCATGGAGGCGCTCACCCAGGTGGTGAAGGCGGGCAAGGCGCGCTGGATCGGCTTCTCGGAATGGTCGCCGGCCAACATCGAAGATGCGTTCGCGCTGAAGGGCGTCGAGCGCTTCGTCTCCAGTCAGCCGCAGTATTCGCTGCTGTGGCGGCGGCCCGAGGCCAAGGTGATCCCGCTGTGCGCCGCCAACGGCGTCTCGCAGATCGTCTGGTCGCCGCTGGCGCAGGGCGTGCTCTCCGGCAAGTACCAGCCGGGGGCCGCGCCGCCGGCCCAGTCACGCGCCACCAGCGACCAGATGAGCGGCGCGATGCAGAACTGGCTGCGCCCCGACATCCTGGAGCGGGTGCAGGCGCTGAAGCCGATCGCCGCCAAGGCCGGCTGCAGCCTCACCCAGTTCTCGCTCGCCTGGGTGCTGCGCGAGCCCAACGTCGCCTCCGCCATCGTCGGCGCCAGCCGCCCGGACCAACTGGAGGAGAATGCCGGCGCCTCGGGGCTGGTCATCGATCCCGCGCTGTTCCGCGAAGCCGAGGACGTGGTCGCCGGCCTGGAACGGGCTAGGTAGGCCCTACGGCTCGATTGGGATCCCCGCGCACTTGTCCGCGGCCCGCACGGGGTTGCAGACCGCGATGTCCTTGCCCGGCAGCCGCGCCTGGTAGTCGGTGAGGCCGGGCTCGGGGTGGGGGTAGTCGGTGGAGACGTACTGGGCGCCGGAGGCGAGGGCGGCGTCTCTACGTGTCACGTCGCCGGAGCGGGCTTCGACGGTGTCGGCGTCGGCGCGGGTGCGGACCACGAAACCGGCCTTCACGTCGGCGGTGATGCGCGGCACGTCGGCGTGCTCGTTCAGGGTGATGTAGCCGGCGTCGGCGGAG
>DATNEH010000215.1:0-8073 GCA_035553015.1 Caulobacteraceae bacterium | reverse complement strand
CGGCCTGCGCGTAGACCTGTTAGGTGTGGTTCAAGTAATTGAACGTATTGATGAACGTCGACCCCAGGTAGGTCTGCAGGGTGTCGAAGACGTTCTGGTCGGGCACGCCCAGCACCTCGGCCTTGGTGCGGTCGATGTCGGCGTAGACGCGCGGCGTGCGCGTGTTGAAGCTGACGAAGGCGTTCTGCACGACGCCGGAGCGGTTGGCGGCCTCGGCGACCGCGTTGGCGGCGGCCGCCAGCTCCTCGTAGCTGTGGCCGGTGCGGTCCTCGATGATCATCCGAAGGCCGCCGGCGGTGCCGATGCCGCGCACCGGGGCCGGCGGAATGATCTTCACGTCGGCGTCGGCGATGCCGGCGACGTTCTTGCGCAGCGACCTGGCGATGACGTTGGCGGTGAGGCCCTTCGGCAGGCGCTCGGAGAAGTCCTGCAGGATCAGGTAGAGCTGGCCGGAGTTGGACTGGGTGACGCCGCTGGTGGCGTCGACGCCGGCGTAGGTGCTGGCCGCGATCACGCCTGGCGTGCGCAGCGCCGCGTCGGCCACCGCCAGCGCCGCCTTGTCGGTGCGCGCCAGCGTGGCGCCGGCCGGCAGCTGCACCGCGGCCAGCAGGTTGCCCTGGTCCTGGTCGGGGATGAAGCCGGTCGGCGTGCGGATCAGCACCACCGCGGTGATCGCCAGCAGCACCGCGAACACCGCGAACATCCGCCCCGGATGGCGCACCATCTGGGTGGTGCGCGCGGCGTACCAGCTGCTCAGGCGATCGAAGCCGTCGGTGAACAGCTGGCCGCCGCGGCTGAGCAGGCCGCGCCAGCCGGGCCGCGACGCGGGGCGGTGCGCATGCGGGCGCAGCACCAACACGCAGACCGCCGGCGACAGCGTCAGCGACACGGTCAGCGAGATCACCACGGTGGCCGAGATGGTCACCGCGAACTGCCGGTAGAACTGGCCGGAGATGCCGTTGATCAGCGCCGCGGGCACGAAGACGGCGATCAGCACGAGGGCGATGGCGATCAGCGCGCCGCCCACCTCGTCGACCGTGGCGTGCGCGGCCTCGCGCGGGGTCAGGCCGTCGGCGAGTTTCCGCTCGATATTCTCCACCACCACGATGGCGTCGTCGACGACGATGCCGATCGCCAGCACCAGCGCGAACAGGGTCAGGGTGTTGAGCGAGAATCCCAGCGCGGCCAGCACCGTCATCGAGCCGACCAGCGCCACCGGGATGGCGAGGATCGGGATCAGCGCCGCGCGCCAGGTCTGCAGGAAGACCACGATCACCACGACCACCAGCACGGTGGCCAGCCCCAGCGCCTTCTCCACTTCGGTGATCGAGGCTTGGACGTACTGGGTGGGGTTGTAGATGATCTTGTAGCTGAGCCCCGGCGGGAAATCCTTGGCGAGCTCGGCCATCTTGGCGCGGATGGCGTCCGCCGTGGCCAGGCCATTGGCGCCCGGCAGCTGCTGGATGCCGGTGGCGGCGGCGTGGCGGATGACGATGGCGCCGTTGTTGTCCTTGATCGCCAGGTAGGCGTCGGTCGTGTAGTCGGCCGCGCCCAGCTCGACGCGCGCCACGTCGGAGACCTTGGTCGCGCGGCCGGCGGCGTCGGCCTTCACCACGATGTCGCCAAACTGCTGCGGCGTGGTCAGCAGGCCCTGCGTCTGGATGTCCAGCTGCCGCGCGCCGCCGCCAGGCCCGAACGGCGGCTCGCCGATCGAGCCGGCCGCCACCTGGACGTTGTGGGCGCGCAGCGCGCTGACCACGTCGTCGACGGTGAGGTTGCGCTCGGCCGCCTTGTCCGGGTCGATCCAGATGCGCATCGCGTAGTCGCGCGCCGCACGGCTGCCCATGTCGCCGACGCCGTTGATCCGCAGCAGCTGGTCGCGGATGTTCAGCGTGAAGTAGTTCGAGATGTACTGCTGATCGAGCGAGTTGTCGGGCGAGTACATGTGCACCGCCAGCAGCACGTCCGGCGTCGACTTGCGCACGATGAGGCCGGTCGCCTGCACCGCCGACGGCAGCTGCGGCACGGCCACCGCCGCGCGGTTCTCGACCAGCACCAGGTCCCGGTCGACGTCGGAGCCGAGCTGGAAGGTGACGGTGATCGACAGGTGCCCGTCGCCGGTCGACTGCGAGGACATGAACAGCATGTCCTGCACGCCGTTGATCTGTTCCTCGATCGGCTGCGCGACGGTGGAGGCCAGCGTCTCGGCCGAGGCGCCCGGGTAGGTGGCCGCGATGGTCACCGTCGGCGGCGCGATCTGCGGGTACTGGGCCACCGGCAGGGTCGCCAGCGAGATCACGCCCAGGAGAGTGATGACGATCGAGACCACCGCTGCGAAGACCGGGTGGTCGACGAAGAAGTGGGCGAACTTCATGGCAGCGCGAAGGTCGCCGAGCTGGAGGGCGCCGCGGTCGGCGCAGCTGGCGCATCGGTCTGCGGCGCGATGGCGCCCGGCCGAACCGTGACCGCCTTGCCCGCCTGCACGTGCTGCACGCCTTCAATGACCACGCGGTCGCTGGGCGAGAGACCGGAGCGGATGACCCTGAGGCCGCCGAGCAGCGGGCCCGGCTCGACCGCACGGGCGTGGGCGATGTTCTGGCGGTCGATGACGTAAACCACCTGCCGCGCCTGGTCGGTGACCAGCGCCTGGTCGGGCACCAGGAGGCCCATGTAGGGCCGCGATCCCTGCAGGCGCAGGTGGCCGAACATGCCGGGGGTCAGGAAGCCGCCGGGGTTGTCCACCAGCGCGTATGCCGAGATGACGCCGGACGAGGTGTCGAACGCGTTGTCGACGAAGGCGAGCTTGCCCGGCCACTTGTAGCCGGCCTCGTCCTGCAGGCGGATCTGCACCGCGGGCGTCAGCCCCGGGCCGATGATGTTCTGGCGCTTGTACTTGAGGAACTCCGCCTCCGGCCCGGTGAAGCGGAAGCGGATCGGATCGAGGCTGACGATGCTGGTCAGCACCGTGACGTCCTGCGTAACCAGGTTGCCCGGCATCGCCTTGGCGTCGGAGATCTTGCCGGAGATCGGCGCGACGACGCGGGTGAAGCCGAGGTTCAGCGCCGCGGTGCGCTCGGCGGCCTGCGCGGCCGCCACGTCCGCGGCGGCGGTGTGCGCGGTGGCCGCGCGGGTGTCGACGTCCTGCTGGCTGGTGGCGCGGGCGGCCAGCAGCGACTGCGAGCGCGCCAGCTCGACGTTGGCGTCGGTGAGCGCGGCTTCGGCGTGCGCTTCCTGCGCCTTGGCCTGCGCGTAGGCGGCGGCATACGGCCGCGGATCGATGACGAAGAGCAGCTGGCCCTTCCTGACGTCCTGCCCGTCCTTGAAGGCGACCTGGGTGACGTAGCCCGTGACCCTGGGGCGCAGCTCGACGCTGGCGGGCGATTCGAACTGGCCGACGAAGTCGTCCCAGTCCTCGACCTGGCGCTGCAGCGGCGGGGCGGCGACCACCAGCGGCGGCGGCGGCGGCGGCGACTTGGCGGCGCCGCAGGCCGACACGAGCGCGCTCGCGGCGAGACAAGCCCAAATGCGACGCGACGAGAACATGATCCCCCTGATCGACCTGCCGGCGTCGGTTAACGGCTTCGAGCCGAGGCGCCAAGCGCGCGGATCGAAGCCCGGGCGATGCGGGTGCGCGCCTGCGGGCAGCCTCTAGGCGCCCAACATGTCAGCTTTTTTGCGGAACGCCGTTCGCCAGCCTCAGGCGGCCGCTTCGCCGGATTCCCGGGCGCCTTCGCGAGGGCGCCCCATCAGCGCCGGCTGGAAGAGCAGCGCCGACACCAGCGTCCAGACCAGCGAGATCATCAAGAGCTTGCCCATGCTGGCGGTGCCCGGGTGGCGCGAGAGCCAGAGACTGCCGAAGCCGGTGGCCGTGGTCAGCGCCGAGAAGAACACCGCCCGCGCCAGGCTGGAGGTGAGCAGGTGCGAGCCGCCCGAGCGCCACGACATCACGAAGTAGATGTGGAATGCGACGCCGATGCCGAAGAGGAGCGGCAGCGCGATGATGTTGGCGAAGTTCAGCGGCTGGCCGATCAGCACGCAGCTGCCGAGGGTCAGGAGGCCGGTCAGCACGATGGGCGTCATGGTGATGGCCACGTCGCGCACCCGCCGCAGCACCACGAACAGCAGCACCGTGATGGTGATGAACGAGAGGATGCCGGCTTCGATGAAGGCGTAGACGACGGTGCGGCCGCCCTCGCGGATGCCGAACGGGGTGCCGGTGACGTCGGGCGCGATCTTCATCACCGCGTCGATGAAGCGGGTCAGCACCGCGTCGTCGTTGGAGTCGCCCTTCGGCGAGATTTGCACCAGCGCCTGGCCGTCCGGGGTCATCCAGTCGCGCACCAGGTCCGGCGGCAGCGAGGCGAGCGTCACCGGCTCGGCCGCCAGCACGTTCTGGATCTGCGTCAGCGTGACCGTGAACGGATCCATGATCAGCTTCGAGGCGCGCGTCCTGAGCGCCGGCGGCGCCTCGGCGAGCCGGTCGAACGCGACGGCCAGGCGCCGTGCGTTGGCCGCGGCCGGATCGCCGCCGGCGCCCGCCTGGCGCAGCGCCTGCGCGGTCGAGGCGAGCGCCTGGACCACTTCCGCATCGGTCGGCGGCGGCGAGGTGATCACCGGGTTGAGCGCCAGGTCGAGGATTTGCGAGGCGCCCTCCGGTCCGGAAATCGCCGCCAGCTTGGGCGCCTGATCGTCTGGTACGAAGTCGGCGATCGTGCGCGCGTCGGACACTTCCGGCAGCTGCCGCGCCTTCGCCGCCAGCGCCTGCGCGGCGGCAAGATTGGGGCGCACCGCCTGCAGCGTGTTGGGGGTGAAGTTCGGGTCTTTCAGCAGGTCGAAATACGTCGCGATCGACTCGGATTGCGGATCGCGCAGGTGGATCGGGTTGAAGTCGAAGCGCAGCAGCGGCAGCAGCGCCGTGCAGAGCGCCGCCGCGCCGATCGAGATCCCCAACACCCAGCGCCGATTGCCGAGGATGATGTTGTCGAGGCGCGTCACCTGCGACGGTGGCGGGCCGGGCGCGACCGGCTTGGGCGACAGCAGCACGATCAGCGCCGGCAGCAGTGTCAGGTTGAGCGCCAGCGCCACCAGCATGCCGACGCCGGCGATCACGCCGAGCTGCGAGACGCCGATGTAGGCGGTCGGCGCGAACGCCAGGAAGCCGGCGGCGATCGCGAAGGCGGCCAGCGTCAGCGGCCGGCCCATCCGCTCGCCGGCGGCGACCAGCGCCTCGCGGTTGCCGACGCCGGGGGTGTGCTCGCTGCGGTAGCGCACGCTGAGCTGGATGCCGAAATCGATCCCCAGCCCCACGAAGAGCGGGATGAAGGCGATCGAGATCACGTTGAAGGCGCCGAAGATGGCGAGGCCCAGCGCCGCGGCGACCGCAAGGCCGGCGCCCGTGGTGACCAGGATCGCGGCGATCACCCGCTTCGAGCGGACCGCCAGCCACAGCATCAGGATGATCGCGGCGACCGCCACGATGGCGATCGGCAGCGCGCGGTCGGCCAGCGAGCCGAACTCGTCGTCCGCCATCGGCGCCGGCCCGGTCAGGCGAACCGTGACGCCTGCATCCTTGGTCAGCCCGAGCTGGCGTGCGGCGGCGCGGATCGCATCGCTGGCGGCCGCGCCCGGCTCCAGCTGGCTGTAATCCAGGCGCGGGTCGACCAGGATGATCTTGCGCTGCAGGCGCGGATCCGGCCCGGAGATCAGGTTCTGCCACGAGAAGGCGGCCGGCTGGCCGCTCTCCAGCTTCTCCAGCGCGCCGGCGAGCGCGCCCATCGCCGGCGACAACGAGGAAAGCTGCGCCTGGCCGCTGGTCACCCCCTGCAGGGCCGTCGACAGCGAGCCGGTGAGGCCGCGCAGCGACGGGTCGGCCGCCATCGGTCCCAGGAACGGCTCGGCCGCGACCAGCTGCTTCATGCTCGACTGCACGTCGGCGGTCGACTGGAAGAGCAGCCCCTCCCTCGCCCAGAAGGGCCCGCCGTCCGGGCGGCGGACCGAGGTGAAATGCGCGCGGTCGGCCGCTAGCTTGTCGGCGAGGGCCGCGGCGGACTGCTCGGCGAGCTCCGGCGTGGCGGCGTCGACCACCACCACGATCTGCGGGTCGAGGCCGGGGAACAGATGCGACAGCCGCGTCTCCGCCTGGCGGTAAGGCAGCTTCGGCGAGAGCAGTTCGTCCTCGTTGGTGGTCAGCGAGAAATGGGTCATCGCGAATGCGATCGCGACGCCCGCCAGCGCCAGGCCGGCGATGGCGACCCACCCCGCGTGCGCCGTCGTGCGGGCGACGAGCCTCGCAATCATCGACGTACGCGGGACAGAAGGCGGCATGCTGCTGGTGTTATCGCCGACGCTTGGCTCAGAGTCCCGCCAGCCGGGTGGTGGCGGCGGACAGATCCCGGTCGGCGGGCTGGGCGGTCACCATGGCGAGGTCGGGATCGTTCGCCGCTTCCTCGTCGGTGGGCGCGGTTGCAATTGGACCGTCCGGCGCGACCGCGGCCGCGTCAGCCACCGCGACGCCCGCTGTTGACGGCGCGGCGCTGGCGGACGGCGAGAGGCCGGCGCTCGGGGCGGGCGCCGCGCCGTTGGGCGGGGCGGAGGGCTCCGGCTCGTCGAGCGGCGGCAGCACGACGGGGGCCTCCTCGCCGCGGACCATCGCCTCGCGCGACTGCAGGTAGTCGGAGCGGATGGTCGCATAGGGGTCGGTGGCGCCTTCGGTCTCCGCCTCGAGCTCGACCTGGGCGCGGATACGCGAGTCGAACGCGCCGGCCAGCGTCGTCGACACCTCCAGCCAGAAGTGCCCGGGGAAATTGACCCAGGTCAGCGGGCTAAAGAGGGTGTCCACGCCCTTGCCGATGCTGTCGCGCGTCGTGGAAGGGCCCAGCAGCGGCGTGAAGATGTAGGACCCCGGCTTCACGCCCCAGACGCCGAGCGTGATGCCGAAGTCGTTCTCGCGGTGCGGCAATCCCTGGCGCTTGGCGAGGTCGATGACGCCGCCGATGCCGAACGTCGTGTTGGTGACGAGACGGGCGATGTCGTCCGCGCCGCGCCGGAGGCGGCCCTGCAGGAGATCGTTGCCGATGATCACCGGCTCGCCGAGGTTGGTGACGAAGTTGTGGATCGCGAGGCCGAGCACACCTGGCGTCAGCGCCTCGTAGAGGCGGGAGATCGGCAGGAAATACTTCCGATCGGCCTCCATGCTGATGGCGAAGAACTTGCGGTTCCACGTCTCGAGCGGGTCGCCCGGCGTCTGGCCTCCCGGCGTCTGGCCCCTCGCCGTCTGGCCCCTCGCGGTCTGGCCCATCGCCGGGCCCGCCGGCTGGGCGTGCGCCTGCACCGCCACCGCCATCCCGACCGCGAGCAGCGCGAAGAGGCGGCGAGGTCGCAAAATGGCGGCTCCGTCAGTGTCGGGAAGACCGTAGTCGCAGACCCCAACGTCGGACACAAGGGGGCGGGGGGCGTGGCGGGCCGGGACGGCGTCGGTAGCCGCCGACGTGAGGCGTTTCGCCCACAGCGTGCGCCTGCGTGCCGCGTAGTCAGCGCGGCGGCCGCCCTCTATCTCGTAGGACAACGGGCGACGGGAGACGCCACGATGGAACGCCGACGCGCATGAAGAGCCTGCGCGTGCTCCTGGTGGAGGACGAGGGCCTCGTGGCGATGATGCTCGAGGACCTCATCGTTGACCTCGGCTGCGAGATCGCCGGATCGCTGGGGACGGTCGAGTCGGCGCTGGCCTGGATCGAGGCCGGCGGCGCGGCCGATGTCGCCCTGCTCGACGTCAACCTGTGTGGCGAGCCGGTGTATCCGGTGGCCGACGCCCTGGAGGCGCGCGGCGTGCCGTTCGCCTTCGCCACCGGCTACGGCGAGGGGCACGACCCCAGGTTCAAGGACGCGCCGCTGCTGGGCAAGCCGATCCGCCAGGAACGGCTGGAGGCCCTGCTCAGAAGCTACGGATACGAAGACTAGGGCAGGATGGTTTCAGGCAAAATCGCCTGAAAGCTGCATCCTGCTCGATTCAAAGTATAGATCGCGATTCAGCGTGCAAGCTGAACCCATCGCGATCTGGGCGGCCTTACGCCG
>DATNEH010000214.1:0-14182 GCA_035553015.1 Caulobacteraceae bacterium | reverse complement strand
CGATGGGCCCTGGAACGACGCGCCGCCGGCCTCGCTGGAAGAGGTGGTCGCCGGCGTGCGGGTCTGCCGCCGCTGCGACCTGTGGCGCGACGCCACCCGCGGCGTGCCGGGCGAGGGGCCGGCGCGCGCGGCGCTGATGCTGGTCGGCGAGCAGCCGGGTGACCAGGAGGACTTGGCCGGCGCGCCGTTCGTCGGGCCCGCCGGCCGCGTGCTGGACGCCGGCCTAGCCCGCGCCGGCATTCCGCGCGCCGAGACATTCGTCACCAACGCGGTGAAGCACTTCAAGCACGAGCTCACCGGCAAGCGCCGGCTGCACAAGACGCCGGACACCGGCGAGGTGCGCGCCTGCCGCTGGTGGCTGGACGCCGAGCGGCGGCTGGTGCGGCCAAAGGTGGTGGTGGCGCTGGGTGCGACGGCGGCGCTCGGCGTGTTCGGCAAGCCCATCCCGGTCGGCAAGAGCCGCGGCCACACCTTCGAGCTGAGCGACGGGGCGAAGGGCCTGGTCACCTACCACCCGAGCTTCCTGCTGCGCCTGCCCGACGAGGCCGCCAAGAAGAAGGCCTTCGCCGAGTTCATCGCCGACCTGAAGGCAGCCTGGGCGCTGGCCGCCTGAGAGACTCACCCGCCCGCCGCGAGGGCGTCGGCGATCTGGGCGGGGGAGCGGCGCATCAGGAAGAGAACCAGCACGGTCAGCGCGGCGGGGATCAGGGCGAAGAGCGAGGCGCTGGCCAAGAGCGCAGTCGCCGCGGCGATCAGCACGCTGACCAACATCAGGGCGAGGCCGGTCAGCAGCGAGCCGGTGCGGCGGCGGCGGAACTCGCTGCGCTTGCCGGGCGTCGGGTACCAGGCGTTGATCAGCCCCGCCGCGAACGCCGCCGCGGCCGCGCCCAGCGTGGCGGCGAGGCCGGCGGCCGGGGCCAGCCAGCCCAGCACGGCGAGCGGGACGACCAGGATCACCGCCAGCGGCGCGAGCCCGGCCGCCAGCTTGGCGTTGCGCACCACGCCGGGCCCGGCCGGCGCGCAGGCGATCAGCTCCGGCGCCTCTTCGGCCGACAGGGTCAGCCAGGTCAACGTCGAGGCGACCTGGCCGGCCAGGAAGGCGATCACCGCCGCGCCGCCGGGGAGGGCGAGGTTCATGTGCTCGCCGGCGTTGCGCAGCAGCAGGAACATCGCGGGCAGCAGGTAGAGGGTGCGCAGCAGCACCTGGGCAAGGATGGCGATGTCGCGCCGCAGGACCCGCACCTCCTTCATGAACGTGGCCGCGAAGGCGCCGCCGACGAAGGCGCCGAGGCCCGCACGACCGGCGCTGCGCTGGCCCGTGTCGCTGCCCTGCGCCGCCGCTGTGTCGGCCGCGAAGCGCCGCGAGAGCCAGGCGGTGACGGCCAGGAACAGCACCAGGCCGAAGGCCAGCAGCGTGAGCAGCGGGATCGGCTGGCCGAGCGCGGCGCGCAGCGGCCAGCCGGCCAGCGGCGGCAGCTTCAGGCGCGGGTCGCGGGCCGCGCCCATCACCTGCACGAAGAGCGTCGTCGAGCGCGCGCCGAACAGGGTGCGCGACTGGCTGACCAGGAAGAAGGCCGCGCCGATCACCGCCGCCAGCAACTGGGCGACGGTGCGGGTGCGCTTCGGCCCGATCAGCGCGAACAGGCCGACCGCCAGCGCCAGCCCGGCCGCGCTCGCGATCAACGCCAGCGCCGCCAGCGTCGGCAGCAGCGCCAGCCAGCGCCAGTGGCCGAAGATCGCCAGCGGCACGAGGAACGGCAGCGCCAGCAGGGCGAAGGCGGAAAAGGCGGTGGCCGCCAGCGCCGCGAAGCGCACCGTCAGCGCCTTGCGCGGATCGAGCGGCGAGGAGAACAAGAGGTCGAGGTCGCCGCGCGCATAGAGCACGTCGGCGGCGCCGGCCAGCGTCTGCGACAGCATCAGCGAAAAGATCATCAGCGCGGCGACGTCGGCCATCAGCACGGTCAGCGTGTTCACCGGCGGGTCCAGGCCGCGGATCGCCCAGGCCAGCGGGAAGGCGAGCACCAGGAAGAGGCCGCCGACGATGGCCAGCGCCACGATGCGCCGGCCGCGCTGCTTGCCGCCGAAGAAGCCGCGCCAGGCGAGGCGCAACTCGTGGCTGAGCAGCCAGACCGTCGAGCCCGGCGGGCCGATCACGCGCGGGCCGCCTCCGCCCCACCGGCCGGCGCCAGCGCCGCAGCCATCTCGCCGTTCAGCTGGCCCGTCAGTTCGAGGAACACGTCCTCCAGCGTGCCTTCACGCTCGCCGGCGCGCTCGCGCAGTTCGGCGAGCGTGCCTTCGGCCAGGAGGCGGCCGGCCAGGATGATGCCGATGCGGTCGGCGATCCGCTCGGCCACCTCGAGGATGTGGGTGGTGAGGATTACCGTCGCGCCGGCCCGCACGCGCGCCTGCAAGAGGTCCTTCACCTGGCGGGCGACCGCGGCGTCGAGGCCGGTCAGCGGCTCGTCGAGAATCAGCATCTTCGGATCGTGGATCAGCGCGCCGGCCAGCGCCGCCTTCTGCTTCATGCCGCGCGAGAACGACTCGCAGCGCTGGGCGCGCTCCTCCCAGAGGCCGAGGAACTTCAGCAGTTCCTCGGCTCTGGCCCGCGCCAGCTTCGGCTCGACGCCCCAGAGCCCGGCGACGAACTCCAGGTATTCCATCGGGGTCAGCCGGTCGTAGAGCATCGGCTCGTCGGGCGCCCAGGCGATCATCTGCTTGGCGCCGGCCGGATCGGCGAGCGCGTCGACGCCGAAAACCCGGATCTGGCCGGAGGTGGGCTTCAGCAGCCCCGCCACCATGCGCAGCGTGGTGGTCTTGCCGGCGCCGTTGGGGCCGAGGAGCGCGTAGAGCTCGCCGGCCCGGACGGTGAGGCTCAGGTGGTCGACGGCGGGCTTGGCGAAGACCTTGGTCAGGTCCTCCAGCACCAGGGCGTCGGTCATGTCACGGCTACTCCGAAGCGGGGGCGCCCAGGGCGAGGTTGTAGCGGCCTTGCGCCCCCTCCGTCAGCCCGCTTCGCGGTCTGCCACCTCCCCCGTCGTCTTCGCGACGGTGGAGGAGCAAGATCGTGCGGCTTCGCTCCTCCACCGCACCGCAGAGTGCGGGGGAGGTGGCGCTCGGCGCGAAGCGGCGAGTGACGGAGGGGGCGCAAGGCCGCGCCTCGGATGCCGCCGACAATGCGATCGCTTCAGGCGAGGAAACCGGCCTCGGCAAAGTCGAGCATGCGGCTCAGCAGGCCTTGCGTGTCGCTCTCGCGGGTCGCGCCGTCGGAGAGGGTGTGCAAGCGGTCGAACTCGGCGAAGCGGTTGTTGTGGATCATGCCGAGGCAGAAGTGCAGGCGCCAGTAGACGTCCTCGGGGGCCAGCTCCGGGCGCGCGCCCATCAGCGCGTCGGCGAAGCGGCGCAGGTGCGAGACGTCGGTGCGCAGCACCTCGCGCATCGCCTCGGTGCCCTCGCTGCGGGCGCGGATGATGAACTGCACGCTGATGCGGCGGTCGTGATTGGGCGTCGACCAGCGAAGCGGCGGCTCGAAGAGCGCGCGCAGGATCTCGCGCACCGGCGGCTTGCCGCCATACCGGTCGGTAGCTTCGTGCAACATGCGCGCCCGCTCGCGGTTGAGCTCCGACGTCCGCCGCCGGAAGATCTCGAACAGCAGCGCGTCCTTGGAGCCGAAGTGGTAGTTCACGGACGCGAGGTTGACGCCCGCCTCGGCGGTGATGTCGCGCACCGAGACGTTCTGGAACCCGTTCAGCGCAAAGAGGCGCTCGGCCGCGACGAGCACCTGCGCCTTGGTCGCAGCCTCGCGCTCGGCGTCGACCTCGGGAACCGGGCTGGCTGAGTCTGACACGGGCCCTGTCGTCAAACGTTCATTTGAATGCGGAGTGTTAGAGACTTGCCGCGGGCGCGCAAGAGGGCGCGCGGAGCATGCGCGTGGAGCCTTGGATTGTCAGAATTGCGTGGGCGGTTATTCGCCCCGGCGCGCCGGCTCGCGCAGCCATTGGCGAAGCTTGCCCGCGTTTTCAGGGCGGAATGGGTTGAGAACCGCCACGCCACGCCAGGCGAAGCCGTCGTGCAAGTCCTCCGACAGCAGCCCGTCGCATCTGGCGCTGGCGGCGCCGGCGAGGATGATGGCGTCGAAGATCTGCAGGTGGTGGTCGGCCGCGAGGCCCAGCGCCGCGGCGAAGACGGCGTCGTCGATGGGCCCTGCGGCCGCGCAGCCCTCCGCGTAGACGAGGATGTTGGTGTCGAGCGCGATGCCTGCCATCAGCCGCGGTCGTAGAGCTCGTCGCGGCTCCAGGGTCCGATCGTTCGTGCGTCTGTCGCCGCCCAACGGGCTTCGAGCCGCGCCTGGGCGTCGGCGAGCCTGCGCTGCTCCGCCTCGTCCAGACCATGATCCGAAACCGGGGCGAGCTCGGCGATAGGTTGGCCGTGCGAGGTGATGGTGATGCGCGCGCCACCCTTCACGGCCCGCAGCAGCTTCGAGAAGCTGCGATTGGCCTCGGCGGCGGGAACGGTCAAATCGCGCGACATCTCACTACAGTAGTGAGATTGTGCTGGAGCGCAAACCTACGACAGCATCGGCCGGATCGAGGTCGAACCGCCGCCGCGGACGAGTTCGCGCATGGCGGCTTCCAGGCCCTCGAGCGTCAGCGGGAACATGCGCTCGCCCATCAGCTGCTTCATCAGGCCGATCGACGGGGTGTGGTCCCAGTGCCGCTGCGGGGTGGGGTTCAGCCAGCAGACGCTGTTCCAGTGCTGGGCGATGCGGTCCATCCACACCGCGCCCGGCTCCTCGTTCCAGTGCTCCACCGAGCCGCCCGGATAGGTGATCTCGTAGGGGCTCATGGTGGCGTCGCCGACGAAGATCACCTTGTAGTCCTTCGGGAAGGTATTGAGGATGTCCCAGGTCTCGAGCTTCTCGGCGTGGCGGCGGCGGTTGTCCTTCCACACCGCCTCGTAGAGGCAGTTGTGGAAGTAGTAGAATTCCATGTGCTTGAACTCGGTCTTCGCCGCCGAGAACAGCTCCTCGCAGACCTTGATGTGGCTGTCCATCGAGCCGCCGATGTCGAAGAACAGCAGCACCTTGATCGTGTTGCGCCGCTCGGGCTGCATGACGAGGTCGAGATAGCCCTTGTTGGCCGTCTCCTTGATCGTCCCCTTCATGTCGAGCTCGTCGGGCTGGCCGACTCTGGCGAACTTGCGCAGGCGGCGCAGCGCCACCTTGATGTTGCGGGTGCCGAGCTCGACCTGGTCGTCGAGGTTCTTGTACTCGCGCTTGTCCCAGACCTTGATCGCCTTGCCGTGGCGGCCCTTGTCCTGGCCGATGCGGATGCCTTCTGGGTGATAGCCGTTGGCGCCGATCGGGAAGTTGCGGTTGTTGCCGCGGCGCTCGCCGTCCTCGTCCTCGCCGTCCTCGCCCTCTTCCTGGGCCTTACGCATGCGCTCCTGCAGCATCTCCATCAGCTTCTCGAAGCCGCCCATCTCTTCGATCTGCTTCTTCTCTTCCTCGGTGAGGAAGCTGTCAGTGAGCCGCTTCAGCCACTCGGCGGGGATGTCCTTGATCTGCTCGACCTGCAGCAGCTCCAGGCCCTTGAAGACGTGGCCGAACACCACGTCGAAGCGGTCGAGGTACTTCTCGTCCTTCACCAGCGTGGCGCGCGACAGGTAGTAGAAATCCTCGACGCGGCGGTCGATCACGGAGCGGTCCATGCCCTCCATGAGCATCAGGTATTCCTTGAGCGTCACCGGCACCTTGGCCGCTTTCAGCTCGGTGAAGAAGCGCATGAACATGGGGGCGCAGCCTCGCGCAGGGAGTCTAACGGGCGTTTAAGCGAGGATGGGGGCTGGAGCGCTCCAAGTCCAGTGCGGATCGCGCGCTCGCGACCGCAGGCCCCTTGGCGGAGGCGGGGATCTCGTCGCGCACCGGCGCGGCCGCGCCGCCAGCGCGCAGGCCCCCCCGGCGGCTCGCCACCACGGCGGCCACCGAGTTGCCGGCCACGTTGGCGCCGGTGCGGCCCATGTCCAGCAGGTGGTCGACGCCGCCTTGGCGGCGGGGGGTGTCAGCCAGGCATTGAGCGCGAGGCCCGCGCCGACGCCCAGCACCATGCCGAGCGCGACCAGAAGCTCGAACCACCGCCGCAACGCATTCCCCGTTTGACTCTGCGTCGGGTGTGCATCGGCCCGGATCACCGGCGGCGCGTCAAAGCAATCGGGGGCGCTCGGCTCGAACTCGGCGGCCTGACCAGAACGCAGGCGCCGCTAGCCGCGGCGGAGGATGAACTCGTGGTCGCGGGTCTGACCGACAACGAAGTCGTAGGTTCCGACCTGCGTGAAGCCGTGGCGGGCGTAGAGGCGCTGGGCGCCGTGGTTCTCGGACCAGACGCAGATCCAGAGCCGGCGAGGACCGTCCTTCTCCAGCCAGGCCAGCGCCTCGGCGAGCAGCCGGCCGCCTACGCCGCCGCCCTGCTGCGTCTTCGCAACATAGATGCGCTCGAGCTCGCCGCAGGCGGGCGTCGCCTCGGGGTGGGGCAGGTGGCAGGGCCCCGCGACGGCGTAACCGACCACCTCGGCGCCGATCTCGACGAGCCAGACCGCCTTGGCCGGATCGGCGAGGTCGGCCTGGGCGCGCGCCAGGCCGTGCGACTCGGCCAGGAACGCCGCCAGGTCTTCGGGCGGATAGAGGTGGCCGAACGTCTCGGCGAACGTCGCCCGCCCGATGGCGACCAGCGCCTCGGCGTCGGCGGGGCCGGCGCGGCGGATGGTCGGCGCCGGCCGATCGGGCGTGCCCTCGGGCCGGCTCTTCGCGTATGACTGGCTCATGTCGCTCGCCCTCTACACCCATACCGACATGCTCGCCCACGCTCCGCCGCGCGGGCATGTCGAGTCACCGAAGCGGCTGGAGGCGGTGACCGCGGCGTTGGCGGACGCCTCGGATCTCGACCTGGAGCCGCTGGAGGCCCCGATCGCCGCCGCCGAGGACCTGACGCTGGTGCATTCGGCGGCCTACGTCGCGGCGCTGGAAGCGGCGGCGCCCGAGAGCGGTTACCGGCCGCTGGATCCGGACACCTGGCTGTCGCCCGGCTCGATCCGCGCGGCCAGGCGGGCGGCCGGCGCGGTCGCGGCGGCGGTGCGGCGGGTGGCGGCAGGCGAGGCGGAGCGCGCGTTCTGCGCGGTGCGGCCGCCCGGCCACCACGCCGGGGCCGAGTCGCCGATGGGCTTTTGCCTCTACTCGAACGTGGCGATCGGCGCGCGGGCGGCGCAGGCGGCGGGCCTGCAGCGCGTGGCGGTGGTCGACTTCGACGTCCATCACGGCAACGGCACCCAGGAGCTCCTGGGCGGCGACCCGGACATCCTGTTCGCCTCGATCCACCAGTGGCCCGGCTGGCCGGGCAGCGGCGGTCCGAACGAGCCGACGCCCTCGAACGTGATCAACGCCGGGGTGCGGCCGTTCGCCCCGCGCGAGGTCTGGCGGCGCGCCTTCGAAGGACTGATGGAGCAGGTCGCCGTGTTCGAGCCCGACCTCATTCTCGTCTCTGCCGGCTTCGATGCGCACGCGCACGAGCCGGTCAGCGACGCCGACCAGCAGCTGGAGTCGGAGGACTTCGCCTGGGCCACCCGCGCCATCGTGGCCGCGTCGCGGGGACGCGCCCGTGGCCGGGTTGTGTCCTCGCTCGAGGGCGGTTACGACCTGGACGCCCTGGGGCGCAGCGCCCTGGCGCATGTTCGGGCGTTGCAAGGGGTCTAGGGCGGATGCCGGAACGGGATGGGGCCCCCGCGCATGGCTGAAAGCGGCTGTGGCTGACGGGGCCCATGGCTGACGGGACCCATGGCTGACGGGGTGTTGGGCGATGTGGCCGAGGCGGCCGAGCGGCCGGGCGCGGTGATCCTCGCGCGCCACGGCGAGCCGGCGCTGTCGCGGCAGCGGATGCTCTGCGCCGACGAGTACCGCGAGTGGTGGGCCGACTACGAGGTCGGCGGCCTGGCCGCCGGCCAGGCGCCGCCGGTTGCGCTCGTGCAGGCGGCCGACCGCGCCGGCTTCATCATCGCCTCGACCCGCCCGCGCTCGGTGGAGACGGCGCGCGCGCTGGCCTGCGGGCGCGCCTTCGCGGAAGACGCCCTCTTCATCGAAGCGCCGCTGCCGCCACCGCACTGGCCGCACTGGGTGAAGCTAAGCCCGCGCATCTGGGGCTTCGTCGCTCGGCTCTGGTGGTGGATGTTCAACCATCACGACCACCAGGAGACGCGGGCCGAGGCCGAGGCGCGCGCCGACGAGGCCGCGCGCCAGCTGGTGGCGCTGGCCTCCAGCGGCCAGGACGTGCTGCTGGTGGCGCACGGTTTCTTCAACGCGATGATCGGCCAGGCGCTCGCGCGCCTCGGCTGGCGCTGCGTGCGGGACGGCGGCTTCCGCTACTGGGCCGCGAGGCGGTTCGAATCGCAACAGCGCTGAAATATCGCGTTCGCGGCGGGTCACCCGGCGTTGCCGCGCTTGACTCCCCTAACTAGGGTGACCGTGCAGCCGGGGAGATGGGATGGCGGGTGAGGACGAGATCGCTGCCCTGAGCTTCGAGCAGGCGTTGGCGGAGCTGGAGCGTATCGTGGCCGAGCTCGAATCCGGCAAGACAGATCTCGAGCAGTCGATCGGCGCCTACGAGCGCGGTTCGCTGCTGAAGGCCCATTGCGAAGCCAAATTGAAGGAGGCTCAACTTCGTGTCGAACGGATCGTCATCGGGCCATCAGGGCCCACCGGCGTCGAGCCGGCGGAGTTCTGAGGTCGTGACGCCTGCCCATTCCGTCGCACAGCGAGTCGCCGAGATCGCCGACACGGTCACCGTGGCGCTCGACGAGCTGCTGCCGCGCGCCGAGGGGCCCGAGAGCCGGCTGACCGAGGCGATGCGCTACGCCGCGCTCGCGCCCGGCAAGCGGCTGCGGCCCTTCTTCCTGATCGAGACCGGGCGGATGTTCGATCTGAAGGAACAGGGCCTGCTGCGCGCCGCCTGCGCGCTGGAGTGCATCCACGCCTACAGCCTGGTGCACGACGACCTGCCGAGCATGGACGACGACGACATGCGACGCGGCCGGCCGACCACGCACCGCGCCTACGACGAGGCCACCGCCGTGCTGGCGGGGGATGCGCTGCAGACCATCGCCTTCGAGATCATGGCCGATCCGGACACCTACCCGGACGGCGGCGTGCGGGCCGAGCTGGTGCGGCGCCTGGCCGTCGCGTCGGGCGCGCGCGGCATGGCCGGCGGCCAGATGATCGATCTTCTCGGCGTGCGTGGCGATTTGGGCACTGTTGCGCGAATGCAACGGATGAAGACCGGCGCGCTGATCGCCTGCGCGTTCGAGCTGCCGCTGGTGATGGCGCACGCCGCCGAGCCGGAGCGTCACGCGCTGACCGCTTTCGCCCAGGACATCGGCCTCGCCTACCAGATCGTCGACGATCTCCTCGACGCAGAGGGCGATCCGGCCAAGCTCGGTAAGGCCGCGGGCGGCAAGGACGCCGCCAAAGGCAAAGCGAACTATGTGACCTTGCTCGGCGTTGATCAGGCGCGCGAACGTCTTCGCCTGTTGATAGAGCAGACCAAATCCCACCTCGATCCCTTCGGTCCGCGCGCCGAACATTTGCGGGCAGGGGTTGATTTTGTGCTAGACCGACAAAGCTAACGAGACTCTCAGGGGCGGGAGCTCGGCGCTCCCGCGACATGCGAACCTAGGTTTTCTTATGGCCCAACCGACGCCTTTGCTGGACACCATCCACACTCCGGCGGACACGCGCGCGCTTTCTCTTCCCGAGCTTCGGCAACTGGCCGATGAACTGAGAACCGAAACCATCAACGCCGTGTCCGTCACCGGCGGTCACCTGGGCTCGGGTCTGGGCGTGGTGGAGCTCACCGTCGCCCTGCACCATACGTTCAACACGCCGCGCGACATCGTCATCTGGGACGTCGGCCACCAGGCCTATCCGCACAAGATCCTCACCGGCCGGCGCGACCGCATCCGCACCCTGCGCCAGGGCGGCGGGCTTTCCGGGTTCACCAAGCGCGCCGAGAGCGAATACGACCCGTTCGGCGCCGCCCACGCCGCCACCTCGATCTCGGCGGCGCTGGGCTTCGCGGTGGCCCGCGACCAGCGCGGCGACGACAACTCGGTGATCGCGGTGATCGGCGACGGCTCGATGAGCGCCGGCATGGCCTACGAGGCGATGAACAACGCCGCCGACACGACGCGGCAGCTGATCGTCATCCTCAACGACAACGACATGTCGATCGCCCCGCCGGTGGGCGGCCTTTCCGCCTATCTGGCGGGCCTGGTCTCCGGCGGCGCCTACCAGCGCGCCCGCCGGCTCGGCAAGGACATCGCCGACCATCTGCCGCGCACGCTGAAGGTGATGGCGAAGCGAGCGGAGGAGTACGCGCGCGGCATGGCCACCGGCGGCACCCTCTTCGAGGAGCTGGGCTTCTACTACGTCGGCCCCATCGACGGGCACAACCTGGACCACCTGGTCCCCGTGCTGAAGAACGTGAAGGGCATCAAGGACCGCCCGGTGCTGGTGCACGTGGTCACCGAGAAGGGCCACGGCTGCGATTGGGCCAAGAACGCGCCCGACAAGCTGCACAGCGTGGCGAAGTTCGACGTGATCACCGGCGAGCAGGTGAAGAGCGCCTCGAACGCGCCGAAGTACCAGGCGGTGTTCGCCAGCGAGCTGATCAAGCACGCCGAGAAGGACGACAAGATCGTCGCGATCACCGCGGCGATGCCCTCCGGCACCAGCCTCGACGTGTTCGGCAAGCGCTTCCCGGATCGCTGTTTCGACGTCGGGATCGCCGAGCAGCACGCGGTGACCTTCGCCGCCGGCCTGGCGGCGGACGGCATGAAGCCGTTCGCGGCGATCTATTCGACCTTCCTGCAGCGCGGCTACGACCAGGTGGTGCACGACGTGGCGATCCAACGCCTGCCGGTGCGCTTCGCCATGGACCGCGCCGGCCTGGTGGGCGACGACGGCGCCACCCACGCCGGCAGCTTCGACATCGGCTACCTCGGCCAGCTGCCCGGCTTCGTGATCATGGCCCCCTCCGACGAGGCCGAGCTGGCGCGCGTGGTCTCGACCGCCGTCGCGATCGACGATCGTCCGAGCGCCTTCCGCTATCCGCGCGGCGAAGGGGTCGGCGTCGCCATTCCCGACTTCGCCGAGCCGCTGGAGATCGGGCGCGGCCGCATCGTGCGCGAGGGCAACGCGGTGGCGATCCTCTCGCTCGGCACGCGCCTCGGTGAGAGCCTGAAGGCGGCCGACGCGCTGGCCGCGCGCGGCTTTACCGCGACGGTCGCCGACGCGCGCTTCGCCAAGCCGCTCGACCTCGACATGATCCTGCGCCTGGCCCGCGAGCACGAAGCGCTGATCACCGTCGAGGAGGGCGCGATGGGCGGCTTCGGCGCCTTCGTGCTGCAGGCGCTGGCCGAGCGCGGCGTGCTCGACCGCGGCCTGAAGGTGCGGACGCTGACGCTGCCCGACGTCTTCCAGGACCAGGACAAGCCCGCGGCGATGTATGTCGCCGCCGGCCTCGACGCCGACGGCATCGTCCGCGCCGCGCTGGGCGCGCTCGGCGCCGACCGCGCGGTGAAGGGCATCCGGGCGTAGTCGCTCGCCCCGCTCACGGGCGCAACGCGAGTCCGGCGTGACGGCCCGCTGAAGCTGTGCCACAACCGAGCAGCGAAGCTCGGGGACGATCATGCTGAAGCTGCGGGTGCTCAACAACGGCGACCACGTCGGACTGATGTGGTTCCCGGACGACGGTCAGCGGATCGCGGGGTGCCGCGGCTTCGCGGTGCAGCGCGAGCTGACGCGCGCGCCGGCGGGACCGGTGCAAAGCTATCTCGCCAACCACGTCGGCTTCACCGAGGGCGCGGCGGCGCCTGCGGCGGGGCAGGAATGGCAATGGCCGATCCAGCGCTATCTCTGGTGGGACTACATGGTGCAGCCGGGCGATACGGTGCGCTATCGCATCGTGCCGGTCTGTGGGGCCGACGCGACCCACCTGGCGCTCGACGACGTCGCGGCTACCGCCTGGAGCGACGTCGAACAGGTCAGCGGCCAGGACGGGGTGAACATCTCGGCCTACTTCAACCGCGGCATCATCGCCGCCCAGTGGGTGGCGCGCGAGCTGGCGGCCGAGGCCGCCGCGCAAGCCGCGAAGGGCTCGCCACGGGCCGAACTGATGAAGGCGATCGCCGATCCTAACAACGCGCTGCGCAAAGCGTTGGGCGGCCTGCTGCGCCCGCAGCTGATCAACCTGCTGACCACCGCGGCGCAGGGCACGGGCCACGTCTACGCCGCGCTCTACGAGCTGAACGACCCGGAAGTGCTGGCGCAGATGAAGGCGCTCGGTCCGCGCTGCTTCCTGCTGCTGGGCAACGGCGCCTTCAAGCCGCCGACCAACGACGAGAACCATGCCGTCCGCGCCGACCTGAAGGCCAACAGCCAGGTGCAGGTGTTCGATCGCATGGTCACCGGCTCGCACTTCGCCCACAACAAGTTCATCGTGTTCTGCGACGCGAACGACAATCCGCAGCAGGTCTGGACCGGCAGCACCAACACCACCGAGACGGGCCTGTGCACGCAGGCCAACAACGGCATCGTGATCAACGATGCGGCGGTGGCCGGCGCCTACTTCGATGCTTGGAAGCGCCTGCAGGCGGCCGGCAACACCTATCCGCCGACGCTGATCCAGCCCAACTCGGTCGCCCGCAGCTTCCAGGTCGCGCGCAGCGCCGACGGCTCGGGCGGGTCCGACAAGGTGTCGGTCTGGTTCGCCTCGACGGACGCGGGCGAGGACATGAACCAGGCCCGGGCGCTGATCAACGGCGCCCAGCAGGGCCTGTTGTTCCTGTTCTTCAATCCGGGCGCCGAACAGGCGAATCCCGAGGACTGGACACTGCTGCAGTCGGTGCTGAACCGCCACGCGCCGGCGCCCAACCCGAACCTGAACGCCGATCTCTACATCCGCGGCGTGGTCAACCAGGAGATCAAGGGGCTGACCGACGCGCCGGATGCCGGCAGCGCCCCTGCAGCCGCCGCGCCGGCGGACGCGAGCGCCCCAACCCATCCGGTCACGCTCTTCACCGGCGGGACGACACCGCCGACGCGGCTGCCCAAGGACGTGCTGGTGCCCGCCAACGTGAAGGCCAAGTACAGCGACTGGGAGGCCGAGCTGAAGGGCGCCTCCAGCGTGATGATCCACTCGAAGGTGGTGATTGCCGATCCGTTCGGCGACCATCCTGTCGTGATGACCGGCTCGCACAATCTCGGCATGAAGGCGAGCAAGGAGAACGACGACAACCTGATCATCATCGAGGGCAACAACGCGCTGGCGCAGGCCTACGCGCTGAACATCATCGCCATCTTCCAGGAGTATCGCTGGCGCCAGTACGTCAACGCCCACGCCGCCGACACGGCGGCCTGGCACGGCCTGGAAGACAACGACACCTGGCAGGACGGCCACCTGACCGCCGACGCGGCCGAGCTGAAGTTCTGGCTGGGCAGCTCGTAGGGCCGCCCGCTCGGACGGCGACGCCTTCCGGATGGTCCACGAGGGGCCAGAGACGAGCGCCGCCCGATCCTCACGGACGGACGCGAATGATCGTCTTCCCCTGGCGTCGCTCGGTCGAGTTGAAGGCGGCGACGGCATCGTCGAGGGACGAGATGTGGCCGATGTTCGTCCGCAGTCGTCCGTCCCGCACGCGCTGGACGATCTCACCCAGCTGGGCGCGATCGGACTCGACGACGAAGTCGATCGCCAGACCGTCGGCTGGCCGCGCCGCGGGCGGCCCCACGGCGGACACCAGTGTTCCTCCGGCTCGAACCAGGCGCGCGGACCGCTTCCCGATATCGCCGCCGATGAGATCGAACACCAGATCGACTTCGCCGACGTCTTCGAGGACGTCATTGTCGAGGTCGACAAACTCCTGAGCGCCGAAGTCGAGCGCCTTCTGGCGGTCGGCGGCGCGCCCGGCGCCGATGACGTGGCCGCCCACCTCTCGTGCGAGCTGCGTCACCATCGACCCGACCGAGCCGGCCGCGCCGTGCACGAGGAGGCTCTGCCCCGCCTGCAAACGGCCATGCTCGAACAGCCCCTGCCACGCAGTCAGACCCGGCATCGGCAGGCTCGCGGCGACCGTGAAGTCGACG
>DATNEH010000213.1:0-7522 GCA_035553015.1 Caulobacteraceae bacterium | reverse complement strand
TGGTGGCGGCGCTGCAGGCCGAGGGCGAGGGGATCGACCACTGCATCGTCGGCGAGCCGACTTCGTCCGTCGAGTTCGGCGACATGGTCAAGATCGGCCGCCGCGGCAGCCTGAACGCCTTCCTCACGGTCGAGGGGGTGCAGGGCCACGTCGCCTATCCGCACCGCGCCGCCAACCCGGTCCCGGTGCTGGTCCGGCTGCTCGCGGCGCTGCAAGCCCGCGTGCTCGACGCTGGCTATCCCGAGTTCCAGCCGTCCAACCTCGAGGTCACCACGATCGACGTCGGCAATCCGGCCACCAACGTGATCCCGCGCCTCGCCGAGGCTCGGCTCAACATCCGCTTCAACCCGGCCCACGCGGGCGTCGACCTGCAGCGCTGGATCGAGGCCGAGGCAGTCAAGGCCGGCGAGGGCTTCGGCGGCAAGGTCGGCGTGCGCGTCGAGATCAGTGGCGAGGCGTTCCTCACCGAGCCGGGCCCGTTCGTCGCCCTGGTGGCGAATGTGATCGAGGACGTCGCCGGCCGCCGGCCCGAACTCTCGACCACCGGCGGCACCTCCGACGCCCGCTTCATCCGCGCACTCTGCCCGGTGGTGGAAGTGGGTCTGGTCGGCGCCACCATGCACGCAATCGACGAGCGTACGTCCGTTGCGCAGATCGAACAGTTGACAGCGGTCTATCTGAAGCTGATCAGGCGCTACTTCGAACAATTCAGCTAGGCCGACGCCCCGCTTTTCCGGGCGCCGGCCCTTTCGGCGTTGGAGGCGGGTCATGATAGAGGCCGGCGGCGAGGCCGCTATCGGAATAGACTTCGGGACCACCAACACGGTGGTCGCGCTGGCCGGTGCGGATGGCGACGCGCGCCTGATCCAGTTCGCGCACGACAATGCGCTGATCGCGCCGTTCCGCTCGGCGCTGTCGTTCCACGCCGACATCGTCAACCCACGCGACCGCGTGGTCGAGGCGGGGCCGTGGGCGATCGACGCCTATGTCGAGGAGCCGCTGGAGACGCGCTTCATCCAGTCGTTCAAGACCTACGCGGCGAGCCCGCTCTTCGTGCACACCAATGTGCTCGGCCGCTGGTTCCGTTTCGAGGACCTGCTGTCGGCCTTCCTGATCCGCATGCTGGCGCACGGCGGCGCCGACCTCGACAATCTGCCCAAGCGGCTCATCGTCGGGCGGCCCGTGAACTTCGCCGGCGCGCGGGCCGACCCGCAGTTGGCGCTCTCGCGCTACGAGACCGCGTTCGGGCGGCTCGGCTTCACCGACATCCGCTATGCCTACGAGCCGGTGGCCGCGGCGTTCTTCTTCGCCCGCCAACTCAAGCGCGACGCCACGGTGATGGTCGCCGACTTAGGCGGCGGCACCAGCGACTTCTCGATCGTCCGGTTCTGGCGCGAGGCCGGTGAGGTCCGTTCCCAGGCGCTGGCCAACGCCGGCGCGCCGGTGGCGGGCGACGCCTTCGATTACCGGATCATCGACCATCTGGTCTCGCCGGAGCTCGGCAAGGGGACCAGCTACCGCGCCTTCTCCAACGTGCTGCCGATTCCCGCCCGCTACTACGCCGCCTTCGCACGCTGGGAGCAGCTGGCCCTGTTGCGCGCCTCGAAGGACATGCGTGACATCCGCGGCCTCTTACGCACCGCCCAGGAGCCGGAGAAGATCGCGCGGCTGGTCGAGATCCTCGACCACAATCACGGCTACCGGCTCTACCAGTCGGTCTCGCGGCTGAAGGAGACGCTGTCGGACGCGGCCGAGGCGGTGTTCCGCTTCGAGGCCGGCGACGTGCGGATCGAAAAGCCGGTGCAGCGCGCCGAGTTCGAGGGCTGGATCGCGCCCGAGCTCGCCGCGATCGCCGCCGCGGCCGACGAGGCGGTCGCCAAGGCCGGCGTCACCGCCAGTGAGATCGACAAGGTATTCCTCACCGGCGGCTCTTCGTTCGTGCCGGCGGTGCGGCGCCTGTTCGCCGACCGCTTCGGCGAGGCGAAGCTGGAAAGCGGCGGCGAGCTGGTCTCGATCGCCACCGGCCTTGCGCTGATCGGCGCCCAGCCCGACACCGCAGAATGGGCGACGCCGCATGGGGCCGTGCAGGCCTAGACGGGCGCTTCGCCCACGCCTCATCGCAATATTGCAACTTGACCACGATTCAGGGCGGGTTTCCCTTGCTGGTCTCGCTGTTCGGGAGACGCTGCGATGACCTTCCAGGCCTGCCTGCCCATCATCCTCAAGTCCGAGGGCGGCTTCGTCGACGATCCGAAAGATCCCGGCGGCGCCACCAACCTCGGCGTCACGCTAAAGACGCTGTCGCACTGGCTCGGGCGCACCGCCACCGTCGCCGAGGTCAAGGCGCTGAAGCCGGCCGACGTCGCGCCGATCTACGAGAAGAACTACTACGACGCCGCCCACGCCAACGACTGCCCGGCGGGCGTCGACCTGATCGTGTTCGACGAGGCGGTGAACCAGGGCGTCGGCCGCGCGGTCAGGTCGGTGCAGAAATGCGCGGGCGTCGCCGCCGACGGCTCCTGGGGGCCGAAGACCCAGGCGGCGGTGGACGCCATGGCGCCCGCGGACCTGATCGCCGCGATCGCGAAGGACCGCGAGGCTTTCTACCGCTCGCTCTCGACCTTCAGCCACTTCGGCAAGGGCTGGCTGTCGCGCCTCGCCCGCACCAAGGCCGAGGCGCTCGCGATGGCCGCCCAGGCCCCGTCGGCGGCGGGTTCAGCGCCGCAATAGCCCGCGCGGGCTGGCGCGGGGCGGGGACCCGACCGACGTCAGTGGCCGTGGGCGGCCGGCGGCGCCGTCCTGCGCAGCGTGGCGTTGTCCGGATCGAACTCGGTGATCGGGATCACTTCCAGGTTCGGCGCCTTGGGCTTCAGGGTCGGCAGGAACAGCTTGGCGTCGCCGACCACGATCAGGCTGGCGTCGCCCGGCTTCATCAGCTCGGCGGCGACCGCCTGCACCTCGCCGGGCGTCACCGCTTCGACCTTGTCGGTGTAGGTCTTCACCTCTGTAAGATCGATGCCGTAGAGCGCCAGGTTCTGCAGGGTCTGCGCGAGGCCTGAGGCGGTGGCGATGCCGCGGCCATACTCGCCGATCAGCGACTCCTTGCGCGCCGCCAGCTCGTCCGGCGCCGGCGGGGCGGCGCCGAGCTGGGCCATGTTGGCCTTGATCAGGTCGGCGACCTCGGCGGCCGCGTCGTTGCGGGTCTGCGCCGAGGCGGTGAACGCGCCCAGCGTGCGGTGCGCGGCCAGCATCGAGTCCGCCCCGTACGAGAGCCCGCGCTTGATACGGATGTCGGCGTTGAGCCTGGCCGAATAGCCGCCGCCCAGCACCGTGTTGGCGACCAACGCCTGATAGAAGCGCGGGTCGGTGCGGGCGAGGGCGGGCTTGGTCACCACCACCGCCGCCTGTCCGACGCCCGGCAGGTCGATGGCGATGTTGCGGGGCGCGGCGGCCGGCTGGCCGGTGGGACGTGGCGGCGGCGGCTCTGCGGGCTTCGGCCAGTCGCCGAACGCCGCCTGCGCGGCCGCAAAGCCCGCCTCGGGCGTGATGTCGCCGGTCAGCACCAGCACCGCCTGGTCCGGCCGCCAGTTCAGCTGATGGAAGCGCGCCAGGTCGTCACGCGTCAGCCGCGCCAGCGAGGTCGGCGTACCGCCGGCCGCATGGGCGAACGAGGTGCCGGCGTAGGTCACCGGGGCGGTGGCGAACGCGGCCACCTGGCCGGGCTCGCCGTAGGCCACCTCCAGTCCCTCGAGCTGCTCCTTGCGGGCGCGCTCCAGCTCGTCGGGCGCGAAGGTCGGATTGCGCGCCACGTCGGCGACGATGGCGAGCGCGGCGGAAAGCTTGTCCGGCATCACCGAGAGGCCGACCGTCGAGGCCTCCCACCCCGAGTTGGCCGCGAGATCCGCGCCCAGCGCTTCCGACTGGCGGGCGATGTCGCGCGCCGAGCGGGTCGTGGTGCCTTCGGTGACCAGCGAGGCGGTCAGGCTGGCGGTCCCGGCCAGCCGCGGCGGGTCGGACGCCGCGCCGCCTTCGAACATCAGGCTGGCGGCCACCAGCGGCAGCTGCTCGCTGTGCGCCACGATCACCCGCATGCCGTTCGACAGCGTGCGCTC
Organism: Caulobacteraceae bacterium; assembly: GCA_035553015.1. Lineage (GTDB taxonomy): Bacteria > Pseudomonadota > Alphaproteobacteria > Caulobacterales > Caulobacteraceae > Acaudatibacter. The sequence goes on along the minus strand of DATNEH010000213.1, from coordinate 3,410 downwards.
GACCGGCGTCGGCAGCACCGCCGGCGGCTGAGCGCCGATCGGCGGCGGCGCCTGGCGCTGGCCCATCGGCGCCAGCGCGGCGACCGGGCCGGTGTAGGGCCGCGAGGCGACCGGCGGGGGCGGCGCCGCTTCGGCCGGCGCCCCCTTCGGCCGGGCGCTTTCCGGCAGGTAACGGATCACCACGCGCAGGTCGTCGGGGAGGTACTTCTGCGCCACCCGCTGCACGTCGGCGGCGGTGACCCGGCCGAGCGCCACGATGTCGCTGTTGGCGCGGTCGGCCGAGCCCTCGATCACCTGCGCGGCGGCCAGCTCGTTGGCGCGGCCCTCGATCGTCTCGCGCTGGCGGATCTCCTGGGTCAAGAGCTGGGTCTTGGCGATGTCGAGCTCGGCCGGACTGACCGGCGCGTCGCGCAACGCCGCCACCTGCGCCCGCAGCGCCTCGACGACCTCATCGGGCTTGTGGCCCTCGGCGACGATCGCGCCGACGTAGAACATGCCGAGCTGCTGGCGCAGGTCCGCGCTGGAGAAGACCTGCGCGGCGATCTGCTTGCCGTAGACCAGGGTGTCGTAGAGCCGCGACGACTTGCCGGCGGTGAGGATCGCATCCAGCACCTGCAGCGCCGCCGCGTCGGGATCGGTGGCCTTGGGCGCCAGCCAGGTGATGGCCACCGCGGGCAGCGGCACGTCGGTCCCATAGTTGGTCACCTCGCGCGGCCCGGTGCGCGGCGGCTCGACGGCGGTCACCTGCGGCACCGGCGTCGGCGGATTGGTCAGCGGCCCGAAGTACTGGCCGATCCAGGCGTTCAGCTGGGCCGGATCGAAGTTGCCGGCCACCACCAGCGTCGCATTCGCAGGGCGGTAGAAGGTGGCGTGGAAGTTCTGCAGGTCGTCGAGGGTGGCGGCGTCGAGGTCCGCGATCGAGCCGATCGCCGAGCGGTGGTACGGGTGGACCTGGAAGCTGTCCTCCGGCAGGTCGTAGTAGAAGAGCCGTCCGTAGGGGCTGGCGAGCACGCGCTGGCGCAGCTCCTCCTCGACCACCTGGCGCTCGGAATCGAAGTTGGCCTTGTCGACCACCAGCGTCGACATCCGCTCGGACTCCGCCCACAGCAGCCGCTGCAGGTCGGCCGCCGGGATCACCTCGTAGAATGCCGTGGTGTCGTCCTGGGTGAAGGCGTTGTTCATGCCGCCGACGTCCTCGGTCAGCCGGTCCATGTACTCGGCCGGCATGTCGCGCGTGGCCTTGAACATCATATGCTCGAACATGTGCGCGAAACCGGAGCGGCCGGGCGGGTCGTTCTTGGCGCCGACGCCGTACCAGACCTGCACGGTGACGTTGGGCGTCGAGCGGTCGAGCGCGGTGATCACCTTCAGCCCGTTCGGCAGCACACGCTGCTGGAAGTCGATCGGGGGAACCGCCGTCTGCGCTCGCGCAAGGCCCCCCGCCAGCAAGAGGACGAGGATCGCGAGAGGGGCGGCAAGCACGCGCGGCATCGGTTACTCCGGGTAGATCGCAACCCGCCTTAGCACTCCGCCCGCGGGGCGCGAACCTTACGTAACCGTCATGTTGGCGCGGAGGGCTTCCGGGGACACGATGCCGATGCATGGCATAGGGTCGCGCCCGTCCTCGGCCTGAAGCCGACTTGGAGGCGCGCATGCCGTACGTGGCTCGAGTGTCCATCATCCGCTGCGCGCCGGAGCGCTTCGCGGAGCTCAAACGGATGATGGCGGAAGCCGAGGCGGTGCTGGCGCCGGGGATCCGGCAGCTGCCCGGTCTGGTCGACTTCTACGTCGGCGAGGACGCAGCCACGAACTCTCTGCTCAACGTCAGCAGATGGCGCAGCCTGGCGGAGGCGCATCAGTTGGACACCTACAAGCCCATGCTCGACCTCGGCGCCGGCTTCATCGCCAAGGGCGCGACCTTCGAGCGCCCGATCATGAACTACAGCCCGATGTGGGAAACTGCTCCATAGGTTGCATGGGGGGACAGGATGCCCATCCCCGTCCCCCGGCGCTGAGCGGGCCGCGCCTGGGGATAAGTCCCCGAAACCCTTCGTCCAAGCGATGAATGGCGCGGTGTCGGTCGGTTACGAGGCCGCTCAGTCCGCCAGCTTCACCAGCATCTTGCCGAGGTTGGCGCCGGCCATCAGGTCGATCATCGCGGCGGCGGCGTTCTCGATGCCGCTGTAGATGGTCTCGTGGTGCTTGATGCGGCCCTCGCGCAGCCAGCCGGCCATGTCGGACTGGAACTGTTCGCGCAGGTCCATGAAGTCGGCGCCGGTGAAGCCGCGCAGCGTGATGCGGCCGTAGATGATGTTGGCGAGGTTGCGCACGTTGGTGCGGGTGCCGGCCTCGTTGTAGCCGCTGATCATGCCGCAGACCGCCACGCGCCCCAGCAGGTTCATGCCGGCCAGCGCCGCGTCCAGGTGCTCGCCGCCGACGTTGTCGAAGTAGACGTCGATCCCCTTCGGCGTGACCGCCTTCAGCTGCGGGCGCACCGGGCCGGTCTTGTAGTTGAACGCCGCGTCGATCTTCGCCTCGTCCAGCAGCCAGCGCACCTTCTCGTCGGAGCCGGTCGAGCCCACAACGTAGCAGCCCCTGAGCTTGGCGATCTGCGCGGCGATGGAGCCCACCGCGCCGGCGGCGGTGGAGACGAACACCTGCTCGCCGTCCTTCAGCGCGCCGATGCGCAAGAGGCCGCCGTACGCGGTGAAGCCGGTGCCGCCCAGCACCGACATGTAGGCGCTGATCGGCACGCCGGCGGCCGGCTTCAGCGGCGCCAGGCCCTTGCCGTCGGAGACGAACGCCTCGCGAAAGCCGAACCGGTTGTTGACGAGGTCGCCCTCCTTGAACGCCGGGTTGAGCGACTTCTCCACCCGCCCGACGGCGCCGCCGCCGATCGCCACGTCCAGGGCCTGATCGTTGGAGAGCCGCGGCCGGATCGCCGGGTCGACGCTCATCATCAGGTTGCGGACCAGCACCTCGCCGTCGGCGGGATCGCGGACATCGGCCTCGACCAGCGCGAAATCAGCGGCGGCCGGCGCGCCTTCCGGGCGCCGGACCAGGTGTACTTCACGGCTCGGCGTGGACATGCTCGCTCTCCATCAGGAAGGTCTCGCCGTCGCGGCGGATGCGGCCGGCGGTCGGCGCGGCGAAATGGGTGCCGATCACCAGGATCGGCTGGTCGGCGACCTCGCCCAGCACCCGCCTGCGGGTGGCGATGGCGGCGGCCTTGTCGCGGTCGAAGCCGGGCGCCCACTCCGGATGCGCGATCTGGCAGGGGTGATGCATGATGTCGCCGGTGATCATCGCCCGCTCGCCCTCGCTCTCGATCAAGAGGCTGACGTGGCCGGGCGTGTGGCCGGTGGTGGGCGTCAGGCGCAGCTCCGGCGAGATGCGGTGGTCCATCTCCA